>JBPCNK010000211.1:0-5023 GCA_051001345.1 Acidobacteriota bacterium | reverse complement strand
GAGCGTCACTAGGATCAATGTTGTTGCGCTAGTGCGGTAAGGGATAAGCCCACATGATCATCTATATTTTCCTCTTTGCCGTGAGTCTGATCCTGACCTACGTGCTGACTCCGCTCGTTATACCCCTGGCCGAGCGCATCGGCGCCGTCGATGTTCCCGCCGAGCGGAAGGTTCATCAAATCTCCGTGCCGCGGCTGGGTGGATTGGCCGTGGTGGTAGCCCTCTATGGGTCGCTGTTGCTCGGTTGCCTGGTCAACCAATTCATCCGGGGCTCGTTTTTGGGCCAGCTGGGCGGAATCCTCGCCGGATCCCTGATTATTGTGACTCTTGGCATCATCGACGACATCCGGAACCTGTCGCCCTGGTTGAAGCTGGTGGTACAGACGGCCGCCGCCGGCGTCGCCGTGGCTTTGGGTGTTCATTTTGAGCTGGCATCGAACCCCATTGGGGCCCAGATGCGCGATACGGTCAATCTGGGGGTCCTCGGGATTCCGCTGTCGATGCTTTGGATTATTGCCCTGACCAACGCGATGAACATCATCGATGGTTTGGATGGTTTAGCCTGCGGAATCGCGCTGTTTACATCGGCGACGCTGCTGTTTATCTCGATCAATCAGGGTGCCGGATTTGTCACCTACGTCTACGCTGCGCTGGCGGGTTCGACGCTGGCCTTCTTAAAATACAACCGGTATCCCGCCAGGATCTTTCTCGGAGATACGGGAAGTATGTTTTTAGGCTTCACCCTGGCGTGCCTGACTATTCGGGGGACGCAAAAAAGTTTCGCCGTTTCTGCGTTTCTCATTCCGCTGATTGTTTTTGGTATTCCTCTGTTCGACTCGATTTTGGCGGTGCTGCGGCGTTATTTCAATAGCCGAAACGTGGGCCAGGCCGACCGCGAACACATCCATCATCGCCTGCTCGACGTGGGACTCACTCAGCGACAGGTAGTTCACTCCCTCTACGGTGTAACGATCCTTCTGGGCATCATTGCTTTCTCCTTTACGGTCATGCTGGATGAGTACGCCGCGCTGATCGTGTTCATTATCGGATTGATGGGCGCCTTCCTGGCGCGTGAACTGAATCTGGTCGCGCCACCCCAGCGACGTTTCGAGCGCAAAAAGAGGCACGAGGAAGAGGAAGAAAAACGGAGCAAACAATTCGAGCGCAAAAAGAGACAGGAGGAGGAGGAAGAACGGAAAAAACAATCGGGCGGGAAGCCGGAGTAGAAAGGACTAAGGACTAAGGACTAAGGACACGTCCTAGGGCGATCAAGCAGGATTGGGGAGTGAGCTTGATTTTTCATTTCTTTCGGATTGAGGATTGCGGGGTTGATTGGGTTGATTTGGGGATTTGAGAGTTGCGGATTGAAAGGCATTTATCGAAACTGCCGGCCCAGGGCCATCCGGTCGGTCAGGCGACTGTCGACTGACGACTGGACTGGCGGCCGGCGACTGGCGACTGGCGACTCATCCGGCGACTGGACTGGCGACTGGCGACTGGACCGGCGACTGGCGACTGGCGACCGGCGACTGATTGCGGCGTTGGCGTTGTTATCTCAGCTGGTCTCGCCATGTCTGGCTCAAACTGAGCAAGGATACCAACCCTTCCACGCCGCCATCCACGTCCACAGTACGGTCAGCAACGGCCAGCACACGCCCGAGCAGTTGGCAGCGTTTGCGCGGGCCAGGCAGGTGGACGTTCTGGTAGTCACCGACAGTTATCTGACACGGGTCCGCTACGGTCTTCCGCTGTTTCGCTGGCTGATCGGGCGCGAGTTCAATCGCCCTGGCGTCGTCGACTTCGGCGTGGCCCGTTACCTGCAGGCGATGCGGGACGCCGAAGCCGCCCAGCCTGGCCTTGTCGTAGTTCCGGGCGTCGAAGTCGCCCCCTTTTACCATTGGCAGGGCTATCCCTTCCGCGACCTGAAACTCCTGGATTTTGAACGGCACCTTCTTGTGATTGGAATGATGGACGCTGTTCGGCTCGAGAAGCTCCCTCTGATTGCAAATCCGCTCAGCGAGAGTTTGAAACCGGCGCCGCTGGACGCCGTGCCCGGCGCTGCGCTGGTGGCGGCCGGTGTCGCCCTGTTTTTTTTCCGGCGCAAGAAAACAATTCGACTGAAGCTGTACAAAGTGTCCCAGCGGGTTCGCTACCGCAAGAGCGCCGTCGCTTTGGTGGCGTTAGGAGCGCTGATGCTGGTTTCCAACTATCCCTTTCGGCGGGCGCCCTGGGAACCCTACAGTGGTTCGGCCGGCATCGCTCCCTACCAGCAGCTCATCGATCACGTCGAACAGCACGGTGGACTGGTTTTTTGGAGTTATCCCGAAGCGCGTTTTAGCAACATCCGCACAGGCGGAGCGACGCTGGTGACCGAGCCGCATCCGCGTAGCCTGGTGGAAAGCCGCAACTACCACGGTTTTGAAGCGCTCTACGGCGACCGCATATCGGTCACCGAGCCCGGCAACTCGTGGGATGAGGCGCTGCAATCCTTTTGCCGCGGCGAACTCATCCGTCCTCCCTGGGGCATCACCGGGTTGGATTTCCACGATTTCAAAGGAGGATGGTTTGAGCTAACCGGCGGGCACACGATTTTGTGGATGCACCGCAATACTCTGGCCGACGTCCTGGAAGCGCTGCGGCTGGTACGCATGTACGCCGATTTTCAGGCCGACCGGAACCGGCAACTGCGATTGGACCAGTGGAGTGTCGGCGACGAAGCCGGATCTGCCATCTCGGGCGAAGTTCTGGAAACGCCCGCGCCCTCGCTGACGGTGCGGTGCCGCCTGAGCCGTTCGTCAACGGACGGCGCGCCGATTCAACTGCGGTTAATTCGGAGCGGGGCCGTGGTTGCGGCCACCACATTTCCACCCGACGGTGGCAACTTTGAGTTTGTGGAGAAACAAATCTCTGCGACTCCGATGTACTACCGATTGATGATCAAGCAGTCCAATACCGCGCAGATCGTGTCCAATCCGATCTTTGCGGTGAGGTCACAAGTGCGTCGTGTTCACCCGGCTGCAAGATGAACGGTGCGATACTGTGTGATGAAGGACGAAGGACTAAGGACTAAGGACTAAAGACTAAGGACGAATCGAGTGCGGAAGCGAAGCTGAAGCTCGTAACTCGAAGTTGTAGCTCGCAACTCGCCTTTCGTCCTTTGTCCTTCGTCCTTTGTCCTTCGTACTTCGTCCTTCGTATGTTACTGGCTCCCGATGCGAAGACTGGCAAGCGTGGAGCGGAGCCGCCGGATGTGATGATATGAACCGATGGGCGCTGCGCGAGCAACCCGCTGACCAGGTCGAACAGCTGGCCGGCGAGCTTTCCTGCTCGCCGCTGCTGGCGCGCCTGTTGCTGGCCCGCAATCTCGGCAATCCCGACGATGCACGCCGCTTTTTGTCGCCGCGGCTCGATGAACTCCATCCTCCCTGGCAGATGGCCGACATGCAGCGCAGCGTCGACCGGATCCTGCGCGCTATCGAGTTGAAGGAATCCATTCTGATCTACGGAGACTACGACGTCGACGGAGTGACGTCGGTGGTGATCCTCAAGAAGATGATCGCGATGCTCGGCGGACAAGCCAGCAGTTTCATCCCGCGTCGCTTCGTCGAGGGATATGGGCTGCACGAAGAACGTTTGAAGGAGTTCGCAACGGCCGGTTACCGGTTGGTCATCAGCGTCGACAGTGGCATCCGGGCCTTCTCGGTTTGTCTATTGGCTGCCCGGCTGGGCATCGACTTGATCGTCACCGACCATCACCTGCCCGATCGCCAGTTGCCGGAGGCCTACGCGATTCTCAATCCGCGTCGCCCCGACTGCGGCTATCCGGAAAAGGAACTGGCCGGCGTCGGAGTGACCTTCAAGCTCGTCCAGGCTCTGCTGGAACGAAGCGGGAAGTCCCACCTGATTCCTTCCTTTCTGAAGATCGTAGCCATCGGCACGATTGCCGATATCGTTCCGCTGCGGGGCGAAAACCGGATTTTAGTGGCGCATGGTTTGCGCGGTCTGAAGACTCCGGTCAACATCGGGTTGAAAGCGCTGATTGAAGCAACCGGTCTGGCCGGCAAGGATCTCTGTTTTGAGGACGTCGGTTTCCGCATCGGGCCCCGGATCAACGCGCTCGGCCGTCTCGGCGACAGCCGCGAGGCAGTCGAATTGTTTGAGACCAACGATATGGCTCAAGCCCGCGCGCTGGTCGAACACATGAACCAGCAGAACCTGCAACGCCAAGGCCACGAAGCCGAGATGCTCGAGAAGATCGAAGCCGAATTCGGAGCCCGGTTACGAAGCGGTGTCGACCCGGTCATTGTTGTCAGCGGCCCTTCCTGGCATGCCGGAGTGGTGGGCATCGTCGCTTCGCGGCTAGTCGATCGGTATTACCATCCAGCTCTGGTCATCGCTGTCGAAGGAGAGCGCGCGCAGGGTTCCGGACGCAGCATACCGGGGCTGCATCTGCTGGAAGCGTTGGAATCGTGTGGTGCGCTATTTGAAAAATTCGGCGGACACGCACAGGCGGTAGGTTTCCATCTGCCCTCGTCCCAAATCGACGCGTTGCGCGCCGGACTGGCCGAGCACGCCGGATCACGTCTGACGCCTGAACTGTTGTGCCGGGAAATCGCGATCGATGGAGTGGTCGGACCCGATGAAATCAGCCCGGGATTGCTCGAGGACATTGCGCAGTTGGCGCCGTTTGGACACGGCAATCCCGTACCACGGCTGATGGCCAGCGGTGTGCGGTCACTGGGCGAGCCCCGCGTTCTCAAGGACAAGCATCTGAAATTCAAAGTGGGTTCGCCGCGCAAAAACTTTGATGCGATCTGGTGGCGCCGCGCATCTCAGAAAGAAGGCCTGGATTTTTCCCGACCCTTCGACGTTGTCTATACACTGGTAGAATCCGAGTACCGGGGGCTTCGGTCGATTCAGTGGAATGTTGTCGATATTCGACAATCGTGCGTGAACTAGAAGGGTTGCGGAATTCGACAGTAGTGAGTGAACAAGAATTGGGGGGGGGGGGGGGGGGGGGGGG
>JBPCNK010000210.1:0-13931 GCA_051001345.1 Acidobacteriota bacterium | reverse complement strand
TCGCCGCTTTTCCATGCTCAGCCAATAAGGCCAATTGCGTTGTCGCAGCGGCAAAACGCATGCGATGTCAGGATTGTGCGCGAGCAAAGGCGCCGCTGATTCCGCGCACAAAAAGTCGATAGCTGCGCCGGCGTAGCGCTTCCGCAGAGCGGATACGACTGGTGTGGCCATCAGCGTATCGCCGAGCGCGCCGGCCCGCACGACCAGAATGCGGGTGGTCACCTACTGCGTCACCACCCGTCCATCGAATTCGACGTGGTTGACGTTCCAGGCCTTTTCAATCTTGCCGGTCACCGGGCTGTGGTACCACACCGGCCCTTCGTATTCCTGTTTGTGGTTGAGCCACCAGTTGACGAGTTGTCCGGTCTGGTAATTGCGCCGGGTCGGCACGGGAAGCGGCTCGTCGCCAGTGATGGGAACGCGCGCCTGCTCGCGGGCAAGCTGCAGGATCAGAAGATGCGCTCCGTCGACCTGTTGCCGGCACTGTTCGTCCCGGAAGAAGGGAATACCAACGTGCAGGACGCGGTACGGGCTGACCGGCATTTCATTAATGGTCTTCGGCTCCCAGTCCTCGACGACCGGCGGTTTGTTGAATAGTTTATCGAGTAGGCTCATCAGAACCCATCATTGTAACGATCGTGTGGGTTTTTGCAACAGCGCCTTACTTGTATTCCTGCCACTGTCCACTTGCTACTTGGATGTGTCAAACTCGATTCTATTGTGGATTTGAAGGAAAAGATCGGAGAGCTGACCGAACTGCTGGACCGCGGCGAGCAACGAGCGTGTGAAGAGAAGTTGAAGGCTCTGCGCCTGCTCTGGACCGAGCGGCCCGAAGCGTTTGACGCCACCACGGTTGAAGTGCTCCAGGGGATTCGCCGGCGACTGGACCAGATGCGGCCTTCGCCGCACGGGGTGCTGAAGACTGTATTCGGCTACGACTTTTTCCGGCCCGGACAATTGGAAATCATCGAGGCGGTCCTGGGCGGCCGCGACTGCATCGGCGTGATGCCCACTGGCGCGGGCAAATCGCTGACCTACCAGGTTCCCGCTCGGATACTGGGAGGAACGGCGTTGGTCATTTCGCCGCTGATCTCTCTGATGAAAGACCAGGTCGACGCCATGACCGAAGTCGGTCTGCGCGCGACCTTTCTCAACTCCAGCCTCTCGAGCGAAGAGCGCCGCGGCCGCGTCGCCGCGTTGCGCGCCGGAAAATTCGAGGTTCTCTACGCCGCCCCCGAAGGGATAGAGGCCTCCCTGAGCGGGCTGCTGGCCGACCTGGACTTGCGGCTGATTGCCGTCGACGAGGCGCACTGCATCAGCCACTGGGGCCATGATTTCCGTCCGTCGTACCGCAACCTGGCCGGACTTAAAACCCGCTTTGGCGGCGTGCCGGTATTGGCGCTGACCGCCACGGCGACCGGCGAAATCACCCGCGACATCATCCACCAACTGGGCATGGTCGATCCCGTCAGTTTTCGCGGATCGTTCTTCCGCCCCAACCTGCATCTCCACGCTTACAAGAAAGGAGAAGGCAGCGGAGGTGTGCGCAAACACTTGCTGCAGTTGGTGCGCGGTCGCGCCGGCCAAAGCGGCATCATTTACTGCCTGTCGCGCAAGCTCACCGAATCGACCGCGGAGTTCCTGCGCGATCAGGGCATAGGCGCCATGGCCTACCACGCGGGCATGGATGCGGCTGCCCGCACTCGAGTCCAGGATGCCTTTCGAAATGACCAGGTGGACGTCATCGTTGCAACGATCGCGTTTGGAATGGGGATCGACAAGTCGAACATCCGTTATGTCATCCATCGCGACATGCCGCGCTCGATTGAAAGTTATTACCAGGAAATCGGCCGCGCCGGCCGCGACGGTCTGCCGAGTGACTGCGTCCTCTTTTATTCATGGGCGGACGTCATCAGCTTCGACCGCTTCGCCGACGAAGGTGAAGACCCTGCCATCGTTGCGCTGCGCCGGCAGCATTCGCGCCAGATGTTCCGCCTGGCCGACGCGCACGGCTGCCGGCATCAAAAACTGGTATCCCACTTCGCCGAGAAGATCACCGCGTGCGGCGCATCTTGTGACCAGTGTTCCGGCACGGACTTGCTGAAACGCGAACCACCCGCGGAGATGCTCCGTGACAGAGACGTCAAGAGCGAGAACGTGAAGAGCGATAAAAAGAGGCATTCGGATCAAGTCGCTCCGGAATTATTTGCGGCGCTGAAGGCACTGCGCAAGCAGATTGCCGATGAACGCGGCGTGCCCGCCTATTTTGTCTTCAGTGATTTCACTCTGCTGGAAATCGCGCGGTTGCGGCCCGCCAATGAAGCAGAGTTATTGCAGGTCTCAGGAGTCGGCGAGTACAAGCTGCAGCAATACGGCCCAAAGTTTCTCGGTGTGGTGCAGTCTTGGAACAGGGGTCAGGGGTCAGGGGTCAGGGGTCAGGGAATTGCGGATTGAGGATGCTCAGTGCTTGGCGACACCACTGTGCGCGCCCAATTCTAATTGATTTTTGTGTTCAGATAACTGTACAATTGTACAGGATGGACATTGTTGTGGACACTTCAGTCATTATTGAGGTGATCGTAAACGGGCAAGGAGAGCCTCTCAAGAAGAAAACGGCTGGCGCCAATCTGTTGGCTCCGCCGTCGGTTCATTGGGAGATCGGGAATGCCTTTTCGGCGATGCTCAAACGAAAACGTATCTCCATTGCACAGGTTTATGTCGCTTTGTCAATCTACCAAAAGATTCCGATCCGATATGTTGACGTGGATTTGCCAGAGGTTCTCGAACTGGCCAGCAGGCTTGGAATTTACGCATACGACGCTTACGTCATCGCATGCGCACTCAATCAGCGAGCTCCTCTGATGACTTTGGATCGCGATTTGATCCGGGCGGCTACCCAAGAGGGCATCGAGACACTAGGGCCGGAACGATGAAAGTGTACACTTACTCAGAGGCGAGGCAACGCTTGGCCTCTTTGCTGGAAGAGGCAAAGAAGAAAGGGGCGGTGCGGATTCGACGGCGCGACGGACAAAGCTTCATACTCAAGCCGGAGAGAACGCAGTCATCGCCCCTGAATGTAGAGGGGATGAACCTTAAGATTCCCAGCGACGAGATTGTGGAATTCGTTCGGGAAGGCCGCCGGAAAACTTAGACCCGGATGAAAGGCCAGGGGGGTCAGGCTTCCAGCCTGGCAGCTCTCGCCCGGATTATCCCATGGCGAACTCGTTCCAATAGTTTTTGTGGGCGATTTCGTGCTCGCCGCCTAAGAGCTGATCAGTTAAGCGCGGATTAATCGGATTAGCACGGATTAACACGGATTAACCGCAACAGGTTGGTGTTGAGTTCAACTCAAACCCAATTCGCATAATCCGATTAGTCCGTGTTGCTACTTTGTTGTGGGCGATTTTCTATTTGCGGCCGAAAAACGATGATCAAAATTGGCAATTGACAGCATCAATCACCGCAGAGGCGCAGAGGACGCAGAGGGAGCGCAGAGGAAACACAGTAGGGTCGGCTGCCGACTTACTAACTGACCACTGACCACTGGCCACTGACCCCTGATCCCTGCTACTGAAGCGTAAACGCCACGACGTGGTCGCCCATGACGGCGCCCGCGCCTTTGGCCTTGCCGTGACCTCCGGCGGCGATCACCACAAATTTTTTTCCGTCGGCGGTCAGTTGATAGGTCATGGGAGTGGCTTGCGCGCTGGCCGGAAGAAGCCATTTCGATAGTTCCTTTCCGGTCTCAACGTCAAAGGCACGCAGGTACGTTTCCATCGTGGCGCCAATGAAGACGAGGCCGCCCCCGGTGACAATCGACCCACCCAAATTGATGGATCCCCATTCGGACGATTTCGTAATCTGCGATAATTGAGGCATGGTTCCAAGCGGCACCTGCCAACGCACCGCGCCTGTCGCCAGATCGACGGCGGCCAGCGTACCCCAGGGGGGCGGATTGCAGGGAACGCCGCTGGGAGTCATCAGTAGCTCCCGGTACACCGCGTACGGAGTTCCGGTCTGGCGACCGAACTCTCCTCTCAGTCTGTCCCCTTGGCCGGAGGACCTCAACTTGTCAAACTCCAGGCGGGCAATCAGCCGGGCTACAAAAGCCAGGCGGTTGGTGCTCGCAACGACGAGACCCCGTCCCGGATCGTAGGACAGACCGCCCCAATTTACGCCGCCGACGTTGCCCGGAAACAGGATCGTGTCCTGCAAACCGGGCGGGGTAAAGATACCTTCCGAGCGCGCAGCCCTGATGCGCTCACGGCACCAATCGCGATCGGCCGTGGAAATGCCCCAGGCGTCTTCGGCCGTGAGCCTTTGCGGAACGAGCGGGGGAGGAAGTGTCGGGAAAGGCTGGGTAGGCCAGGACTGCTCGCCGGCTACCGTGCTTTGAGGGACGGGACGCTCCTCTACGGGAAAGAGCGGGCGGCCCGTCGTGCGATCCAGAACGAAGATGTGCCCCATCTTGGTGGCGACGGCCACAGCCGGAATGTCTCGCCCTTCTCGCTTGACCGTGACAAGCGTAGGCTGCGCCGCGACATCGTAATCCCACAGGTCGTGATGGACGACTTGAAAGTGCCAGACAACTTTGCCGGTTGCCGCGCGCAGGGCGACAACTGAGTTGGCATACTCATTTTTACCCTTCCGCTCGCCGCCATAGAAGTCGGGGCTGGGGCTGCTGGTCGGGACAAAGACAAGACCGCGTTGAGCGTCGGCGGAAATGACCGACCAGGCGTTGGCTGCGCCGGTGCGCGTGGCGCTTTGGCCCTCCCAAGTCTTGCGGGCTGGATCGTCAGGCTGCTGCGGGATCGGGTCCCAACTCCATTGCAGCTGGCCGGTACTTGCGTGGAAAGCGCGCACGACGCCGCGCTCCAATTCGACTCCGCGGTTGTCGCCCAGCGAAGAACCGACGACAATCAAATTGCCGATGACAGCGGGTGGAGACGTCACTTGATACTGTCCGCGGTGAACCAGTCTCACATCGCGGGTCAAATCCACCGCACCGTCCTTCCCGAAGTCACTACAGGGTGTCCCGGTCTCCGCGTCCAGGGCAATCAGGCGCGCATCGATGGTTCCGACAAAAATTCTGCGGCGGCACTTGGTCCCTTTCGAACCGCTCGCATCGAGCCAGGTCGAGACCCCGCGCGAAGTTACCTCTGAGTAGTTGACTGATAAGTCTACCTTCGGATCGTACTTCCAGCGCTCGACGCCCGTCTCAGGATCCAGAGCGATGACGCGGTTGAAGGGAGTGCTCAGGTAGAGCGTACCGTCTACCAGGATCGGAGTGGCTTCGAAGGCTGCCTTATCTGCATTGTTGCTCTTGTCGCCAGCCTCTCCCGTGCGGTACGTCCAGGCCACCCTGAGGTCCTTGACGTTGGCGCGGTTGATCTGCTTTAGCGGCGAATAGCGCGAGCCCGCGTGGTCCCGTCCGTAGGCAGGCCAATCTCCGTCGCGGGTCTCAGGAGATGCCACTCTCTGGGCGCCCCAACCACCGGGCGTTGCCAGAAATGCGCCAATCAATACGAGGACCCCAACCTTGCGTAGGTTGTGCATCTGTGCCTCCTGAGCTCCGCGATTTTCCGTGGCGGGAGTTTACTACGAGAAGTGTAAGAAGGGGCAGCATCAACGGTGCCGCGAGCGACGCGAGCGGGTCAGTGTCGCCGACTGCAACTCGCGAACTATCTGAGAAAGGTGTTTTGCCATTCAACAACACCACACCCTTCGGATCAAACTGAGTGCAACGGACCCGCTCGCGGTCGCTCGCGGCACCGTTAATTGCGGCGCCGACAACAGGCTGCGGGGGATTCAGGCTTACGTTCGTGGCCCACTGTCACGCATCCACGCCTGGAGTTTCTCAATGTCGCGCGGGGCCGTGCGCGAAGCGGCAAACAATACGACTGCCAGCAATAGACAGAGCACGGGAATGACGTACATGGCCGAATGCAGGCCTCCGGCGCGGAAGGGTTCAAGCGCCTGTGGGGTCGACGCCACGACGCCTGCAGCGCGTGCAGCCTGCGCGGTGAAATAGTCGCTGGCCAGTCCCGTTCCCAGCGGCCCGAACGACGCACCCAGAACGTACATGCCAAAAAAGTACAATGCCATCGCCGTTCCGCGCCGGGCCGGCTCGATGACGTCTTGAATGGTGGGATACACCGTCGAGTAGTATGCATACATCAGGACGCAGGCCAGGCCCATCAGTAGGGCAAAAACAAGTGAGTCGCCCCTCGAACGGCCGAGCGCAAAAAAAGACAACGGCGCCGACGCGAACAGGGCCAGCGCACCGACGGCAAGGCGGCTGCCGGTGCGGCGTCCCGCCGCCGCATCGGCGACTATGCCACCCAGAATCAAACCTGGCAGGCCCGACAATCCAAAGACGACCATCGAGATGAAATTCGCTGTCTGAATGTCGGCGCCATGAAAGCGCATCAGAAACGGTGTCAAAAACGATGCGAGCGCATACATGCTGAAGTTGTGCAAGGCGCCCGACAAGATCAACCACCACATAGTGGGTATCGACAGAACTTGAAGGTAAGCCGAGTTGCCCCTTGCGCGGGTTCCCACATCGTGGCTCTCCGTGGCGCCTCGCTGCGGCTCGCCTATCCATAAGGCGGCGACAGCGCAGAGGAGTCCCGGCACAAGCGCCAGATAAAACGCGTAGCGCCAGCCGTAGTTGCGCGCAATGACGCCGCTGGCGGCATAGCTGGCCGCAACACCCACGGGCAGCCCGAGCATGAAAGTCGAGAGCGCCCGGCCGCGGCGGTTCGGAGGGACCAGGTCTCCGATCAGCGACGTGGCTGCCGGAGCGCAACAGGCCTCGCCCACTCCGACGGCTAGACGCAACGAAAACAGTTGCCAGAAACTTCGGGCCAGGCCGGATGCGGCCGTCAGCAAGCTCCAAAGGAAAACGCCCACCGCAAGAATCGTCGTGCGGCGGCCGCGATCGGCCCAGCGTCCCAGCGGAACGCCGGCGGCCGCGTACAGCAGCGTAAAGGCAGTTGTCAGCGCGCCCAGCGCGCCGTCGCTCAGATTAAACTCGCGCCGGATCGGTTCGGCCACGGCGCCCAGAATCTGGCGATCAAAAAAGTTCAGCGCATTGATCGCGAACAAAATAAAAAGAGCCCAAGTGGCACCTGCCGTCGGCTTCATGGTTGGCATAGTAGGACCGGGTGACCGAGAGGTTTTCTTCATCGGCCGGCGATCTCCTCGCCGCGTTCGGCTAATTGCGCGACCAGCCCGCCCAGCGACGCAAAGCGCGGGTCGTCGGTCTGGCCCCTGTGATAGCGGGCAAAAAGCTGCTGGATAATAACGGCCAATTTGAAGATCGCCAGGGCTTCAAAAAAGGTCAGTTCGCCGATCGGTTCCTCGTTGCGCGACTCGTAGCGTTCGAGAATCTCCTGGCGCGAGAACCAGCCAGGACGGGTTGTAACGGAGGCCAAGGCCCGATCGGCGACGACAGCGGCGCTGTGGACCCAATAGCACAACAGGATTCCCAGATCGACGCGCGCATCTCCGATGGCGCTCATCTCCCAATCAAACACGGCGACCAGACGTGCAGGGTCGGCCGCGTCGAGCATTACGTTGTCGAGTTTGAAGTCTCCGTGCAGGATTGAAGGGAAAGCCGGGTCGGCGGGAATCTGTGCGCCCAGCCAATCAGCCAGCCGGTCCATGGCAGGCAACGGACAGGTCTGCGATTTGTTCCATCTCTCGGTCCATCCGCGCACCTGGCGCTGGACGAATCCTTCCGGCTTGCCGAGATCTCGAATTGGCGGCGCGGCGACATCCAGGGCGTGAAGAGCGGCCAGCGCGTCGATCAGCGCGGCGCTAACTTGCCGTCGCAGTTCGGGATGCTGCTGGAACGACGGCGGCTCCTGGTCGCGGATGATAACGCCCGAGCGCCGTTCCATCACATAAAAGACGGCGCCCAGGATGGCTGGATCTTCGCATAGCAACAGCGGGCGGGGGCACAGTGGAAACACCGGATGCAACGCTGCCAGCGTGCGGTACTCGCGAGCCATGTCATGGGCGCGCGCCGGAACCAAGCCGAAGGGCGCCCGCCGCAGAACCATCTCGTGCGCGCCGTAGCGCAAAAGGTACGTGAGATTGGAATGACCGCCGTGAAACTGTTCGACCTCGAGCGTGGCCGATTTATCTCTGCCGGCCACTTCGACCGTTTCGAATCTGGCGCGCACGTACGAGTCGAGCGCCGTCCAGTCGAGTTGTTCGCTGGGGCGCACCGGCCGCGTGTCGGGAGTGTGCCGGGGAGTAAGGGCCTCACTCATAATAACGCACGACCCAGGCAGCCAGACAGCACGGCTTCTCGCTTTCTTCGCGCTCGATCGTGACATCCCACGTGGCCTCAACGCCGCGGCGAACCTCTTCGATCGCAGATAGCAGAAAGCGCGCCCGAATTCTGGCCCCGGCGGGAACTGGCGCGGTAAAGCGGACACGGTTGAGGCCGCAATTGATCGCCATGCGGACGCCTCCGACGCGAATGGCTCTGTCGGCCAGAACGCTCAGCAGCGAGAGCGTCAAAAACCCATGAGCAATCGTCGTTCGAAACGGAGACTCAGCGGCGGCACGCTCGGGATCGACGTGAATCCATTGTCGATCGCCGGTTGCCTCGGCGAATTGACCGATGCGTTGCTGGCTGACCTCAAACCAGTCCCCGATGACGACTTCGTGTCCCACAAAATCACGCAAAGCGGCGATGCTGTCGATTTCAACCATAATGAGTCGGCAGTGGGCAGTCGACAGTGAGTTCAAGTGGCCGGGGCCCTGAAAAGCTGACAGGCTGTAAGCCTGCCCTACCCTGAAGGCCCTGCCCCCTAACCCCTGACCCCTGACCCCTGCTTTTCCAAAACTGACCGCGCGATGACCATACGATGCACCTCGGAGGCTCCATCATAAATTCGAAACGCGCGGGCTTCGCGGTAGAAGCGTTCGAGAGGAGTGTCCTCGCTGACGCCCAGTGCGCCGCAGATCTGGACGGCACGATCGATGATGCGGCAGACCGCCTCGGCCACGAAAACCTTGCAGATTGAAGACTCCCGGCGGATATCCTCTCCCCGTTCCAGCTTCCAGGCCGCGTGCAAGACCATGAGGCGCGAGGCATGCAGTTCGATCTCCGAGTCGGCCAGCATCCACTGGACGGCCTGATGCTCAGACAAAGTCTTTCCGAAAGCTCGTCGCTCGATTGCACGCGAGGCGGCGATCTCAAGGGATCGCTGCGCGGCACCCAGCCAGCGCATGCAATGGCTCAGGCGCGCTGGTCCAAGGCGAATCTGGGCGATCTTGAATCCTTCGCCGACCCCGCCCAGGACGTCGTTGTCGGACACTCGCACTGCGGTCAACCGGATCTCGCAGTGTCCGCCGGGGCCGTGAGCGCCGAGCGCGCGCACGTCCCGTATGATTTCAAAACCGGGCGTGCCGGTAGGAACCAGAAAAAGCGTCGCGCCGCGGCGTGGCTTCGCATCCGGGTCGGTCACAGCCATCGTAATGGCCACCGCTGCTTCGAGAGCTCCGGTGATAAACCATTTGTGGCCGTTGATTTCCCAGCCGCCGTCGATGCGCGTGGCGCGCGTCTGCAGCATCGACGGATCCGACCCGCAGCCGGGTGCAGGTTCCGTCATGCAGAAGCACGAGCGAATGGTTCCTTCGGCCAAAGGGCGCAGGTAACGCTCGCGTTGCGCGGCGGTGGCAAACCGCTCGAGCAGGTGCATGTTGCCTTCGTCGGGTGCGGCGCAGTGCAGCGCCGCTGGCCCCAGCAGGCTGCGCCCGGCCTGTTCGAAAACGGCGCACAGCGCGACGGGGGCCAGCTCCAGGCCGCCATACTGCCGGGGCAATTGCGGACCGAAGAGGGCCGCGGCGCGGGCTTTGCGGCGCAATTCGACGAGCTGCCCCGAGTCGAGGTGGCCGTCCTCGCGCGTCGATAATTCCAGTGGAATCACTTCGTCCCGTATAAAAGCGCCGACGCGCTTGCTCAAGCTGGTGACTTCCGCAGAGAGAGTGAAATCCATTCAGGAAATCGACATGCCTCCGTCGACAACGATCGTCTGGCCGGTGATGTAGCTGGAGGCATCCGACGCCAGGAAGACGGCCACGCCTTTCAATTCGCCCGGATTTCCGACTCGCGGAATTGGATTGTCGGCCTGGATGGCGGCTTGGGCCAGCGGGATGATCGGGTCGGCCATGCGCGAATGAAAAAATCCCGGAGCGATTGCGTTGACGCGAATTCCTTGGCGTCCCCAGGAGGCGGCCAATTCGCGCGTCAATCCGAGCAGCCCAGCCTTGCTGGCGGCATATCCGGCAAAATAGGGGCCGTTGGTGGAAGCCTGCAGACCGGCCACCGAAGCAACGTTAATGATGCAGCCGCCTCCGCTCCGGATCATTTCGCGTCCGACCGCCTGCGCGAACAGAAACGCGCCGGTCAGATTGGTGGCCAGGACCGATTGCCACTTGGCCAGCGGCATCGACTCGGGCCGTTCTCCCCATGTCACGCCCGCGTTATTGACGAGGATGTCGATTTTTCCGTAAGCGGCCAGCGTCGCGTCGACGACGGCCTGCACCTGCGTCGGGTCGACGACGTCGCACAGCCGGCCCTCGACGCGGTGGCCGCGCTCGCGCAATTCAGAGACGGTGGGGTCCAGCCAGTCGGGGCGCCGCGCGCACAGCATCAAAGAAGCTCCGGCCTCGACCAGGCCCTCGGCCATCTCGCGTCCCAGCCCGCGCGAACCCCCTGTGACAATCGCGCTGCGGCCGCTCAGATCAAACAAGTCTTTGAGCGGAACGGTCATACTGCCGGCAACTATCTTCGCGCGGCGTGGCGATTTCAATAGGAAAGTAAGTAGGCAGTAGGCAGGGCCGGCCCTGTTGCCTACTGCCTACTCGCTTCGGTGGAGTGGACCAAGTCCGGGCCGCGACCGTAAGGGAGCGTGCAATCGGAGGCAATAGCTTTCATTACGAAGGCCAAGATACCGCTACTGATTGCCCACTCGCTTACGCTCGTGGCCCGGTCAGGGTTGCCCAATCAGAGGCAGCATGGCCACTATTACGGGGGAATCGCAGATGTTCGAAGGCCAAAATGTTGCCACTGATTGCCCACTCGCTTACGCTCGTGGCCCGGTCAGGGGTGCGCCCACTGCGGGCTATAGTTCGTTCTGGAATGCCTCGAAAGCGGTGGCGTCGAACAGTACAAATACAACCTTGCGCAGATATAAGGCGGGAAAGCGGCGGACTTCTTCGATCATGGCGCGGGCACAGGCCGGCAACGGGAATCCTCCGACGCCCGTGCCGAAGGCCGGCAGCGCAATGGACTGCAATTGGAGACGATCGGCCAGCGCTAGAACGTTGCGCGTCGCTTCTCGGATGAGGTCCTCGCTGGTGACCAGATCCTGTCCCATCACGGCAGCATGCAGCACGTGGCGGTGCGGAAGATTGCCGGCCGACGTCGCCACAGCTTGTCCTATCCGGACAGGACCCTGAGCGACGGCTTCCCGTTCGACCTGCTCGCCGCCCTTGCGACGGATCGCGCCGGAGACTCCAGCGCCCATCCAGAAATGATTGTTGGCGGCATTGACGATGGCATCTGTTGCGGCCTCCGTGATGTCGCCCTGTACGAGGTCGACCTGCAAGTTCGAAGCGCTCATACCTTCCGAATTTCAAGTTACGAGTTACGAATTACGAACTCATTGACGATATCGGAAACAACGCGAACGGGAATCTGGGTCGCCGTTTCGGGGTCGAGTTTGTGTTTACCTCTGGAAACCGCACAGGGCAGGAGCCATGTGCCCACCCTTTCTGGGACGCCCCAGCCGAAATCCGCAAATCAATCACTCGCGGTTCACTGTTTCGAGCGAAAACGCGGGAAGGCAGACCGACCAATACTCGGCCGGTTCGGCGAACGGATTGGAATAGCGCACGCGCGCGCCGCGGCGGATCAGCAGCGATTCCCGCGGATTGAGATCCACTGTCTCGCCGTCGATCTCGATGCGCTTTCTTCCACGGACCATGATGGTAATCTCGTCGAACTGGGGCGTTTGGTGGGGCTCGCTCCAGCCGGGCGGAACGACCATGTGGGCGACGCTGTAGGCCTTCTCAGCCGTGCTGGCACGGCCGAAGTGCTCCTCGATTAGTTTTCCATCGTCGGTCGGAACCTGAAAGGGAGCGGTCTGTTTGAAGTATTTCTTCATCCGGTCATACCGCTGTCGTGGCGCCTTCAGACGCCGACGTCACGGTGCGGGCGTACTTGGCCAGCGCGCCGGTCTTGTAGTTGGGAGACGGCTGCTTCCAGGCCTTGCGCCGGCGCTTGAGTTCGGCGCCGGACAGCTCAACATCCAGGCGCAACTTTTTCACGTCAAAGGTGACGATGTCTCCGTTGCGGAGCAACGCGATCGGTCCGCCGTCGAACGCCTCGGGAGTTACGTGCCCGACGACAAAGCCGTGCGTGGCTCCCGAGAAACGGCCATCGGTCAGCAGCGCAACGGAATCTCCCAGTCCGGCTCCCATAACGGCGGCTGTAACGGCCAGCATCTCGCGCATGCCAGGCCCGCCTTTGGGGCCTTCGTAGCGAATCACGATAACGTCGCCGGGCTTGATCTTGCCGGCTTTGACAGCGGCAAAGGCATCCTCTTCGCGGTTGAACAGGCGCACCGGACCGCGATGATACACTTTTTGCTGGCCCGACAATTTGATGACGCAACCTTCGGGCGCTAGGCTTCCGCGCAGGACAAATAGCCCGCCGTTCTTCTTAATTGGAGTCTTGAGCGGCCGGATGACGGGCTGGCCGGAGGTCTCGCGAGCTGCCCGCGCTTCCTGGCCGATGGTGCGCCCGGTGACCGTCAGTTCCTTTTCGTGGAGCAATCCGCTGTCGAGAAGGCGCCGCGCAATGACGCCCATGCCGCCGGCGCCGTGCATCTCAGTTGCGACGTACCGGCCCCACGGTTTCAGATCTGCCCACACAGGAGTCTTTCGCGCGACGCGATTGAAATCGTCCAGTGTCAGCCGCACTTTCAATTCACGGGCCAGCGCGATCAGATGCAGTACGGCGTTGGTCGAGCCGCCCGTAGCCATCACGCCCGCGATGGCATTGAGCAGCGCATTGCGCGTGACGATCTGACCGAAGCGTGTGCCGCGCCGCAGCAGGTCCATCGCCAGGCGTCCCGATTCGTAGGCTACATCCAGCTTGGCTGCATCGACTGCGGGAACTCCGTTGAATCCCATCGGCGAAACTCCCAACATTTCAAGCGCCGTCGACATCGTGTTGGCCGTGAACTGTCCGCCGCAGGCGCCGGCTCCCGGACAGGCAGAGGATTCGATCTGGATCAGCTCTTCTTCCGAAATCTTTCCGCTGTTGAAGGCGCCGATCGCCTCATAAACATCCTGGACGGTGATCGTTCGCCCCTCGTAGCTTCCCGGCATGATTGATCCGCTGTAAAGGATCAGACCCGGAACGTTCAGTCGCGCCAGGGCCATGGCGGCTCCGGGGCTGGTCTTGTCGCAACCGCTGATGGCAACGATACCGTCAAAGAGGTGGCCGCGCATGACTAGCTCAATCGAGTCGGCGATGACTTCACGGCTGATGAGCGACGACTTCATTCCTTCGGTTCCCATGGCGATCCCGTCGGTGACGGTGATGGTGTTGAACTCGATGGGCGTGCCGCCGGCGGACCGGACGCCCTCTTTGACGCGCGCGGCCAATTCGCGGTGGTTGAAGTTACAAGGAGTCACTTCAATCCAGCAGTGCGCCACACCGACCAGCGGCCGGCGCAGGTCTTCGTCGGTAAAGCCGATCGCTTTGTAGAAACTGCGCGCGCCTGCGCGATCGGGTCCATCGAGAATCGTGCGGCTGTTGTGACGGGGATCAAAGGCCATGGCATCTCCTGCAGGGGTCAGGCTTCAGGGGTCAGGCTTCAGGGGTCAGGGGTCAGGCT
>JBPCNK010000209.1:0-10651 GCA_051001345.1 Acidobacteriota bacterium | reverse complement strand
CACTTGAGCATCCAACGGCTCGCACGGTAACCGGCCTGGAAAATCCAGCCACTCCTTGCCCGCTTGCTTACGCGCGCGGCCCGGACTTGGCCTCGCGGCACCGTTGCTGGGTGGCCGTCTGGCAGCTGCGGGGACTTGGATGGGTTCGGCCGGGTTGCCCGTTTCAACTGGCGACTAGCGACCGGCGACTGTCACGGCAGCGCCGCGCTGGGGCGTCGGAACACTTCGGGTCGGAAAAGAATCCAGCCGAACGGATAGCGACGGTCCCACGCGACGCGGGCGTCAATGGCCGCCCGGGGCCGCGCCTTCAACCAGGGCGCGAGTGTGTCGACTTCGCCGTAGTCGGGCAGCAACAGATACTGGTCCGGTCCCAGCGCGATTTCGGCCAGTTGCAGCGCCGCTGGTCGCGGCGCCGTCAAGTAGACCCCACCTCCCACTGTTGTGTTGATAAGGAGCTGTCCATCGCGGAATGCGACGCGATCTCCATGCACGGCCAGCACCCGCACCAGCGAGCGGCCACTTTGGCGCGAACCGGACATCCCCGCCAGACTCACGTCGATCTCCAGCCCACTTTTGTCGGTCTCTAGTTCGGTCGCGGCGCTGATCAACTCGAAACGCTCGGGCGCGCGCAGAAGGAACGCGAATTTGTCGGTCGGCATTCCGACTTGGGATTGCAGCTTGGACAACGTCGGGATGCGGTAGCGCTCCTGCAGATAGGGGCGCACAGTGTCGGGTGGGAGTTGCATCTGGCCGAGCAGCAGAATCACCGGTAGAAAGAAGATGCTGAACAAACAGGCTGCCAGTACGATGTTGACGATGGCGCGCAAATCGCGCAACCCGTAGATCTGGCGCAACGCCAGAACCTTCAGGACCAGCCCCCAGATTATCTGAACCAGCGAATAGACGATCGTCAGCGTAATGATCACGGCCAGGTGCCCGCTGGCAATGTCCAGCAGGGGCGGATAGACAACGAGCGACAGCAGGACGCCGGTTGAAAGCAGCACCTTGGGTAGATTTGTAAATCCGTAGACCCGGACGACGTCGCTGTAACGGCCCGGGTTCTTGGCGCTGATCAGTTCCGGAGAGCCACGCCTGCGGTGATACATGCGCACCACGGCGCCGCTGAGGCGCACGGCCGCGTGCACGCTGAGAAAGAAGACCAGAGTGCATAGCGCTGCCGGCAGAATCGGGAACAACACGCTGTAGAGGGGAAACGGATCGCGAGCAAAGTAAGGACCGCCCCAAAGTCCGAAGACAACGTAGTAGTGAACGAAGACCAGAAGAAACGAACTCCAGAAACTGCGATGGGTATGGATCTCGGCCAGTTGTTTGCGGGGATGCTCAAGCACCCCCCAGACATCCTGAAAGAAGGTCCTCATCGTGTTCAAAATGCCAGTTGTAAAAAGCCGACGAGCTGTCCCATTTCGGGCAACAAGGGCTCAAGGGTGGTCGAACTCAGCAGACTATAGGAGACATAGGCCATCGACATGGCGGCGTAGGAAACAGCCACCAGCGGATCCTCCAGCGCCAACATCCACATCCGCCGGATGGACTCCAAGACGGCGACGGCCGGTTTGGGTAGCCGCCAAGGTTGTTGCCTTCTGAAATCCCTCAGCACAGCCTGCCGAACCGGTTCCCATTTTTCCGGCGACGGCTCCTCGAATTTCACCGATCCAAGCAACGCTTCGAAATCAGCCAGTTCCGTGTAGGCGGCCTGACAGACCGCACATTGCTTCAGATGCTCACGAATTGTTTCCGCCGCCCCCGGCTCCAAATCGGCCGAGTCGAAAAGCCACCGGCTGGAAGCCGGTGCCACCAGCCACAGCAAATCCTCATCCTTCAGGTGGGGCGGTCGATTATTGCGCATATCCGTATTTTTTCAGCCGCTTTCTCAGAGTGTGTGTGCCGCGGAACAGCGAAGTCTTGATGGTACCCAAAGCGTGCTGGGTCACCTCGGCGATCTCGTGGAGCTGATAGCCCTCGAAATGGCGCAGCAGGAAGACCCGTCGTTGCAGGTCCGGCAGTTTTTCCAGCTCCCGCAGCAGAACTCTTCTCAATTCGTTTCCCCGCGAAATATCCAGTGGGGACTCCTGCCGGGTGTCTTCCAGGAAGCCTACGGACTCCTCCAGATTTTCGGCTGTGCGGCGCTTGCGGAAACGCCATCGGTCGATCGATTCGTTCAACGAAAGTCGCGCCAGCCAGGCGGAAAAGGACGCCTTGCCCGGGTCCCACAGGTGGATGGTTCGATTCAGTTTCACAAAAACATCCTGAACCATGTCCAGAGCGTCGGCCTCGTTGCCCAGGACCTTGTAAGCAATGGAAAAGATCTTGCGGCGGTACCGCTCAAACAATTCCGCGAACGCCGCCTCGTCCTTCTGCTGGATCCTCGCAACGAGCTCCGCGTCGGTCATAGGCAGCAAAGGGCTGCAGGCGAAAGGGTAACGTCTAGTCCCTGGAAAAGGTTTACAGCTATCTGAATCGTGCAGGACACTTATAGCAGGGGTCAGGGTTCAGGGGTCAGGATTCAGGGGTCAGGATTCAGGGTCAGGATTCAGGGCTACGAACGTAATCCACAATCAATCCGCAATCCGCAATTCCCTGACCCCTGACCCCTGAATCCTAACCCCTGTGTTATTCGGCAGGGCGATGCTACAATCTGGCTTCACTCTTTTCGAGGGAGGATTTGAAAAATGCGGAGATTTCTTCTTGCTTGTGCGGCGGTCGGCTTGCTGGCCACCAGTGGGGTTGCCGCCGACGTCGTATCAACCGGCAATATTGAGAAAGTCGAATACGTTTGCATGATGCAAGACATGATCATGGCCAAACCCGGAGTCAAGCTGGCACGGGACGGCAAGGTGTACTGGGGCTGCTGTGAGATGTGCAAGACCAAGATGGAGGCCGAACCCGAGCGCTATACTCGGGCGACCGACCCGGTCAGCGGCAAGGTGGTCGACAAAGCCGAAGCGTCCATTTACGCACTGAAAGGCACGGCCTATTACTTTCAATCGGCGAAGACCCGCAAGCAATTCAGCGCCAACCCGACCAAGTACCTGAAAAAGTAGCACAGGCTTTCAAGTGGCAAGTGGTTAGTGGCAAGAAATAAGGAAAGGCGCGCGACTGCCATTCTGATGGGTTCGCATTGCGCGACCGAGTAAAAGCCACCGGCTGGAAGCCGGCGCCCTTCCTGACCCGTCCTTGGGTCAATCTTGTTTGCTGGTGTGGCGCCGTCCTGCTCGTGATGATCGGAGCGGCGGCGGCCATAGGAAGGGGCGTCTTTCCTGCCGACCTAGCCACCAGAGCCGAACCCTTTCGGCAGCAGCTTCTACATTCTCTTCATCTGGACGATCCCTTTGCGCAGCATCGGGCTGCGGAGTTGAATCAGTTCGACAGCAGGTTTGTCGCCTACCCTTTCCTGACACTGCTGCACATCCTCCCCGGTGGCATCTTTCTCATCCTCGCACTCTTCCAGTTTTCAGCGCGGATTCGAACCCGCTACATTCGGTTTCACCGGTGGTCCGGTCGCGTCCTTGTGCTGGCTGGTTTCGTCTCTGGCCTGACGGCGCTGTACTTTGGCCTGCTCATGCCCTACGCCGGGCCAGGCGAGGCCATCGCGATCGCCCTGTTCGGCGGTTTGTTCCTGGCCTCGTTGAGCCTTGCGTTTGTCGCCATCCGAAGACACCAGGTGGCGCGACATCGGGAATGGATGATTCGTGCCTTCGCAATCGCGATCGCCATATCAACCGTCCGGATTGTGGGGGCTGTGTTAGACGCCGCACTGACGCCAGCCGGCGTTCGACCGAAGGTAGTCTTCGTACTCGCAGTCTGGACAGGGTGGGTGATCACGCTCGGCGCGGCGGAACTGTGGATCAGGCACACACACAGTGGCCGGTGACCAGTGGCCAGTTAACAGTCGCTGGAATTTAAGGAAAGTAACGCGCACAGGGCTGGAGCCCCTGACCCCTGATCCCTGATCCCTGTTTGAAACTCTGAGGCCTGTTCTTAGTAATAAAGAGTTGACGCGGCGCGGTGTTAGAATAGAAACCCCGTCACACAGCGGCAGGTCCCCTGAATGAAGTCGGTTTTCGAGTTTTTTTTCAAGTTCAAGCCCATCGTCTTCGAACGGGGAGACTGGACGTGGGCAGGCCTCTCCTCGCCGCTCTTCCTTGTGGCCATGCTGGCGCTGGCGCTGGGGTTTGCTTTCTTGCAATGGCGCTGGCTGCGAGGTCCGGCTAAGACGCTTTCGACCAGTCGCCGGTCCATCCTGCTCACACTTCGGGCCGTCGTCTTGTTGCTTCTGCTGGTGATGTTGCTTCGCCCGGCGCTGCTGGTGTCAGCCATTCTGCCCCGCCAGAGCATCGTAGCGGTTCTCTACGATGATTCGCTCAGCATGGAGATCCGCGACGAGGGCAAGAACGGACCCACCCGCACGCAACAGCTCGAACCGGTTCTCAAGCCGGGATCGCGGCTGGTGCAGGGCCTGGAAGCCAAGTACCTCGCGCAGTACTATCGCTTTTCGGGCCAGGCCGATAAGGTCGACCCGTTTACCGGCGTTCATCCTACGCAGGATCCCTCCGCGCCCGGCCGCAGCACCAGCCTGGAAAACGCACTGCGCCGGGTCTACGCCGAGTTGAAGGACGAGGCGTTGGCCGGCGTCGTCCTGGTGACAGACGGAGCCGATAATGCGTCGCGGAATCTCAATCGCGTGGTTGAAGATTTCAAATCGCGAAGAATCCCGATTCACACCATCGGAGTCGGGCGCGAACGCCTGCCGCAGGACCTAGAAATCACGCACGTCTCGGCGCCACGCCGTCTGATTCCAAGGTCCTACGCGACGGCCACGGTGGCCGTCCGAAGCCAGGGCTTCGGGCAGCGCAAGGTGCGGCTCGAAGTACGGGAAGGTCAGACCCTGGTTAATACCCGGGAGTTCACGCTGGATGAAACCGGTTCTCAGGTTGTCGAGATTAATCTCTATCCTCAGGCCGAGGGAGTGAAAACTTATACGTTCTCGGTCGAGGAGCTGCCCGAGGATCTTCTTCCCGAGAATAATCATCGCCGCGCCGTCGTCGAAGTGCGCGACGCGCGCCCGCGCGTGCTGTACGTAGAAGGAGAGCCGCGCTGGGAGTACAAGTTCATTCGCCAGGCGCTGCGCGACGACCGCCACCTGCAACTGGAAACCCTGTTGCGAACCGCCCTGAACAAATTCTACCGGCAGGGCATCGCCGATGAAACAACTCTGGCGGCGGGATTCCCGACGCGAAAGGAAGAGCTGTTTCAGTACAGCGGGTTGATCCTGGGGACGGTTGAATCGGGCTTTTTCACCTTCGAACAGCTGGAGATGATCCGGGAGTTCGTGGCGAGACGGGGTGCGGGATTTCTAATGCTGGGCGGCCATCGCTCTTTCAGTGAAGGCAAGTATCAGAATACGGCCATCGAGGATCTGCTGCCGGCGCAGCTGGCCTCGTTTTCCGATCGTGACTACCGCGAAGAATCGATTCGAACCGAGCTGACACCCTATGGGCGAACCCATCCGATCATCCAGTTGGCTCTAACGGAGCAGGAGAACGACAAACGCTGGAAGGGACTGCCCGAGCTGGCAGACTACCATGCGCTGGGCCGGCTCAAGCCCGGCGCCATTCCGGTCGTGACGGGCCGCGGCGGGCGTCCCAGCCTGCTGGCCTGGCAGCGTTACGGACGCGGTTTTGGTCTGGCATTTGCCACCGGAACTTCCTGGCGTTGGCAGATGCTGGCCGACGCCCGCGAGGACTCCCATGAGATTTTCTGGAGACAGCTGCTGCGCTGGCTGGTGCATTCGGCGCGCGAGCCGCTGACGATCGAAGCGGATCGCGAAACCTATCTGGAGGGAGACAACGCCGTGCTGCGCGCCGAAGTCAACGACGACATCTACGAGCCGCTCGACGATGCCCAGCCGGAGTTTCAAGTGCGCACACCCGCCGGGCAGGTCCTGACGGGCGCCATGGCGTGGACGGTTCGCGAGCGGGGAATTTATACGGCCGAAGTGCCACTGGCCCTGGAGGGCGTCTACGAAGTAACCGTCGACGCCAAGGTCGGCGAGACAACACGCCGGGCGCGAAGCTACTTTCTGGTTTCGGGAAATCGATCGGAATATTACGACGCCGGGCAGAACGTGGCCTTGCTGCGCGGGCTTTCCGAACAGACCGGCGGGCGCTATTACCGGCTGGCCGATGCCGAAGACCTTCCGGATGAAATTATCTACCAGCCCGGCCAGGCGTCGCGGCGCGAATTACGCGAGCTGTGGGATATGCCCGTGGTTTTTCTCCTGCTGGCCGGACTTCTTTCCACGGAATGGGGCCTAAGAAAGAAGTGGGGTTTGGCGTGATAGATACAGATCGAGTGATGGATAAGAATCGACGGCTGAACACTAATTGCGGATTGCGAATTGCGGATAATTGCGAATTGGGGACTGATTGTGGAATTGCGCATATCAAGATCGCTTTCACCGCAGAGACGCGGAGGACGCAGAGGTTGACGCTCCGTCGCCGGCCTGCGGCATACGGCATACGGCATACGGTTGCGGCTTTACCGCGCTGCGTCTCTGCGGTGAAAGCCATTTTGATTTCGTCAATCCGCAATCCCCGATCCGCAATTTGCCACTCTTTGGTGGTGTCGGTGGTGCTGATCCTTTTGACAGTGGCGCCACTTGCCGATACAACACCGCGGGTGCTGATCATCACCGGCGCTGGGGGCGAAGCGGCCTACGAAAAACGGTTTCAGGAATGGGCGGGTGAGCTGTCGGCGGCGCTGCGGCAGATTGCGCCTGAGCCGGGCGCCGTCGTCTGGTTGGGCGATCCTTCGGGCGTAGCGGCCCGCCGTGACGCGGTTCTCAAGGCGTTGTCGCAACTCAAAACTCCCCAGAGCTCCTCCATTCTGGTGTTTCTGATCGGCCATGCATCGTTTGACGGCGTTCAGTATCGATTTAATCTGGTCGGACCGGATATCACCCAGGCCGAACTGCAAAGTGCGCTTGACGCCGTCGAAGGCAAGCTGGCTTTGGTGGCGCTGACCAGCAGCAGCGGCGCGCTGGCCGAGAAGATGGCGCGTTCCGGCCGGGTCGTGCTGGCCACCTCGCGTCAGAACGAAAAGTTCCCGCCGGAATTTCCGCGCTTCTTTGTCGCGGCGCTCAAAGACGCGGCGGCAGACACCAACAAGAACAGCGAAGTTTCGGTTCTCGAAGCATACCAATACGCGAGGATCAAGACCGAGGAATGGTATCGAGTGGCCAACCGGCTGGCCACCGAGCACGCCGTTCTGGAAGATAACGGCGACGGCAATCCCAGCGTCGAGCCCTCTTCGGAAAACGGCGAGGGGCTGCTGGCTTCCTCCATCGCCCTGGCACAACTGGGCGAGCGGAAGGCCACGCGCGCTGCGGCCGATTTGCTCGAACAACGGCGCGCTCTGGAAGCACAACTGGACGGACTGAAGTATCGCAAAGCGTCGTTGCCGGCCGCCGACTACGAGGCACAATTGCAGGAGTTGCTGGTTAAGTTGGCTGAGCTCAACCGCAAAATTCGGGAAAAGAACTAAGAAATAAGGACTAAGGACGAAGGACGAGGGACGAGGGACGAAAGGCAAAGGACAAAGGACGAAAATTCACACTTGTAGCTCGTACTTCGTCCTTCGTCCTTGGTCCTTGGTACTTCGCAGGTGGATCGAGTGAGACTGAAGATTGCGGGAATAATATCGGCGGCCGGTGTTCTGGTTGTGCTGATGTCGTGCGCCGTCGCCGCCTGGTTGCAGCCGGCCCAGGATGCGCTGGAGTTGCTGCGCACAGGCCAGTATGAAGCGGGCCTGGCCGCTCTGGAATCGCGTGCTCCAGACGATCCGGCTGCGCGCGAAGCCTGGACGCGCGGCCTGTTGGAGACGGGCCGTTACCAGCGCGCCGCCGAAGTGGCTGCCGCCGGCGCGACACCCAAACTGATCCGGTATCGCGCCGAGGCGCTGGCGCGCCAAGGTCGTTACGATGAGGCGCTGGCGTTTGTCGACGAGCAAATCGCAAAGCACGGCTCGTGGCCCGGCCCGCACACCTGGCGCGGGTTATTGCTGGAGCGGCGCGGCCGGCGGGGCGAGGCCGAAGCCGCCTTTCGCGCGGCGCTGGCCCGTGCCTCGTCTCAGGGTACGACCTCGGCCGAGACGCTTCTGATGGCGGCCGTCGCGGCCGAAAAGCTGGAACAGTTTTATGAAGCCAACGACATGCTGCGCGATGCCATAGGGCTGTCAGCCGAGGCGGAATATCGCATTGCATGGGGCGATTTGTTCGAGCGCAAATTCAACGCGGGCGAAGCCAAGACTCTGTATGACGAAGTGCTGAAGATCAATCCGCGCAGCCCTCTCGCTCTGGTAGGAATGGCCCGCGCCGTGGAAATCGAAGGCGCCGCCAAGAGCACCGAGATGGCCCGCAAGGCGCTGGAAACCAATCCGCAGCAAGCCGAAGCGCACCTGCAGTTGGCCCGCCTGGCCATCCAGGATGACCATTTTGAAGACGCCGAGCAGTCCCTGAAGAAGGCGCTCGAACAGGATCCCGAACGGCTCGAGGCGCGTGCTCTCAGCGCGGTGAATTATCACTTCTGGAATAAGCCGGTTGAAAGCGACCAACAGCGCGCAAAGGTCGCCGCCATTCACCCTTCGTATGGACAGCTCGAGTCCTGGCTTGGAGATTTCTCCGGAACAAAACGCCGGGTCGAGGACGCCGTCGAGCACTACCGCAAGGCCATCGAACTGGAGCCGAAGTTGTGGGACGCGCACGGCGGTCTGGGAATGAGCCTGCTGCGCCTCGGAGAAGACGAGGCTGGGAAAGCAGCCCTCGAGAAGGCCTATCAGGGCGACAAGTTCAATGTCTGGACGGTCAACACGCTGCGCCTTGTGGACAGCTTCAAGAATTTCGACCGCATCGAGACCGAGCACTTCCGAATGAAACTGCACGTCCGCGAGTCGGCCGTGCTCCGGCCGCTGATCGAGCCGCTGTTGGAAAGAGCCTACAAGCACTTCTCCGCCCGGTTCGGATACCAGCCTCCGCGGACGACGCTGGAGGTCTATCCGGATCACGAGGATTTTGCGGTGCGCACGCTTGGATTGCCCGGCCTCGGAGCGTTTGGAGCGGCCTTCGGTCGAGTGGTCGCGATGGATTCTCCGGCCACGCGGCCACGTGGCGCCTACAACTGGGCCAGCACGCTGTGGCACGAGGCGGCGCACGTTTTCACGCTGGGAATGACCGACCAGAAGGTTCCGCGCTGGTTCACCGAGGGAATTTCGATGGTCGAGGAACGCCGCGGCGGAACCGGTTGGGGAGAACAGGTCGAGCTGATGTTCCTGCAGGCGCTGCGCGACGGAAAGCTCCTGCCAATCGAGGATCTCAATTCCGGATTTGTGCGGCCACGTTATGAAGGCCAACTGCAGGTCTCTTATCTGCAGGCCTCGCTCGTTTGCGAGTACATCGAAGAGAAGTTCGGGGCGGCGAAAGTTCCGGCTATGCTGCAGGGATACAAGGAAGGGAAAAATGACGCAGCAGTGTTCCAGGACGTACTCGGAACTTCTCTGAAGGATTTCGACCGTGGGTTCGACGAGCACGTTCGCCTCCGTTTAGCTCCTCTGCTCGGCTTGGCCGAGCGCCAAGGCCACGCAGGCGGCGATGATTCGATCGAAGGGCTGAAGACCGAGCTGGCGCTGAAGCCGGCCAGCTATTGGATTCGGCTGCGCCTGGGCGAAGCACTGGAAAAGAGCGGCGATCTGGAACAGGCCGCCGACTATTACGAGCAGGCGCGCCGCATGGCGCCTGGATTCGGGCACGCCAAGGGCCCACATAAACATCTGGCCGACATCTATGAACGCCGCGGAGACCGTGTGCGGGCGGCGGCGGCGCTAAAAGACTATGTCGCACTGCAGGACGAGGATGTGGATGCCTGGTTGAAGCTGGCCGGATGGCAGGCCGAGGCAGGCCAGAAAGAGGCGGCGCTGGAGAGCTACACCATGTCGCTATACATCGATCCCTTTGCGGCGCCGGTGTACCGGTCGATTGGCCGCCTGGCGCTGGACTTGAAACGGCCCGCCGACGCAGTGCGCTCATACGAAGCGGCGCTGGCGCTCGAAAAAGTCGATCTTGGCGGCGCACATTTCGATCTGGCCCTGGCCTACATGGAAGCCGGACGTCGCGACGAGGCTCGCCGTCAGGTTCTGAGAGCCCTGGAAGTTGCTCCGGGATTTGAGAAGGCCCAGGAACTTTTGTTGAAAATTGTGAAACCGTGAATACTAAGGACTAAGGACTAAGGACTAAGGACGAAGGACGAAGGACAAGGGGACAAAAATTCACACTTGTAACTCGTAACTCGTCCTTCGTCCTTAGCCCATCCTTAGCCCGGATTATTCACGAGATTCGATGCAGGACAGGCGCGAAGCGCCGTTAGCCAATAGCCCCGCGCGTAAGCGCGGGGTTGCCGGCGTGAGGAGCGAGCGAGGCCCGAAGGGCCGGCACCTACACAATGCAATCGAGAAGGCAATTTAGATGTGCCGCGCCTTCGGCGCTCCTCCGTCTGGGAGGCCTGATTCCCCAGCCTGCCGGCCGGGGGTATTTGCTGGCGGCGCTTCGCGCCTGGGTCCATCCGTTAATAATCTCAGCTAG
>JBPCNK010000208.1:0-6408 GCA_051001345.1 Acidobacteriota bacterium | reverse complement strand
CGGCGGAGTCGACCAGCTCTCGGGGCAGGCTCCCGGTGACTGGCCCAATGCGTTCCGGACTGCGAGATTTATTCCGGCTGTGGAATACCTGCGGGCTCAGCGCGGCCGGACGATTCTCATGCGTCAGATGGAAGCGCTCATGACGAAATGGGATGCCTTTGTATCCCCCGCGCCGGGCAGTGCAAGTCTTCTGATGACGAATCTGACCGGGCACCCGGCTGTCTGCGTGCCGTGCGGATTTGTGGACGGCTCTCCGGTGGCGATCATGTTCACGGGCAATCTCTACGAGGAAGCCGCGCCGCTTTCGGCCGCTCTTGCCTTTGAGCGTGCAACCGCATGGCACACCATGCGTCCGAAGATGGACTGGGCTTGAAAAGCAGGGGTCAGGATTCAGGGGTCAGGGGTCAGGAAATTGCGGATTGCGAATTATTGCGAATTGCGGATTGAATGCGGATTAATTCCGTAGCCCTGACCCCTGACCCCTGACCGCTGAATCCTGACCCCTGACCCCTGCTTTCCTACTCTTCGAGAATCCCGCCCCGGAACAACGGCTGTCCGGCCAGCGAAGTGTGAAAGGCGTAGGCGGCCAACGCGACCCCAATGACCAGCACAATCAGGGAATTTGACCAATACCAGACCGAAAAGTCCCACGTCAGTGGGTAGCTCGTGCAGAGCAGGGTAAAAAAGAAAGCCGCAATCGCCGCGAGCAATCCGAAGCGGGTCAGCAGGATCAGAACCAGCGCACTCAACACTACGCCGGAAACAAGAGCGATCCGGGTGTCCTGACCGGACAGCATTTGCATGCCGGTGATCAGCAACCCGGTGACCCCGATGGTGAGCCACTCTCTTCGCAGCAGCATGAACACAAGAAGCAGGAGGAACACGGAGGCCAGACCTAACAAGATGCAAAAAGGCAGATGATTGTACAAAAGGGTACCAATCAATCCGCGGGTCCCGAGTAACGTTTCGAGCGTATTCTGCACAGGGGAGCGGAGCGGTTCGGGCTGGCCCAAAAGCTCCGCAGCCAAAGGCGGCAGTAACATGGCAAGCGCCATGGCGACCCCGAACAGCGCGCCGATCAACAGATCGCGACCGACCAGGGGATCCCGGATCGAACCCGTGAGCAGGCGGTTCCAGGAAATGATCCGATGGGGCCACCTTCGGCGCAAATAAGGCTCCACGGCCACATAGAGGACCCAAAGAAACCCCGAAATGAAAAGGGCGAACAAGATGCCGCTCAAAAAAAGGTTGAATTCTCCGCTCTCGACGAGACCTGAGATGTGACTGGCACGAAATACCCACGCCAGCAGTAATGTCAGAAACACAAAAGCCGCGAGCCGTGTCGCGCCCTTGGAGTCGCCTCGTCCGAGACGCAGATTCCTGCGCGCCACCCAGACGCCCGACAGCATCATCGTCAGGGTGAGGAGCATCAGCATGAATTGGCCGATCCGAGTTGCTGTTCTGGGGCGCGCCGCCGCCTCGGCTGGTTTGTTCCAGGGACCGAGGACTCCGAAGTAGACCGGCTTGCCGCGGTAAGACGCCGCTTCAATCCGGATCTCCGTCCCGGGCTGGTTCGGATAGTGCCCCAGCCAGGCCGCACGGGCGTCACCGTGGACCGTCGGCACCCAAAGTGGTGTGGCTGGAGTGAAGCGGGCCCGGTCCAATCCGGCCGCGGCAAACAGAGGCGACCAGTCCGCGGGGGTGACATCGCCTGGCGCCGCATCGGTTTCCGGAGGCGCCGCTCTGAACTTGTTGAGACGCCCCTGAGGATCCAACAAGAGGTTGATCATTCCGGAAAGCAGCGGTGGCGGATCCTGATACCCTACTCGCCAATTGTTGGCGAACCGGGGCACCATCTCCTGGGGACTCTCACGATACCAGAAGTAAATGGCGGGCGGCTCGTTGGCCGCCAGTTTGTCCCACCGCCGGGGTGAAGAATCGTTGTCAGAAACATAACGAAGGTACGCCGAATTGACACTAAACCCATAGGCGGTGTCACCCGGCTCGCCGCTATAGCCCAGTTGGCGGACCACGCTGCGCGCGTGTTCGGCCAGGACCTCCGGAGACTTCCGCATACCGGCCCGGCGATGCAACGAGATCCGGTCTGACAGCGTGACTGCGACGGCAAGTCCTAATAGCAGCGCAACTAGACAGGCGACGGCAACAGCCGGCCGCAGGGCGCCTTCCTTGTGGGCCGCCGCGACCATCTCGGGCGAAGGTGTCTCGCCTGCGGCCAGAGCTGCAGCCAGCGGATCTCCGCCCGGAAGAGCCGCGGCAACCTGCAGCGCCGAAGCGGGTCGCGCCGCGGGATCGGGCTGCAAGCAGCGCATGATGACGCGCTCGACCAACGGATCGATGTCTTTGATCCAGTTCGAAAGACTGGGCGGCGTCGCTTTCCGCAACCGGCTTAGCTCGGCCGGGCTTGACGCCTCCCAGGCGCGTCTGCCGGTGAACAGTTCGTACAGCACCAGCCCCAGAGAATAAAGATCGCTGCGAACGGAAATGCCGCTGCCGCTCAGTTGCTCGGGAGCCATGTAGGCGGGAGTTCCTGCGCGCAGATCGCCGTCGCGGAATTCTTCGGCCAGGCCGGCCAGACCAAAGTCGGTGATGCGGGCGCGCCCGCGGCCGTCGATCATGATATTGGCCGGCTTCAAATCGCGGTGCAGGACGCCGTTGTCATGGGCTGCGGCCAGACCCGCGCAGATCTGGCGCGCGATCTGCAGCGCCTTGTCGGCAGGCAACCGGTCGATCCGGCGCAACAAAGAAGCCAGGTCTTCGCCGTCGACGTACTCCATGGATAGAAAGGACTGTCCGCCGGCCTCGCCGATATCGAACACACGGCAGACGTTGGGATGGGAAACCTGGCGGGCAGTACGGACCTCATGGTGGAAGCGCGCCAATGCTGCGGCATCATCGGAAAAGTCGAGAGGCAGAAATTTCAAGGCGACGGGTTGACCCAGTTTCAGATCGTCGGCGCGGTAGACTTCACCCATGCCGCCCTTGCCCAACAGACCGATGATTCGGTAGCGTTCATTCAGGATCGTCCCCGGCACAAATCGGGCATCGTCGACGAAACCCGACTTTGGCCGGGCCAAGGTTGGAGTTAGCGAGTCGAACAGCACAGCGCCGCAGGACGGACAGGCGCGCAAGTGGTCCGCTATGGCGGCCGAACAAGCGGGACATTTCATAAGCGAGCGGTCCTGGCGTTGCGTTCCCAAAACTGGTGAAAGCATAAAGGAAGGTTAGATGGGATGCACTTGGAATCAGCGCAGTTCTTACAAAGAGGGGGAGTGGCGCCGGCCGCCAGGGCGGTGGTCTTCTTATTCGCACAAAAGCTTTCCAAGCAGTCGGCGTCGATTCGAACCGTTGCTGTGGGGCCGCTCGCTTACGCGCGCGGCACCGCCGTCGCGGCACTGCGGTCGCGGCGGCGCCCACCCTGACACAATCCTGACATAACCTCGATTCAATCCTCACCGGGGTGGTTATAATCTGCCGGCAGGGATACCGTGAAGTTCAGCGAGCTGCTACGACCGCCGCGTCATTTGCTGGCCTTGTTTTTTGCCATCGTGGCGACGCTTGCCGGCGCTTTGGGATGGTTGAGCTGGCGGTTGATCGAACAGGACCGCGCTTTGGACACGCAACGGCAACGGGATCGGCTGGATAGCGCCGCCGAACTGATCTCGACGGCGCTGCAAGCGCGCCTCTCGGAAATCGAATCGGAGATAAGGGCAATGGCGGCGCTGCCGCATGCAGATCTGGCTGCCGTTGCCGCCAAGTCTGCAAACAAATGGAAGGGCGCCGTCCTTGTCGTCTTACAGCCAGGCAGTGTCGACGCTTACCCTCCGTCCGGCCTGCTGTACTACCCGGTTGTCGCCGCGTCGAAAGAAATCTTCTCGGAAGTTTTCAGAGCGGCCGAAGTGTTGGAGTTCCGCAAGAACGACCCCGCTGGGGCGATATCCCTGCTACGAGCGGAAACGCGAAGTGAAGATCCGTGGATTCGCGGAAGCGCGTGGCTCAGGATTGCGCGAAACCTCAGGAAAATGGAAAAGTCCCAAGCGGCGCTGGACGCGTACGCGGAACTCGGAACAATCCAAAGCGTTTCGTTCGGCGGAGTGCCCGCCGGTCTTGTTGCCCGGCATGCCCGATGCGCAATCCTCGAGGAGTCTGGACGTGTCGAGGATCTGGAGCGCGAAGCTCAGGCGTTACGCACGGATTTGCAACGGGGACGATGGGTGCTGACGCGCGCTACATTTCAGTTTTATTCGAAGGAAGCCCAGCGATGGGCCAGAGTGGAACAGGCTTCCAGGGTAGGACAGGCTTCCAGGGTGGGACAGGCTTCCAGCCTGTCAGGGAACACCGCAGGGTCGGAGCCGTCAAGCCAATCGGAGACGCTCGCGGCGGGAGTGGAAAGCATTTGGACAGAGTGGCAGACATTGCGCCAGAAGGGTGGAGACCTTTCTGGGCGCTACAGTTCATGGATTGATGGCAATCCGTTTCTTGTTTTATACGAAGGCACGCCGGATCGTGTGGTGGCGCTGGTAGCCGGCCGATCCTACACCGATCAGAGGCTTTTCGCGCCGCTACGGCCGTTGCTGCAACGTCAGGGCGTCGCGTTCTCACTGCTCGATAACAGGCGGGACCAACAGGCCAACAAAACAAGCCCGACCCAACGCCTGGTAGATTCCAAACTTGGATGGACCGTACAAGTCGCCGACACGGGTGGAATCTCTTCGCCGGCCGGCAGCCGGCGCGGCATCCTTGTCGTGGGCCTGGCGCTGATGGCGATCCTGATCGGAGCGGGCACGTATTTCATCGCCAGGTCGGTTGCGCGCGAGCTCGAAGTGGCGCGGCTGCAGTCGGACTTTGTCGCTGCCGTATCGCATGAATTCCGTACTCCGCTTTCGTCTCTGCGGCAGTTGAGCGAACTGCTTGCCGACGGCCGAGTGCCCAACCCGGAGCGCCGGCAGGTGTATTACGAAAGTCTGCGCCGCGAGAGCGACAGACTTCACCGTCTGGTCGAAGATATTCTGGACTTTGGACGCATGGAGGCCGGCGCTCGCCAATACAGATTCGATCGGGTCGAGCCGTCAAAGCTGATCGAAGACCTGTCGCGCGAATTCGCCGAAGAGGCAGGACGAAGCGGATACCAGGTGGATGTTCAGATCCGGCCGGACCTGCCGCCCGTCCGAGCCGATAAGGAAGCTCTCGGCCGGGCTGTTTGGAATCTACTCGACAACGCCGTGAAGTACTCGCCGGAGCGTAAACAGATTTGGATTGAAACGATGGCAAAGAATGGTTGGGTAACGATTCGCGTTCGCGACAAGGGAGTGGGAATATCTGACGCCGAGCAAGGGCGGATTTTTGAGAAATTCGTTCGAGGAGAAAACGTTCGCACTGCCGGCATCAAAGGAACGGGGCTGGGTTTGGCCATGGTCAAGAGCATCGTGGTCGAACACGGCGGCGAGATCGACGTGGAGAGCCGGCTCGGGGTGGGCAGTATCTTTACCATCCGCATTCCGGCGCTGAAGGAGCCCGCATGACGCGAATTCTGGTTGTGGAGGACGATGCCGCCATTGCGCTTGGCCTGGGGGATGATCTCAAGCTGGAGGGCTACGATGCCGTTGTCCTGCAGGACGGAGAAAGCGCGCTGCAAACGGCGCGCAAAGAGCCGTTCGATCTGATCCTTCTGGACGTGATGCTTCCCAACAAAGACGGATTCGAGGTTTGCCGCGAGCTGCGGCGAGCTGGTGTGCAGACCCCGATCATTCTCCTCACAGCCAAAACACAGGAATCCGACAAAGTCCTGGGGTTGGATTTAGGCGCCGACGATTACGTCACCAAGCCTTTCAGTCCGCGGGAATTGCGCGCGCGAATCAAAGCGATTCTAAGGCGCAAAAGCGACACACCGGATGTCTTTCGATTTGCGGACATCGAGGTCGATTTCACACGCTGCGACCTGCGCCGCGGCGGCAAAAGCGTCGAGATGACGCCGTTGGAGTTCAAGATCCTGGGGGCATTCATTCGGCACCATGGCCGCGTCCTCACCCGCGAGCAACTGCTCGACGAGGTCTGGGGCCGTGACGTGTTTCTGACCGATCGCGTCGTGGACACCCACATCACAAACCTCCGCAAGAAACTGGAGCCCGATCTGTCCGAGCCGCGCTACTTCATCAGCGTCCGTGGATTTGGCTATCGTTTCGACGCGGCGCCGCGACCGTAGCAGTGCCGCGACCGTAAGGGAGCGGGCAATCCCAGGCAATGGTGTTCAAGATACCGCTGCCGCTGAAAGAAAAGCAAAAGTAGTCACGAATTACACGAATCAAACGAATTAACCCGAAATCCGCTGATAGAGATTTGCGCGCTGGTTCAAAAGGGGCGTTGCCAACCGGGTACGATCGACATACGAGC
>JBPCNK010000207.1:0-9390 GCA_051001345.1 Acidobacteriota bacterium | reverse complement strand
AGATCCGCGATGAAACCGATTGAAGTGGCCTCCGTGCAGTTTGAACACAGCGCCGGCGACAAGAAAGCCAATCTGAACAAAGTTGCCGGCTGGGTCGAGAAAGCCGCATGGACTGCCGATCCTTTCGACGGATGCTTACTACCGGCACGTTCGGCAAGTACTAGTGGAAGATTACGGAACCCGTTGACGAACTGTTCGGCGCAAATGCTCCCAATTGCCACAATCGTTGAATTGTGATGATCGTTCTTCGGGCCATTTGAAAACGGCTCGCCACAATGTAGCGCAAGTACAATATCACCGCAAAACTTATTGGAACGACGTTCGCGATGAATCGTGCCTTGACGACAGGAGGGAGATCCGCGATGAAACCGATTGAAGTGGCCTCCGTGCAGTTTGAACACAGCGCCGGAGACAAGAAAGCCAATCTGAACAAAGTTGCCGGCTGGGTCGAGAAAGCCGCGGGGTGTGGTGTCAAGATCATCGCCTTTCCGGAATGCTGCATCACGGGATATTGGTATCTCAGGAACCTGTCGCGAGGGCAGTTGTGGGACCTGGCGGAGCCGGTCGCCGATGGTCCTTCTTCACAGACCCTGCTGGAACTGGCGCGCCGCCATCAGATAACAATCGGCGCGGGCCTGGTGGAGCGAACCGTCGACGAGCTCTTCAATACTTACGTGGTGGCTACTGCCGACGGCCGCTGGCGCCGCCATCGCAAGATCCACTCCTTCGAGAGCGATCACATCAGCTCCGGATCCGAATACACGGTCTTTGACGACCCGAGCGGATGGCGCGTGGGCGTGCTGACCTGTTATGACGTCAACATCGGCGAAAACGTGCGGATCACGGCGCTAGAGGGCGCCGAGATTTTGCTGGCGCCGCACCAGACCGGGGGATGCCGGTCCAACGATCCGAACATTATGGGCCTCATCGACCGCTCCGTTTGGGAAAACCGGCAGGCCGATCCGAAAGCCATCGAAGCGGAACTGCGCGGTGACAAGGGGCGAAACTGGCTCATGCGCTGGCTGCCGGCGCGCGCTCACGACAACGGGATGTTCCTGGTCTTCAGCAACGGCGTCGGCATCGATGACGACGAGGTCCGAACGGGCAACGCGATGATCATCGACCCGTACGGACGAATTCTCGCCGAGACGTGGAAGGCCGGCGATGACATGGTCGTCGCCAGGCTGGACGATTCGCTGTTGGAGGAAAGCACCGGGCGGCGCTGGATCCGCACGCGGCGCCCGCAGCTGTACGGACCCTTGGCTGTCGCGACCGGCCGCGAACAAGACACCCGCGCCGTGCGCTTCGACAACAAAGGAGCGTAGCCACAGTGGCCAGTGGCCAGTGGCCCTTATGCTATCAATTACCAAAACCGTTGAATTTTAATCATCGTTCTTCGGGCAATCTGAAAATGGCCCACAACAACGTAGCGCGGATTAACACGGATTAAACGGATTAGGCGGCTTGGGTATGGAGTTGAACTCATCAGCAAATAATCCCTGTTAATCCGCTTAATCCGCGCTAATTGATCATATTCTTAAGCGGCAAGCACGATATCGCTCACAAAAACTATTGGAACGAAGTTCGTCATGAATTACTTCTGTTCGAATTGAAACGGGCGAAGGCCGCCGGGCTATGGTTTTCGCGGGGGGCGGCCATGTTGCCGCGCCACGAACCTTCCGATCAGATACCCGATCGTGCTGCGGACCAGGACATCGGAAGGGTAGTGGTTTTTTCCGGTCAGTCGCGACAACGAAACGAGCGTCGCCCAGGTGTAAGAGCCGTACCGGATCAACGGCCGATTCGAATATTGGTGCGCAAAGACTGTCGCGATTGCCCAGCTTATTGGACTTTTTCAGCGTCGGATGACCTTGGCGGATGGAAAAAAAGCTTAGTCACGAATTACACGAATGATACGAATTACACGAAGAAAGCTCTGCAGTTCAGGAGCTTGGCTCAGAACCGGGATCCCGTCTGAATCAGCGTTCGTGATAATTCGTTACATTCGTGAAATTCGTGACTAGGTTTTTCATTTTGTGAATAATCCGGGCTAGCCGGCGGCCTTTCCGTCAAAACCAGCAATGACTGGGTGAAGGTCAGGCTTTTGCTCGGCGTTTACGTCCGGAATGCTTCTTTGCCCAGGCCCTCAGCAGAGACGCTAATTGCCTTCATGTGCCCTTACGCGCGCGGCACCGCTATAGTTCTGCGTTCGTGGCACTGACCGCTCGCGGCACCAGCCGCGATTCACCCACTCACCTCACGCGCTTGACGACCACATCGAGCATGCCGATGCGACGGTCATCCTGCGTGACCCAGCTTTCTAGTCGCCCGACGCCGCGCGCCAGGCGGACCTGGTGGAAGGTCGCGGCGGTCGCGCCCGCTGGAACCTCCTTCTGTAGCTTCCTCTCGCCAAGAGCAAAACTGATCGTGCCGGGCTTGTTCACCTTAGCGAAGCGGAGCGTGACTTCGTACACGCCCGTGCGACCGACGTCAACCTCCCAGTGGCCGAGGCTCGTCGCAGTCCACCCGGCCTGCGCGCCGCGCCAATCCTGGCGGGTGAGTCGCACCGGGTTCTCATGCGGCGACCCGACGCGGATGCGCGCGATGCCGCCGTCGGCGTAGTCGCGCCCGCTTGTCACATCTCTGAACCACGCTTCGTATTGGTCCGTCATTCGCGCGACGATCTCAGGCTGCAGGGCGGCTACGTTGCGCTGCTCGAGCGGGTCATCGGCCATATCGTAGAGTTGATAGCCGAACTGCGGCGGCAGATTGTTCTGGCCGTTGCCCTGTGGCTGGATGAGCTTATAGCGTTGCGAACGCGCGGCAAAGGCGCGCTGCAACTGGGGCGCGTCGCCCCTGTGCCATTGAAAGAACAGTAAGCGGTCCGGCCAGTTGGCTCCCTCGCCTCGCAGGAGCGGCAGCAAACTCTTGCCGTCAAATTTCACGTTGGCCGGTTTCGATACGCCGCAGGCCTCGATCAGCGTTGGCGTCAGGTCGATGTGCGCGGCGATTCGATCGACCGTGCGCGGCGGAAAGGCGCCGGGCCACCGCACAAAAAGCGGCGCGCGGATGCCGCCCTCGTGCACCGTGCCTTTCAGCCCCGGCAGGCCCGCGTTGTAGCGCGGCTGCTGCGGCCCGTTGTCGGTCATGAAAATGACGATGGTCCGCTCGGCCAGCCTCAACTTGTCGAGCGCGGCCAGCACGCGCCCGACGTTGTCATCGATGTTGTCGACCATCCCGTAGATCTTCGCGGTCACGTCGGAATCGAAGTTCTCGTTGACCGGATGACCGGGGCCGGCGAAGTCTCCCACCTGGAGATTCCTCCGTTTGTACTTGGCATGCTTGTCTGCGGGCACTTGGAGCGGAGTATGGGGCGCGTTGAAGGCGAGATAGGTGAAAAACGGCTGCCGCTGGTGCTTGCGGATAAACGCGATGGCGGCGTCCGTGATCACGTCGCTGACGTAGCCCAGGGTCTGCACCCACCTGCCGTTGTGCCGGAGCATGGGATCGAAGTAGCTCTCGCCGCCAACCGGATCGGACGGTTGGCCGATGCCGCCACCGTTCAGGACGAGTGATTCCTGGAAGCCCTGATCCATAGCGCGCAGCGGGTAATTGTCGCCCAGATGCCACTTGCCGAAGATGCCGGTGCGGTATCCGGCCCGCGCCAACATTTCGGCAATCGTCGTTTCATCCGGGTGCATCAGCGAGCGGCCCAGGTAGGTATCCACCACGCCGGTGCGGTAGTTGTAGCGCCCCGTCATCAGGCTGGCGCGCGTCGGCGAGCAGACCGGCGAGACGTAGAAGGATTGAAACTGCACCGCTTCGCGGGCCAGCCGGTCGAGGTTGGGCGTTTCCAGCTTCGGGTTGCCGTGAGCACCGAGGTCGCCGTAGCCCTGGTCGTCGGTGATGATGACGATTACGTTGGGCTGCCGGCTCTGGGGTAAACGCGATCGCTCGGCGTAAACAGGGGCGATGGCCAACGCCAGCGCGACGGCCAGATACTTCAGCAACGCACCACGATCGAGTCCCTGGAGCATCTCAGTTCATTCTCCACGGCGCCTTGAGCCGTTCATCTGTGCCACTGGTCTGGCCGGCACAGAGTCGGAGGCCAGTTCGCGCCGCTCGTCACGCCGATAGAGGTCGTTGGGCCGCAAACCGCAACCGCACATAATCGGCGAACCATCCGCGCTGGGAATCATAAAGATATGGCCGGACCGTAGCACAGATTTCATCAATGATCTTCTGTCGTTCGCCGGGCTCAAACACGGCCAGGAACGACTGAGCGAATGTGTCCAACCATGCCGGCATGCCAGTGGGGAGCGCTGTCGGCCGAGCGAACAGAGCAATAGTCTTTACAGCGAATCCATCGCTCTCGAGAAGGGTGCGATATTGTTCGACGGTCGGAAACATCCATGGGTCCAGCGCAGCGGCATCGACACCTCGACGGTATAGGGCTTCAGCCAGAGCGGTACGTCGGGTCATGACGTTGCCTGAACCGCCCAACTCCCCGACGAAGCGGCCGCCTGGTTTCAAGGCGCGGTGGACAGAAGCTACTACGGCTCCCGCATCGCGGATCCAGTGGAGAGCTGCGTTGCTAAAGACGGCATGGAACTCTCCCTCAAATGGCAGAGACTCGGCGTTGGCAACTCGGGCGTCGAGTCCGCGCATTCGAGCCGCCGCTACTTGTTCAGCGCTGCTATCGACTCCAATCACAGAGCAACCGGCACAAACCAACCTTTCTGTGAGTGCACCGTCGCCACACCCTAGATCGAGCACGCGCTCCCCGGGCTGGGGTGACAGGAGTTCCAGGACTTCAAGTCCGAGCTCGGAGACAAAGCGAGCATTCCTGGCATACGTCTCTGGGTTCCAGCTCTGAGCTGCCATTCTTTCTTTCTCGGCCCAGCGGTTCGTTTGCAAATCAGGTTGCTCGATCAGACCCGCTTGTCGGCTGCAGCGGCAGGTGGGGCCGCTTCTGCGCGAGGAAAACGTAGTTGTCCCACGCATCACGGTGCTCATCCAGTAGGTCAAACTCGTGCTCGCCTAAGAGTGTTCGATACCGCGGCGCTCCCAGCGAGAGGTACCGAAACAGCACTCCGTTCATTTCGCTTTCTACTGTTCCCTCTTGATCGCCGGCGGTGAAGAGAAATCTGCCGCCTGGCGTGAGGGCGCGTGAGACCTTCGCTATCGCCTCTTCCTGATCGGAGGGCGACAGGTGAAACAACACGCCCCAGGCGACCACGCCATCAAAGACTGCGCCGAAGAAGTCGGAGTCCCGGATGCTCGCGCACTGGACGTGCGCGCCCGGACACGTGCGCTGGAATCGCGCGATCATCTCCTCGGAGCTGTCGATCCCGAACAGTTCGAACCCGCTGCGAACCAAAAGCTCGGAAATCGGAATGCCGTTTCCACATCCGAGGTCCAGGACCTTCGATCCGGGAGCCAGTGCCCGCGCAAAGTCCGCAACGTCGGGAACACCGACCTCCGGACGACGGTTGGCAGCATACCAATCGGCAATCTCGTCGTACTCCTCCATCGGGGGGCCCGGGGGCTATTGTAAGTCGGTCTGCATCTCTTCAAAGAGATAACAACAAGGCAACTGGCTGGGGTTTCCGGGGAGCATGGCACAGGGCTCCAGCCCTGTGCGCTTTCCTTAGGGTTCTCTGTGTACATCTGAAAAAGCACACCGGCCTCGACTCGTGACTGGGTTTGCTCGGCTGTTCGACCACCGATTTGAGCACCTCTTGTCGAAACCGATATGTTTTCGTTTCATTCGGGATAATTCGTGAAATTCGTGACTAAGCTTTTTGCTTTTTTTGTGAATAAATCGGGCTAGCCGTGCGCCTGCTTCATGTGCTTGGCCGACGCGGATAGGAGTTCCTTGAACACCGTCAGGTCAATGTCGGCCAACCGCTTGATGTAGAGGAGGACTTCCCGGTCTTGTACTTGCCGAGCTTGGCCATGAGCGCTTCGTACCGGTCAAAGCCTGCCATGATGTAGAGCGTCAGGTCCTGCTTGCGCGGTGCAAAGCCAACTAAGAACATATCGCCCTCACGTCCGCTGGCGTACTTGTAATGGTAGCTGCCGAAACCCACCTGCTGGAACCCCACATCTTGGGCTCGGTCTTGACGACCTGTTTCATGATTCGGACAAGGGTCAGGCAATCCTGTCGGCGGGCATCGTCGCCGACTCCCTTGAGGAAGGTATCTACGCTCGCCTCGGTGCGTTTGGTCTTGAGTCCCGCCATGACTAGTTCTGACCTCTGGTTGTGCCCAGCGTGCGGCATCAGTCGCGGCACGCGCTCTGTGCCGCCGGCTGCGTGCCGCAGTTAGACGGGATTATTCACATAATGAAACACCTAGTCACGAATTTCACGAATTTCACGAATGATCACGAATCTCTAAACGGCTTTGAGCACCTTTTGAGCACCTGTCGGAACCCACATGTTTTCGTGTTATTCGGGATAATTCGTGAAATTCGTGACTAAGCTCTTTGCTTTTTTGTGAATAAACTGGCTTCGCCTTGATTTCGACGCACAGTATTACTGTAGCTCCCTCTTTATCGCATCCCACAGGGGATTTGCGACTCTTTTGAGTTGCGGCTTCTCGCCTCTCTCTACAGCCTGCCAATAAGCCGCACCAGGCGGTTTGGCTCCAAGCTCGTAGTCCATCCCATCCCAACTGTCTTGACGAAATGTAAAGAATGCCCAATGCCAATTCCGCTGATTGAACACCTTGATGAGATCGCTGAGGTAATCAGCCGCCCCACTCACCGTTCGGTTGCATCCGAACTCGCCCACGAAAATTCTATTGGACGCAATGCGGTGCTTCTTCTGCCACTGAACGACGGGACTCAACATCTTCTCAAGCTCAGTGATGCTCAGGTTCACTTCGACTTGTCTGGTTTCATCTCCGGCATCTGTTTCAACCAGGACCTTGCCGGGATAGTGGAATCTACCGTTGTTTGTCTTTCTGTTTGTGTATGAATACGGTTCATACATGTGGATGGAGTAGACAACCAGGTCATCTCGCAGGGGTTCAAGGTACTCAATGGCGAACGCGGCAGCCCACCATCCGCAATCGATAACGACAGGCGTTTCCTGGTCTACCTCACGAATTGCTTCGACCACCTTGGCGTTAAAGCGGTTCAAGTCAGCGGGTGTGTTCTTGACCTTCGCGCGCCACGCCATCATGTCCTGCGTCCTGGGATCGCGCAGCCCTAACGCTCTTTCCGGAACGGGTTCGTTCAAAATGTTATACCCGACAATTGCCGGATGATTTTTGAGGCGTTGCGCCAGTTGCTTCCAAAACAGCGCCGCTTGCGGAAGGTATCGAGGGTCGCGCCATAGGCGGAAGTCGGGTTTGCCGCCATTGGCTTGCCGATATCTTGCTCCGGGCAATGATAGAGTCGTCACGACAATTTTGAGCCCAATGGCGTCAGCCTGGTCTAATACTTCCTTCAGCTGGATGAAATCCTGTTCGACAAGCCCGTCAAAATGATCGGCGTTGCCAATCAGGAAGTCCTTCTGCTCGGACTTCCACGTGCTCGGAGCAAGGCGCACAACATCAATGCCCGCCTCCTTAGCCGCCTCAAGCCAATCTCTGGTCGGCACGTCATTGAACCAATTGGCGCCCTTACGTTGTTCATCCCAGAACTTTATTTTTTCGTCGTTAGCCAAGACGATGGGTACAAGGGCAAGGACCATCACCAAGCTGGAAATCAATTTTCTCATTCGCAACCGTTAGGAAAGGACTCGCCGTCTTCCAGCATCTCTTCGATCACCATCTGGGCCACTTCCTGGATATTTCTAAGGGCCTCCTCTTTCGTCTTCCCCCAAGTAGCCGCGCCCCGCGCTTCCAATTCGGGAATGTAGGCGCGCCATGTATCCTCGTCCTTTTCAACAGCGATCGGAAAAATGTACGACTTCACGTGACGACCTCCCGGGTTGTGTTGGATGAAACCTCACGTCTCCCTTCCGAACATTGTAGTACCGATCGAGTGCGCTAGCGACGTAAGCCGTGGGCCGCAACATCGGCGTCGGCTCCCGCTGCCCATGCCGTCGCTATCTGGATGTTCCTCGGCGTGATGATTGATTGCCGCCGGAGCATGTGCCAGAGCGCCGAGAGCTGATCCTTCCGATCACGTTCCCGCTTCGGAAGACGAGCGCCATCTCGACAGAGATGGCGGCCGTGGTTGCGGCCTGAGAACGCCTCGCTCGGTCGCATGCGTTCGCACATCCAGCAGAAGTTACCCATTCACATCGCCTTCCGTCCGCTAGTGCCTTGCGGCTCACCGGCGCCTGGTTTGCCCGTGTCACTGAAGTCTTATGTGAACTCCCACATCATCTCATTAGGCGCCGGTTCGACCGCGCCGGCTGCCGAGACTACGAGGCCTTCGGCATACAGGCGCCCTACCCTGCCAATCGAGAGAACCGTCGGTCGCAGCCAGGTGTGAACGAAGGCCTCAAACACAACGAGAATGCGGCCACCGTCGAGCACATGCTTGTGCGTACCAAGCGTGATCCAATGTCCGTCAACTTCCGCCGTCTCGAATAGCTCTGTCGGAATCGAGCTGAGGTCTCCCGGAAGGCGCCCGGACCAATGGAGCACCTGAGCCTCGATCATTTCGCAGGCCTTACGCTGAATGGGGTTGGTATAGGGACGCCGGCAGTTGCACTCACCGATCGCAATGCGAAAGCCCACCGTCTTCTCCCGCCGTTGAGCCGCTCATTGAGTCCGGCTAACTGCGAAGCGCTAGCCGGCCGATCGGGGCAGGAAAAAATACCTGCATACCGCGAATAGGCGCCGCACAAACGGCGCACGCTTGTAGTTTCGTACGTGGTCTACTAGCTCCTCGAACACTCCTTCAGGCACGTCGGGTCCGTCGGCGGAAAGCCAAAGGAACGCAAAAGGACTTTGAATACTGAACCGAAAGCGTTTGTAGGTGAAACTGCACCATGTGTCATCTGTTAGCGGCCAGGAAAACTTGCTAAGAATTCGCAATTCAGGAAGCTGCTCAAGGTGCAGCAGCAATTCCGAGGCCGCGATTTCGAAGCCTTGAATCTCAATCGAGAAAGGCTGGTCAACTGTCGGCCCAAGCTTCTCAATCTTCGGACTCATGGCGGCCTAACGACCTGGCGTTCTGCGGCGAGCACCGAGCGAAGTAAGGAGGGTGATCGTCCTGCAACTCCATGTTACTCCGCGATCAACTTGCGTGATAAGGGAAAAAAAAGAAGCCAGCGCAAGGCTGGGACGAGCAACGCGTCCGCTTCGCATTTCGCGACGATTGTCGATGACGCCTTCGTTCTGCCGGGCCGCGACCTTCCGGTCGCGGGACTTCCAGCGCGGCGCCTCCCGCCCTGGTGGATGGATGCTCTGGCGAATGGAGAATGTG
>JBPCNK010000206.1:0-13080 GCA_051001345.1 Acidobacteriota bacterium | reverse complement strand
ATGTCGACCTCCGTGTCTGAGTAACCCGAAGGTTAACAACTGCCGACGGAAGGGGCCAGTCACAAATTGGCCTCTCCCTCATTTCTTCTTATTCTTTCTTCTTGGCGGTATGAGGTCGCTCGCTACTCTTAGCACGTGACATGCCAACTCACTCACACTGCTTCCTGTGACTGGCCGACCGGTGTGACGGCCGCGATAAAGTCCCCACAAGGCAGCACCGGACGCGCAAAGCCAGCTCGCAGTTTGGGTATTGCGTTTGAGTTTTGGGGTCCGCGCCGATCGTCAAGTATTTGGCAATGAGAACTTGGTTTATTGACGCTTACCCCGTGCTCGTGGCCGTGGCCGGCTTCTTAAAAAACGTGCTTTGCGAAGGGTCCCCGCCGCCACTGCCGTCACACTGATCTGGATGGCCGCACGGACCCGCTCCCTTCGGTCGCGGCACTGAACTGCGGTGGCACTTTCGGGGCCGGCGGTATCCGGCTTCGGTTATTATCAACGTGACAGGCGGCTCCGCGGGCAGCTATGGGAAAACGGGACAGATTTTTGAGGCTTCACCATAGAGACACAGCGCGGCATAGCCGCAACCGTATGCCGTATGCCGTATGCCGGCGACGCAGGTTCGGAGGACTGTTACAGTAAGTTCGCTGACATGCATACTTAGAATTACAGGCAGCCGGTCGTTGGTACGGAGTTTTTCTCTGTGGTTTTTCTGTGTCCTCTGTAGTACCAGTTGGTGAAATCTTGTTATTCGAGCAAGATTTTTGATCTCGCTTCCTATTTGCCGGCCCGCAGCCTTCCGGCCGCGGCTCTGTTGGCGCTCCGTCGCCGGCCTGCGGCATACGGCATACGGTTGCGGCTATGCCGCGCTGTCACTAGGATCAGAGTTGTTGGTGTCAATTCAGATGTTACAGTCCACTAGCCCGAAACACAGGAGCTGACGTTATGAGCCCCGTCTACACCCGCAGAAGGATGCTGCAGACAATGACTGCGGCCGCATTGCTTTCTTCCACGTCGTCCAGGCCTTCGATGGCAGCCGAAGCGGAGACTTTTCAAATGCCATCGGAAGGCGCCCACACACCCAAGATCTGCCTGGGAGTCCCGGCGAGCCTCGATGAGGCGGGGATGCGGCGGTTGAAACAGATCGGTGTCGATCATGTGCTGATGGGGGGGCCCAGGATTCCGTGGCAAGAGGCGGATATCCGCAGCTTGATGGAGCGGTTCAAGGCCGGCGGGTTGACCGTCTGCAACTTGATGATCTCCGGCTTCAATGATGTCATCTGGGGCAGACCGGAGGGTGAGGCGCAGATTGAGAATGTCATCCAGTCGATCCGCGCCGCCGGCCGGGCGGGGTTGCCGGTCATCGAATACAACTTCTACGCTCATCGCCTCATCGAAGGCTATAAAGAAGAAATCGGCCGGGCCGGCGCCGGGTACACGGCCTACGATTATGAATTGTCCAAAAATCTTCCTCCGCGCGAGGGTGTCGGGACCCACACGCGCGCCCTGCAACTCAAGCGCGCCGAGCACTTCCTGAAAGCGATCGTACCGGAGGCCGAGAAGGCCAGGGTGCGCCTCGCGCTGCACCCGAGCGATCCGCCGGTGCCATTGAGCCGCGGATCCGAGCAGCTCATGGCGAGCTTCGAGCAATGGAAGCAATACCTGAACCTGGTCAAGAGCCCGTACAATGGCATGACTTTTGACTGCGGTGTTACACGGGAAATGGGCGAGGATCCGGTGGCCGTCTGCCGGTATCTGGGCCAAAGGGACTGCATCAATCACGTGCACTTTCGCAATGTGGTGGTCCGCAAGCCGTACGTGGATTACACAGAAGTGTTCCTGGACAACGGCCAGGTGAATTTGTTCGCAGTGATGAGCGAGTTGGTGCGGCAAAAGTATCCGCGCGCAATTTATCCGGAGCACCCGCGGGCGATTGATCTGGACCGGCAGTGCGGTCAGATTCGCAATCAGTATCCGGGCGGGGGTGGGTTCGCCGGGGAGATCTATAACGTGGGGTATGCACGGGCCTTGTTGCAGGCGGCTTTGTCGCGCACATGATCTTCGGAGTGAGCCCCACCAAGGACGCAGTCGTCATCGCGCAAACCACGGGCTCGGGCGAGACGTTCGTGATCAAGTCGATCAAGTCGATTCGGTTCCAGGCGCGGTCCGGAGACGATCTGACAAAACTCCTGGAAAGTCTTGTCGTCCTATTCGACCGTGGCGGCAAGAGCCGCCGCTCGACCGTCGCACTCTTGGGATCGTCGCCGGGCCGGTTCAAGTCTTCGATCGAAGCAATCAAGGCAGAAGCAATCACCGAAATTGCTGCGGCCAAAAGCGGCCTGCGTGTCGTCAAGGTGTCAGCCGCGAGTCTCAAAAAGGCCCTCGGTTGTGCGACGGGGCAGAAGTGGCAGGCTCGTGCAGAGGAACGATTCAATCCAACGGGACGCCATAAGAACTGGTCGCAAGGCGCGGCCGGCGCCGCGGCTGCGGCTCTCAAGGTCTCCGGGGGGACAACCTGAAACGGGTGCGGTCAGATTCGGAATCAGAATCCGGGCGGGGTGGGTTCGCCGGGGAGATCTGGCCCGGATTATTCACATGATGAAAAACCTAGTCACGAATTTCACGAATTTCACGAATGATCACGAATCTATGAACGGCACTGAGGACCTTTGGCCAGGCTTTCAGTTTCAACAGGCTGTCCCGGCCCCCGATTCGAGCACCAGTCGTCGAAGGCTATATGTTTTCGTGTCATTCGGGATAATTCGTGTAATTCGTGACTAAGCTTTTTGCTTTTTTGTGAATAACCGGGCTAGCCCGGGCTAGCCCATAGCTGGCTAGCTGCTACAGTAGTACGTGGGGAATGGACTGAACAACGATGGTGCGCACTTGGTCGGAATTTAGCCACGAATTTACACGAATTACACGAGTCTAGGACGAACATGAGAGGAAGTTCTATTCGCAGGCTGATCGTCGTATCCCTGTTGGCAGTCCTTCTTCTGCTTTCCCAAATGATCCTGGGGTTGGACCGGCTGGAAGGGCGCATCATCGATGACAAAACCGGCCAACCCGTCGCCGCTACGCTGGTGGTTGCAGATGGAGACGGCAAGCCCCTCGAAATTGAGGGCAAACATTCCCATGTCGAGTACCTGGGCAAACGCAGATGTTACGTCGACGGAGCCTTCGTATTGAATGCGCGCCCCAGCCGCCTGGTGATCGAACTGCGGCGTGGTCTCGAAACCCTTCCGCTTACGACCGAGGTCGATCTGACCCACCCGGGCAGCGGGCCTCTGACGTTCCGTCTACGGCGCTGGATCGACATGCGTGAACTGGGCTATCAAAGCGGCGACACGCATGTCCATCTGCTATCGCAATCCGAGTCGCAACTGCAGATGCGGGCCGAGGACCTCAACGTCTTGAACCTCCTGGTCAGTGACTTTACGGGTGACAGAGAAAAGTTTAGCGGCAAACTCGATGCGGTCTCGACGCCAGGCCATGCCGTATTCGTAGGTCAGGAAGCACGAGACTGGCAACACGGGCACGTCACTTTGTTGCGCATCAATCGGATTATCGAGCCCTTCGAGCCGTTTGGAGGCACGTTTCAGGGTCGAAATGAGCCCAATATTTTGATGGCGCGGATTCTCAGACAAGCGCACCGCCAGGGAGGCGTTACCACATGGGCCCATTTCTGCAATTTGCCTGGGGCTGAGTCTCCTATCGACATTGCTCTCGGGTTGGTAGATGCCATCGACCTGATTACCTATGACGACCCGACCCAACTTCCCAGTCATTGGGGGCCTTGGAAGAACTCCGGGATGTCTCAAGCCGAGTTCACCGTGATGCGCTCGATGGATCTCTACTACCAGTATCTCAACTCCGGCTTTCGAGTTCCGATTGCCGCCGGTACGGACAAGATGGGCGACAATATTCCGGTTGGCAGCAATCGCCTGTATGCACGCTCGGTGGGCGAGCCCAACTACGACGGGTGGCTGGCAGGGCTGAAGGCAGGCAACGGCTTCATCACAAATGGACCGATGTTGACTTTCGAGGTGGACGGTCGCACTTCAGGCGAGGTCGTTCCCTTCACAGGCAAGCGCAGAGTCAGAGCGCGAGCTGTTGCCAGGTCCATCTTGCCTTTTGAAAGTCTCGAGATTGTGGTGAATGGAGTAACGGCAGCAATCAAGAAAACCCCGCTGCGGAACTCCCCCCCGCCCGATAGCTTATACGAGCTGGAGGTGGAAGGGATGTTCGACCTGCATCAAAGCAGTTGGCTCGCCGCGCGAGTGGCTGAAGATCCTGACAGCCGGAATCGCATCCTGCCTCGGGGTCTGACAGTATTTGCTCATACAAATCCGATCCATTTTCTGCGCAACGGGGCTAAGGTCCGGGAGCTGTCCTCAGTCCGCTACCTGCAAAAATACGTCAAAGGGACGATTCACTGGCTGAACACGGGAGCTCGCTTTGGCAGCCTGGCCGAAAAGGAAGAGGCGCTGCGGCTGGCCGATCAGTCTCGGCGGCTGTATGCGGGGTTGGAGAAATAGGCAGTCGCCAGATGAACTAACAGTGCCGCGACCGTAAGGTCGCGGGGCCGGTAGGTAGAAAGAGTAATCGAGAATTTTGTTCAAATGCCAAGATTTCACCCATGCTATCAATTGCCAAGATCGTTGAATTTTGATCATCGTTCTTCGGGCAATTTGAAGATGGCCCAAAGCAATGTAGCGCGGATTAATCGGATTAACACGGATGAACACGGATTACTTGCAAGGGCGCTGGCAAGTGCAGCTCAAATCCAATTCACCTAATCCGTGTTCATCCGATTAATCCGCGCCAAGGCGCAGGTACCATGTCGCCCACAAAAATTATTGGAACGACGTTCGCCATGAATAATACAAAAGACACCTTGGAACTTTCAGCTTCCGGCGGTCAGTTCCATTGCAAGTACTTCCTTAGGAATCCCCTTGGGATTCCGCTCGTTCTCGCCTTTCTCCTTCTGTTCTCCTCTTCGGCGCAGGCTCAGACGCTGCGAAGCGACTACCTCGACCACATCAGGCGCGCTGCCGATCAGGGGTGGAAGGAATATCCCGGGGTCATCGAGCGCTGGAGAAACTCCGCGAAACATCACGAGCTCTGGGGCTACGACGCTCCCGGGCAGCCGGTGTACCTGGCCGACCTGCTCGCCTTTCTCTATCAGGAGACAAAAGACAAGACGTACGCGGAGAAGGCGCGCGACGTCCTGGCCGACTACGGCGATCTGCGCGACACGTATTCGACCGAGCTTCAGGCCAGCCGCGTCGAGTACCGCAGCGGCGTTCCCGCCATCTCGAACTTCTTCATCATGCCGCCCTACGCGCGCGCCTACCTGCGCGTCCGCACAAGCGGCGTCATCGACGCCAAGACGCGAGAGAAAATCGAACGCGATCTCGCGTTCAGCCTTGACCACATCTTCCACTTCCCCGAATGGGGCGCTCACAACCGCGCGATGCTTCGCGCCGAGAGCCTATATTACGGCGCAGTCGCGCTGGCCCATCACCCCAATGCCGCCAAGTGGAAACAGCTGGCCGAAACTTTGGCCAGCGACAGCATTCGACAGTGGGAGATAGAAGACGCCACCGCCTATCACGGCGTCTGGCTCTATTCGCTGTTCTCCTACGCAGATGTCAGCGGGCAACCGGAAATACTCCAGTCCATCCATGTGCGGTACTACCTCGATTACTTTACGCAATTGCTCACACCGCACGGCAACATGGCCGACTTCGGCGACGCGCACTGGAACGGGGGATGGGAGCGGTTCGTGCCGGTGTTCGAAAAAGCCGCGGCGCTCTATCGCAACCCGAACTACAAGTACGTGGCCGAGCAGCTTACCAGGCGCGCGGTCGAACGCATGGCCAAGGCCGCAACGAGCAGCCCGCAACCGTCGGCAGACGTCCAGGTCGGAACCGCCGTGGGGTCGGCATTTACCGATGCCTTTCGCTGGACCGACGATTCGATCAAGCCACAGCCGCCGGCCACGCTCAGCCAGGACGTGCTCGATGACCTGGTCGGCAAGAAAGTCGTTTTTCGCGATGGCTGGGAACCTCGAAGCACCATGCTGCTCCTTAATTACCGCGACGAAGGCGACGGTGGATGGCTGGGACGCGATTACCTTCGGCAGAGCATCTCGGTCGAAGAGGAGAAGATGCATCACGGCCACGCCGACGAGAACAGCATCGCGCTTTTGATGAGCGGCGGGTCGGTCCTGTTGCACGACGGCGGTTATCGTCCGGATCTGCCGAGCGGGCCAAACGGAGAATGGCGCGCCGATTATTTTCACAACCGCGTCGTCGCTCGCAAGGACAAACGCGCCAAAGACCAGGGGATGTTTGAATTCATCCGCAATTCCGGCGCGTACCGCCGAGTCACCACGCAAAAGATCGACTTCCTGAGATTCAAAGATGTCGAGGTCAGCCGCACGAGATTGATCGATGCGGATCTTGGATATCAGTGGGACAGGATCATCACGTGGATCAAATCAAAAGATATGTTTGTAATCGTCGACGGCGTCAAGGCATTACGCAGCGACTACTTCACGTTTACAAATCTCTGGCACACGCGCAGGATTCTCAGTCAAGACAAGCAAAGCTTTGACACCTCCTACGATCAGATTCAGACCGACCGCCTGCCGAACAACAAGGCGCTTCTCATTCACTTTCCTGACAACGACTTCGGCAAACAGATCGGCACGTACAAAGAGACGCGCCACTTTCAGGACGAGACGGCGATTTACCAGACGGTGTCCAGCTTCTACAACGCCGGCGACATGGAGTTTTTCATCACCATACTGCAGCAGCATGACCAGGCTCCGGCTCAGGCCGAAGCCGCGCGCAGCAGCTTGCGACGGATCGGTGTTTTGCCGGTGGACAAGCCGGGACGAGCCGTGGGAGTGTCAATCGCCGAGGCTGATTCGACCTCCGTGCTGTTGGTCAAGCTCGACCTTGACATGGATCTGGCACGCGAAAACATTCGTCCCAGATATGGCTTCGAGTTGGGCAAAGTAAAGTACGGGGAGGTCACAACCGACGCCGCATTCCTTTACGCCACGATTGGACACGGCCAAATCACCTATGCCGCTTCGAACCTGACCAGAGCGGTTTACCGCAACCAAACGATCCTGGAAGCCCTGCCGAACACTTTCCCGCTGCAGCTCGACGGTTCGCCGCCGCGCTCGGGATACGCACGCTGGCGCTTCTGGGAAGACGTCGTGAAGTTGACGAATTAATGAGTGCTTGACGGCCACGATCACGACCACGTCCACGAGTACGATCACGTCCTGACCCCTCTGAAGCCTGACGGTAAGAGACCGACGGTTGATGGCTGAATGATTGAAAAGAAAAGCAAAAGCAGTCACGAATTACTCGAATTAAACGAATGAACCCGAAATCCGCTGATAGGGATTTGCTCGGAGGTTCAAAAGGGGCGTTGCCAACCGGGTACGATCGACCTGTGAGCGTTCGGGTAATTCGGATTCATTCGTGTAATTCGTGACTGCTTTTGCTTTTTGTTTGCACTGGGCCCTGCGCCGTCTGCGCTACGCACTGCCGACTGCCCGCTGCCCGCGGCCGACTGGTAGCGGCCTCGCAGCGTTCTGTTCGTAGCGTTCTTGACTATTTTGCGTGGTTGGTCTACAAGCGCTTCAACACTCTTTTCAGAGGTCCTGCGACCTTGGTTTTGGGCGGTCGCGTTTTCGCAACGCGGTAAGCGTTGGCCCTCAACCGATCTCCAGAACCTGGAGGAACTACAATGAGAACTTCCCTGCGGCTCGCATCTTTCTTCTCCTTTCTGGTCGTACTCTCCGTTTCGGGTTTTGCGCAGTTGAGCACCGGTTCTATGTCAGGAACGGTGACCGACAGCAGCGGCGCAGCCGTCGAGGGAGCGACAGTGACCGTCACGCAGGCCAATACCGGCCGCATTCTGGTGACGGTAAGCACCGACACCGGCCTGTACGCATTCCCAAATCTCGAGGTGGGTCCGTACACGCTCTCCGTGGAGAAGCAGGGTTTCAAGAAGCACTCTCGTGCCAACATCGTCATCTCCATTTCGACCAAGGCAGTCGTCGACGCTGCGCTCGAAGTCGGCGACGTGGCCGAGATCGTGACGGTCACCGCCGACGACAGGCCACTGCTGGAGAGAGCATCCAGTGAGATCGGCACGAGCTTTCCGGCCAAGCTCTTCCGGGAAGCCCCGATCTACGCCGGTGGACTTCGTAATCCTGAGGCGTTCATCGGGTTCCAAGCCGGCGTCGTCAATGGCGCGGGGGCCGAGGGCGGTATTTCCGGCGGCGCGCGCCGGTCCAAGGAGATTCTGATCGATGGCGCGAATGCGACGAATCCCGAATCGGGCGGCGTGGCGTTCAACGGTTTGCCGTCGGTCGAGGCTCTAGGCGAGTTCAGGTTGATCAACAATACCTTCGCGGCCGAGTACGGGCGCACCGGCGGTGGCATCGAATCGTTTGTGACTGCCTCGGGCGGCAACCGGTTCCACGGCAATGTCTTTAACTTCCACACCTCGAGCGCCCTGAGTGCTAACTCCTGGGCCAACAACGCATCGCGCGTCGGGAAACGGTCCTATCACGGAAATGAGTACGGATTCGCGCTGGGCGGGCCGATCTGGGTGCCGAAAGTGTACGACGGCAAGGACAGGACGTTCTTCTTCTTCGCTCTGGACAATTACCGCCGGACGGACTCAAACTCCCGTTTCCTCAACCTGCCCACCGTGAAGCAGCGCGCGGGGGATTTTTCGGAATTGCTTCCGGGCCGCGTCATCTACGATCCGTCAACCGGGCAGCCGTTCCCCAACAATATTATTCCGCAAAACCGGTTGAGCCCCGTGAGCAAGAACGTCGTGGCGGTCGTTCCGCAGCCTTCAAGCGGCGGTCTGCAACAGAATTACCTGGCGACCACCACGTCGCGCAACCAGTCGGATTCGTGGAGCCTCAAGGTCAACCACAACTTCACCGACAAGCACCTGCTCAATGCCTACTACTCGAGCCAGGATCTCTCGAGCCTCTTTGACGGCCCCTTGCCCGCCCCGCTCCTCGGCGCAGGCGGCAATGCAGTCAGTGCCAACAGGCCCATCTTCGCCCGGTTCAACTATGACTGGATCTTTACGCCCGTAATGAGCCTCCACATGACCTACGGCCTAACGAGACTCCGGCAGTACTTCGACAACCAGAGCGTCGGCCAGGGGTGGCCCCAAAAGCTCGGACTGAAAGGCGTGGCCGATGGCGAAACCAGCGCCTTTCCGGTTGTCCAGTTCACCGATGCGCGATATGCGAACTACGCCGACACGAATGGAACCAAGACCAAAGGGACTCAGTTCAACTACACCGACCACATCCGCGGCGATCTGAGCTGGATCCGGAGAAACTTCAATTGGAAGTTCGGCGTGGACCATCGCTGGATGCAGACGACGGGCATCAAACTTCCGACCGGCGGCGCCGACGATGCCGGCGTCCAGGGTGTGTTCAACTTCTCTAACCTCCAGACGGCATCTCCCAGTGCCACCAGCACCACCGGAGATTCGTACGCCAGCTTCCTGCTGGGCCTTGTCGACAACGCCTCGCGCACATTCAACGCGAGCTTCGCGGCCGCCAAGTTCGGCTATCATGCCTGGTATGCGCAGACGGACTGGAAGGTTCGTCCCAACCTGACGCTCAACCTCGGATTTCGATACGAGATCCCCGTTCCGCGATCCACCAAACCGGACTCCTTTACGTCGTTCGATCCGACCCTGACCGATCCCCGGTCCGGGCTGAAAGGCGCGCTAGCCTACGCCGGAGATTGCAACGGCTGCAACGGCAAGAGCCGTTTCGGCAAAGTTGATTACTCGTCGTGGGGACCGCGCCTGGGATTGGCCTGGTCGCTGCACCAGAAGACCGTAGTGCGTGCGGGATACGGCATTTATTACGCGGCAGGCAACGGCCTGACCGGAGGATTCTGCATCCGCTGCCAGAACGGGTACTCGACCACGGCGGGGCTGTCACGTCCTACGACGACCGGTGCTGCTTTGCAGTGGGACAACGGGTTCGTGCCTCCCGCGGGCTTCCAGGCGCCTCCGATCATCAGCCCCTCGGCAGGCAACACGGCAGACGACATCTGGTTTATCACTCCGGATTCCGGCCAAGCCCCGCGGCTGCACAACTGGAGCCTGAGCATCCAGCGCGAGCTGCCGTGGAGCCTCGTGGCTGAAGTCGCCTACATCGGCAATCGCGGCACGCGCCTGTCGGTCAATCACCAGCCGTTGAACCATCTCGATCCGAAGTACTATGCGCTCGGCGACATTTTGAACCGACGGATTGACGACGCGTCGGTGGTGGCGGCCGGTTACAAGTCACCGTATCCAACCTTCATTGCCGACTGGGGCAACGGTGCGACGCTGGCGCGCTCGCTGCGTCCTTATCCCCATATCAACGGACCGGTCAACAACGAGTACAACCCGATCGGCAGATCCTGGTACGATTCGCTTCAGCTGAAGCTGGATCGCCGCTTCGGAAGCTTTGTCTCCGAGTTCAACTACACCTGGTCGAAGGCGCTCACCAACGCGTCCGGTTCTCAGACGAGCGGTGACTATAGCAACCGCAATCCGAAGAGCGACAACCCCTATGCGGCCAATGTACTGTCCCGGGAAAAGAGCTTCCAGTACACGGACTATCCCCACATTCTCAACGTCGTGGCGGCCCTGGACTTGCCCTTCGGGATGGGCAAACGCTACCTGAATGGAAACACGGTTCTGGACCGGGTCGTGGGCGGATGGACGATGACCTTCTCGGGCAGCTACACCTCGGGTGCGCTGATCCTGCTGAATGCGCCGTTGACCTATCCCAACTGGGGAGGCTTTTTCTACGGTCGCAAGAAGGTTAATCTGACGGGCCAGCCGATCCGGACGAACGTGAACCGCGGGGATCTCGACCCGCGCAATACGACTCTGCGCTGGCTCAATCCGGGCCTGTTCAGTGTCCCGGGAACGTTCGAGCTCGGAACTGCGCCGGTCTATCACAACAACCTGCGAGACCCGAACGCCTACAACGACAACATGGGATTCATCAAGCGCACGACGATCACAGAGAGTGTCAACTTCGAGATTCGCGGTGAATTCTTCAATATCTTCAACCGTACGAATTTCGGAATCGGCGGCACGCCGCCCAGACCGAGCGTAATCGATCTCACCAGATTTGGTGTTCCTAACGGGCCGCGCACGGGAGCGCGCCTGGGCCAGATTGTGGCGAAGATCAACTTCTAAGGCGAGAGATCGTAGCGGCAGAGTCAGACGCATCCAAAGAATTTTTCAACGATCTAGTGGCCTGTAACATCTGTATGCCGTATGCCGTATGCCGCAGGCCGTCGACGGAGCGCCAACAGTGCCGCGGCCGGAAGGCTGCGGGCCGCTAAATAAAATAGGAAGCGGGATCAAGAATCTTGCTCAAATAACAAGATTTCACCAATTGGTAATACAGAGGACACAGAGACACAGAGAAAGGCGGGCGTACGAGTCTTATGAACTTCGATCGCAGCACGGAGGACTGTCACAGTAAGTTCGTTGACATGCATACTTAGAATTACAGACAGCTTTTCGTCTCTGTGGTGAAGCCGCTTTTCGCTCCACCGTGCTGTTCACGTCCGTCGAGACGGACTGGTCGCGCCAGAGCCAGCGCAGCATCCCCGGTCGTTTGTACGAAGTTTTTTCTCTGTGTTGTCTCTGTGTCCTCTGTGTCTCTGTGGTGAAGCCGTTTTTCACTGCACCGCAGAGCGTCACTCCGTTTGTTGGTGGTATCAATTCAGATGTTACGGGCCACTAACGTTAGTTGGTGCTGCGATCGAAGTTCATATGACTCGTAAGCCCGCTTTTCTCTGTGTTCCTCTGTGTCTCTGTGGTGAAGCCTCTTTTCACCGCACCGCAGTGGGTCACTAGGATCAATGTTGTTGGTCGTGGACGTGATCGTGATCGTGATCGTGCTCGTGCTCGTGCTCGTGCTCGTGGACGTGGTCGATTACCCGTACCCTTCCGAGCACTAACATCGGCGGCACCTCCCTAGGCGCTGCGTCCTTTTCACCCGGGGTGATGAATCCCCGGATTCATAGACGCTGTGGTGAAGCCGTTTTTCACTGCACCACAGAGCGTCACTATCAATGTCGTTGGGATCAATTCGGAGGGTACAGTCCACTAGCGTGCAGATCACACGCTGGCCGACATAATTAGTCAGTGCCATTCTGCCAACCGGAGCAAAATATTTTAGAAGCCTGTCCCCACGTGGGCTAATCCACAGCATGCAAAGTAGGGCTGCATACCCGGAGCTCAATGGCAGGATGAAAGCAACCCCCGTCAACGGCCCGCGAGCGACAGCCGGAACGCGGCCATCTGCTCGCCATTGCGAGCCAGCAGGACGTCGCCGATCAGTACTGGATGGTTCCAGGTCTTGCCGTCGAGCGCCGTGAACCGCGCCAGTTCCCTGAACTGGTCGGTGGTCGCCCCGACCAGCGCCAGCTCACCTTCCTCCGAGAGCACCAGCAGCAAGTCCTGGTCGGGCAACAGGACGAGCTGACCGTTGCCGTAGCGTCCGCCCTTCCATTTGCGCTTGCCGTCCGCGAGGTTGATGCACGCCAGGATGTTGCCGTCGAAGCCGTAGGCATGGCCAGCGTGAACGACATAGTCGTTGAAGTAGGGCTTCAGTCCGGCCGATGTCCAGCGCTCTTCGACACTCCATCCGCCCGGTCCGTGCGCGACCGCGATGCGGCGCGTGCCGACGCCTCCCGTGCTGGTGATGGTGTTGATCAGGACGTCGCCGTCGGCGGTGAGAGCCGGCTGCACAATGGCGCTGCCTGGCCACGCGTGCTCCCAAAGCACCGTGCCGTTGGCGGGCGCGACGCTGGTCGCGCCGGCTCCGCTCAGCAGCAGGATCTGCGCAACTCCGTCGATCGTCGCTCGATGTGGCGAGCTATAGCTTCCGCCACGGGAGGGGTGCAACCAGCGCCGCTCGCCGGTGGCGGGGTCGTAGGCGACGAGCGCGCCGGAGGCGGCGACGATAACCAAATCGTCGACGATCAGCGGTGACGA
>JBPCNK010000205.1:0-13909 GCA_051001345.1 Acidobacteriota bacterium | reverse complement strand
ATGTCGACCTCCGTGTCTGAGTAACCCGAAGGTTAACAACTGCCGACGGAAGGGGCCAGTCACAAATTGGCCTCTCCCTCATTTCTTCTTATTCTTTCTTCTTGGCGGTATGAGGTCGCTCGCTACTTCTAGTCACGGATTGCGTCGACCAAGCGCGCTATACGAACCAACCCTGCCCACTCCATCTTGTGAAGCACAAGAATCACTGCCAACCGCGTCTCCTTACTGAAGATGAAAGGAAGCGGCTGGGCCGACCAGCCGTGGTTCGCTGTTATGAGGCGGGGGTTAGGGTCAGGCTTCAGGGCGCTGATGGCGGAGTCGCCCCTCGGTGGCAGTGATCCAAGTCCCCAGACGTGCCAAAGCGACGTCCATCAACGGTGCCGCGAGAGACGCGAGCGGGTCGGTGGCGCCCAACCACGACTGTCGAGCTATTTGTTGTCAATGTTGCTTACCTATACCATTACGAAAGTCAAAATACGAGTTAGATTCGATCCTCGCCGTCCGTAATTCGTAACCTGCCCAATGAGCGCAGCGGTGCACTCGCTGTCGCCCTGACCGCTGCTTTACGGCAGTAGGTCGAAGCCTTCCAATGAAGCAGCCTGGCGAAGGCGCTCGTCCAAACAAACGAAACCCGAACCTACGGTTTGCTCGCGACACCATGTGAGAGCCGCGGCCAGCTGAAACGCGTCTGCGGCCCGTATCGGATGAAGTTTCAGTAAGCGAAGGCTGCGCAGCCGGACTTCCTCGGCGGGCTGGACTTCGAAGGCCCTTTCCCGCAACGATGCAACAACCGCCCACGCCGATTCGGCCGCCGCCCTGGCCAGGCGCCCTTCGCGAACCGTGCGCTCCAGCGCGCTGGCGCACTCAACCGGCGTACCCCACCAGAGAATCAATTCCGCGTCGTTCCGCAGCAGCGATCTCACCACTTTGGTCGAAGGTTCGTCCAGCGCCAGGGGGAGTATGGCCGAGCTATCCCAAAACCTCATCGTCCCTGGTCACGCTCGGCGGTCAGCGCCGCCCGGACAGACGCCTTGCGGTCGCGAGCCCGGGGCAAGCGCCAAAAGCTTTTGTCGACACGCCGTTCGGGGCCCCGTACCAAGCCCGACCGAATCAATTCGTCCACCGACCCGGAAGGAGTGCCCAAGTGGGTGACCCGCGAGATGCGCGCGACGGGACGACCTCGGTCGGTGACAATCACATCCTCGCCCGACCTCACTTTGGCCAGATACTCCGATAGAGAGGCTTTCAGTTCTGCAATACCGGTTATTTTCATATGACTATTATGGTCATTTCCAGATAGCCCGTCAAGCCCATCAAAGAGTCTTCAAATTATCTAGGCGTCCATCGATGGTGCAGCGAGCGGGCATTACGAATTACAAGTTACGAGTTACAAGCGACGATTATCAACGTTCGAAGCAGTAACTCGTAACTCGTATCTTGTAATTCCAGCCGACCCGCTCGCGTCGCTCGCGGCACTGTTACTTGTGGCGCTGACAACAATGGCGGGGTTGGCCAAGTCCACCGGCCTGGCGGCCGGTGCCACCCCCTGACCCCTGAAGCTCACATCTTGTACTTGCCGAGGTCCTCGGGGTTGAGGTTCTCGAGCCACTTGCGGACGTCTTCGGGATCGAGTTTGTCCTGGTCCAGGGTGATGCTGCGGGAATTGGCTACGACCTCTTCGGTCACGAAAATGGGTGAATCGGTCCGCAGCGCCAGAGCAATCGCGTCGCTTGGGCGAGAGTCGATGGCCACGGGCGAGCCGTTTACCTCCAGGTGGATCAGAGCGTAGAAAGTGTTCTCCTTCAATTCCGTCACCACAATGCGAGTGACCTCGGCGCCCAGTTGAAGCAAAACATTTTTCAGTAAATCGTGCGTCATCGGACGCGGCGTGTCGACGCGTTCGATCTGTAGGGCGATGGCATTGGCCTCGAAAATCCCCACCCAGATCGGCAGCAGTGTGTTGCGTTCGACGTCTTGAAGGATCACGATCGGAGAATTCGATGTCGGATCCATCATCAGTCCTTTGATTTTGAATTCCCGTTCCATGAGTGCCCCGGCTCCTAAACTGGTCAGCCCGCCGCCAGGCTGCCCGAAAGGCTGTTCACTCCCGACCGCGTGATGTCGACTTGAACGAAGCGCCCCACCAGATCGGCCGAACCTGCAAAATTGACGACCTTGTTGCTCCCGGTTCGCCCCTGATAATTGTGGCCGTCTCGAGCGGGGCCGTCGACCAGCACTTCGGCGCGCCGGCCGATCCAGCGCCGGTTCAGCCTCTCCTGTATGGCCCGCTGCTCGGACTGCAGACGCGTAAGCCGCTCGGACTTGACGTCTTCAGGAACCGTGTCGCCCAGCTTAAGCGCCGATGTGTTGGGGCGCGGCGAGTACTTAAACGAAAAAATCGAATCGTATTCGACTGTGCGCAGCAGATCGAGTGATTGTTCGAAGTCCTGGTCGGTTTCGCCCGGAAAACCTACGATCACATCGGTAGACAGAGCCAGCGGCCGCCGTGCGCCCTTCAAGGATGCGATGATTTCCATGTAACCGGAGATTGTGTACCGGCGGCGCATTGCGCGCAGAATGGAATCCGAGCCGGACTGGACCGGCAAATGAACCCATTCGCAAACGGCCGGCGTGTCGTCGAGCACATCAACGACTTCTTGTGTAAAATCGGTCGGATACGAGGTTGTAAAGCGAACGCGGCGAACACCGGCAAGCCCGCCTACACCACGCAAAAGGTGCGCAAAACGGCAAGCCTTGCGCGAAGGATCGGCATAGGAGTCGACGTTTTGGCCCAGCAGCATGAACTCCACGTAACCCTGTTCGACGAGCTTTCGGACTTCCTCCAGAATGAGCCAGGCGGGACGGCTGCGCTCGCGGCCGCGCGTATACGGCACCACACAAAAACTGCAGACCTTGTTGCAACCCTCGATGATCGTAATCGACGCCCGAAACGCGCTGTCGCGCAGCACCGTGTCGATTTCGACCGGTTGCGGGTCGCGCAGCCACTCGACTGAAACTTGCGGTTTGCGGTCTTCTTCAATTTGAGCGATGAGTTCGGGCAGGCGGTGGATCTGGTGCGTGCCCAAGACTAAGTCAATATAAGGCGCGCGACGGCGCAGCTCTTCGCCTTCCTGTTGCGCCACGCAACCCATCACCCCCAGGATCAAGTCTGGGTTCCTTCGTTTCAGCTCGGCGCGAATCTCCGCCAAACGGTTGTAGACGCCCTGTTCAGCCTTGTCGCGGATGCTGCAGGTATTGACTAGATAGACGTCGGCGTCCTGTGCGCTTCGAGCGGGTAGAATGCCCCGCTGGGCCAGCATTCCAGCGACTTTCTGCGAGTCGAGAAAATTCATCTGGCAGCCGTAGGTTTCGATGTGAAAGGACTTGAGCATTGCGTGTGAAATATTATCACAGTCGCGAGCCTCAGCCGGTCGCCAGAATCAGGATCGTACATTTTACTGTTGTGCAGTAAGAGTGTGCATGGAACTCACAAAGGGGTTACGTCGAGTTGGTCGCTTGGCAGAAAGCCATGACGCTGGTGGAATCCATCTACCGTTTGACCGGGCAGTTCCCGAAGGAGGAAATCTACAGCCTGACTGCACAGATGCGGCGAGCGGCGATATCCGTTCCTTCAAACATCGCTGAGGGCCAGGGGCGCGAGTCCAGGAATGAGTTCAGGCATCACGTAACCGTATCCCAGGGGCCTCTGAATGAGCTGGAAACTCAGATGCTGGTTGCGGACCGACTGGGCTACGTTGACCACGAAAAGGTCGAAGAGTTGTTCACTTTGACGAGCGAGGTTGGGCGGATTCTCTTTGGCTTGCGGAAGTCGTTGAGATAGCGGTAACCGGCACTGTCTGGCGAGCGGCGACCGGCGACTGGCGACTAACGGAGCGACTGGCGACTAACGGAGCGACTGGCGACTCACTCTGGCGACTTAGGGGCGACTCGCGACTGGGATAGCATTTCTTCCGCATGCCGGCGAGTCGTCTCGGTGATGTGGGCGCCGCCGAGCATGCGCGCGATTTCACCGATGCGGCCTTCTGCTTCGAGCAGTTCCGCCTCGATGCGCGTCTGCCCGCGCGCGACCTGCTTGGTCACTCGAAAATGCCGGTCGGCAAAGGCAGCAACCTGCGGCAGGTGCGTGACGCACAGAATCTGCTGGCTGGCAGCCAGGCGCCTCAGTTTGCGGCCCACGGTCTCAGCGACACGGCCGCCGATGCCTGCATCCACTTCATCAAAGATCAGCGTCCGATCACGGTCTTCCAAGGCCAGCAGCGTTTTTAGCGCCAACAGAATCCGCGACAACTCCCCTCCGGAAGCAATCCTGGCCAGCGGCCGCAGCGCTTCGCCCGGATTGGGTGAAACCAAAAACTGCACGCAATCGATTCCGCGGGCGTGCGGCTCGACCTGTTCGAACTCGACGCCAAAGCGCGTCTTTTCCATCGCCAGTTCGCCCAGTTCCCGCTCCATCTTGCGCTCCAGCTGCCGAGCTTGCTTTTTCCGCTCCTCGGAAAGACGCGCCGCTGCGGCATCGTATGCAGTCCGCGCGCCGGCAGCTTCCTGCTCGAGCGCGGTTTCGCGGCCGGCACATTCTTCCAGTTGCCGCAGCTCCTCCTGGATGGACGCAAAGTAGCGCAGGACATCATCGAGCGTCGGACCGTACTTCTTGCGCGCGCGCGATATTTCCTCCAGCCGGCCTTCCAGTTCGGTCAACCGATTCGTGTCGAAATCGATTTGGTTGCGATAATCGCGCAACACAAAGGCCAGGTCCTCCAGCCCGTAGCGGCTCTCGGCCAGCCGGTCGCGCCACGCGGCCGCCTCCGGATCGACATCGGCCAGTTGCGCCACATTGCGCTCGATGTCGGCCAGCAGGGCCAGCGCCGACGTTTCGCCCTCATACAGACGCTCGAAGGCCGCGGCGCTCCACTGGGCGCGCTTCTCGGCGTGCGACAACAGATGCCGCTCGGACTCCAGTTCGTCTTCGAGCAGCGGCGTCAGCTTCAGTGCGGCGATCTCCGAGGTTTGAAACCGCAGCATGTCGATGCGCTGCAGTCGCTGCTGTTCTGCCGAGCGGAGCTGCTCCAACTCTTCGGCCAGCGCCGACCAGCTCAGGTAGTGCCACTCTACTTCGGCCAGGAGAGTAGACGTCCCGGCAAAGTGGTCGAGCCACTCCAGATGACTGCGTGTGTTGAGCAACGACTGCTGATCGTGTTGGCCGTGAATGTCAACCAGCAGCGGGCCGAGTTGGGTCAGGACTTGCAGTGTGACGAGCGACTGGTTGATGAAGATCTTGCTCTTACCCCCGGCTGCAATTTCACGGCGGATCAGGATCTCGCCGCCTTGGACTTCAATTCCCGCCGATTCGAGGGTCGCGCAGGCCGGGCTGCCGGCCAGCACTTCAAATAGACCTTCCACTCGCGCCGCCGTACGGCCGGAGCGGATGGATTCCTGCAGCGCGCGACCGCCCAGTAACAATCCAACAGCGTCAACCAGGATCGATTTTCCGGACCCGGTCTCTCCGGTCAGCAGGTTCAGGCCGCTGCCAAAATCGAGTTCGACGGCATCGACCAGCGCAAAATTTCTGACCGAAAGCGTCCGAATCATGGTCCTTTTCTGCCGCGTTGCATCTCAAGAGCCAGCCGTCTAAAAAATTGAGGCGAGTTTATCATAGGCTTCAGGCTCCAGGCTTCAGGCTTCAGGGAATTGCTGATTGCGGATTTTTATGCTCAATAACTCCCTGGCGCCTGGGGCCTGAAGCCTGGAGTTGTCTTTTTTGCGGGCATGTGGCATTCTCGAAAGGCGGGGTTGATTGGAAAGGACGAAACTAAACTATTAAAATGGCAGAATTTATGCTGTTGGATTTCGCGGGCCAGGGGCTCTGGAACCTGGTCGCCGCATCCAGCCCCATCGGCCAGGTCGTCCTTCTGGTGCTCCTCGGATTTTCCATCCTTTCCTGCGCCATCATGCTGCGCAAATGGCGCACGTTTCAAAAGGTCGATCGGCAGAGCCGCGAATTCTACGACCTGTTCCGCAAGTCCGGCCGTCTAAGCGATGTCTTTGCCGCAACCGACCGCTATCCGGCGTCTCCGCTTGCCGGCGTTTTCAAATCCGGCTACCACGAACTGAATCGACAGATCCAGGCCCGGCAGACGATCGCCACCAGCCCCGAGCAGGCGCTGCCGGGCGTGTCGCGACCCACGATCAAGAGCCTACAGGGGATCGAACGCTCGCTGCAAAAGCAGGGCGCCGCCGAAATGTCTCAGTTGGAGGGCTCGCTGAGCTGGTTGGCGACGACGGCCACAGTCGCGCCGTTTATCGGGTTGTTTGGCACCGTCGTTGGAATCATCAACGCGTTCACGGGCTTGAGCCAGGCCAACGGAACGACGATTCAGGCCGTGGCGCCCGGTGTCGCCGAGGCCCTGGTGACGACTGCAGCCGGTCTGTTTGCGGCCATTCCGGCCGTGATTGCCTACAATCAGTTTCTCAATCGCCTGAAGCGTTTCGGCATGGAGATCGATGATTTCGATGCCGAGTTCCTCAATCTGGTCGAAAGGAACTTCACCTAGATGGGATTTACTCGGACCGGCCGAACATCCTCGTCGCTATCGGAGATCAACGTCACGCCGCTGGTCGACGTAGTGTTGGTACTGCTCATAATTTTCATGATTACGGCGCCGATTATGCAGACAGGCATTACCGTCGACCTTCCGACGACGCGCACGGCAGCCAGCGTCAATCCCGAACAGCGCGTCGTCATCTCGATTGCCGGCGACGAGACGCTGTATTACGGGAGCGAGCCGATCCGTTTCGATCGCATCGCCGCGCGACTGCAACGGGACGTGGGCGACAGCAAAGAACCGATTTTTCTGCGGGCCGACAAGGACGTTCGCTGGAAGACTGTCGTTGCAGTTCTTGAAAAAATTAAAGATGCCAAGTACCAGAACGTGCAGATTGTCACCCGGGTTTTTTCTCCAAAGAAATAGGCCGCGGCAGGTCGTTCTCCGCTGTTCTTGGGAGTCAAGTGAGTCAAACCAGCGTCCTTCAGACACATGTGGCGCCCGATAGGTTCGGGGGCGCGGTCGTCGGCTCAATTTTCGTGCACGTGGCCGTGGTGGCTGGTATGTGCGCCCTGGCGTTGATCTTGCCTTCGCCCGATCTGAAACTCGGTGGAGGCCCGGGCGGAGGACAGGGCAACGAATCGGTTTCCGTCGGGATGGTTTCGAATCTGGACGGCGGCGACGCGTCGCTCTACAAGCCTTCTCTCCAAAATAAGGACCTGGTCACACCGCCAGAAGCGCCGCCTCCCAAGGTCAAAGAAGAACCGAAGAAAACTGTCGTAGAGGAGAAGGCCGCTGCACCCCAGTTGACTGAGGAGCGAAAGGTTCCAAAGACGCCACCCGTGGCGCCGCGTACCGTCCCACAGGCTGATCCGTCAGCCTCCAATCGCGTACCCAACCAGACGCCTGAGGCGGGCGCAGGCGGTGCGCCCGGATTGTCGGGCGCAGGCGGCGGCATCGGCTCGGGTATCGGAATGGCCATCGGCGCCGGTGATAACAGTAATGGGTTGCTCGATCACTGGTACGCGCGCCAGGTGCAGCGACGCATCGGCGACAACTGGCTGCGCAGCAGCCTGCAGGGATTTCAGGGGCGCCGCCTACGCGCCCTTGGTTCTTTTTCGATCAGCGACGACGGCCGCATCGACGAGGTCGACTTCGAGGAGCGCAGCGGCGATGGCCGCTATGATATGACGGCGTACCGGGCTGTGCTGGCGGCCAATCCTCTGCCGGGGCTGCCGCCTGAATTCCGCGGCAAACGGATCGGGTTCGTTGCAAGTTTTAGTTTTCCGATTGGGCAGTAAGAAGCAGGGGTTAGGGGATAGGGGCTAGGGGTTAGGGCAATTGCTAATCAGGGAAGCCCTAACCCCTAGGCCCTAACCCCTAGTTTGAGGACTCGATGAAGTTTCCGCATTACAGACCCCTCGTCGTCGCAATCGCAGCGGCCATGGTGTGGGCGGCAGGTGGCGCCGGCGACGCTCTGCGCGGTCAGATCCGGATCGACATCGTCCCGTCGGGCCGGGCCACGCGCTTGGCCGTGGCGCCGTTTGTCCCGAAAACAGCAGCCGGCGGCCCGGAGCTCGATAGCCTCTTGGGAGTATTCAATCAGGTCCTCTGGGATGACCTGAAGTTCTCGGCATTTTTTGAATTGCCGAGCCGCAGTTTTTACCCCGCGCCGCTGCCCGTCGTGCCCTCCCAATTGCGTCTGGACGAGTGGAAGGCCCCGCAGCTCGAAGCCGAATTCATCGTTTTTGGAAATGCATCGCTGACGGGATCGGCGCTGACCATTGAGGCGTATTTGCACGACGTCAAAGTCGGCAATTCTGTATTTTCGCGCCAGTACCGCAGCGACCGAACGGCCGTTCGAACGCTGGCGCACACGCTGGCCGATCAGGTCGTCGAACTGCTGTCGGCCGGCGCCTCCAAAGGGGTTGCCTCGACGCGGCTGGTCTACGAGGGCAAACGCTCCGGCTCGAGCAAAGAGGTCCACATTGCCGACTACGACGGATACGGCGCTCGCGCTTTGACCAGCAACGGACAGATCAACATGACGCCGGCGCTCTCTCCCGACAACCGCTACGTGGCTTTCACGTCCTTTATCACCGGCAAGCCTGAGATCTTTCAGCAGTCGCTCGGCGACGGATCACGCCGCTCGGTTTCTTCAGAGGGGACCTTCAATACAACGCCGGCCTACTCGCGCGACGGCCGGTCGATTGCCTATTCTTCGCGTTCGACTCAGGGCGATCCGGACATTTTTCTGGAGCCCTTTGGCGGTGGCGCCCGGCGCAACCTGACCAACAGCCGCGGGGCCGATCTGTCTCCCGCCTGGAGTCCGACCGGCCGGCAGATCGCCTTTGTCTCGGACCGCGCCGGCAATCCGCAGATTTACATCATGGACTCGGATGGCTCCAACGTACGGCGGGCCTTCAGCGAAGGCGGCCACGGCGTCAGCCCTGACTGGTCTCCCGAGGGCCGCTATCTGGCCTTCAGCTGGCGGCCGCCGGGGCGATTTTCGTTTGACTTGTACATGCTGGAGATTTCTTCGGGGCAGATTCTGCAGATGACATCGGCTTCGGGCACCAACGAGAACCCCAGTTGGTCGCCCGACGGCCGGCACATCGCCTTTCAGTCGAACCGCTCCGGAGCGATGCAGATTTATGTCATGAACATCAATGGCGGCAACCTCCGCCAAGTCACATCGACCGGAAACAATTCGAACCCGTTTTGGTCCGGGTACGGTGTCGTTTCCGGAGCCAACTAATCGAAAGGAGAATGATGAAACACCGAAACACGCTGTTGTGGACCGCTCTGCTGCTGGTCACGAACTTGGCGCTTGGGGGCGCAGCCTGCTCGCGCAAGAAACCGGCCACCGGTTTGCCGCCCGCGCCGGCCCCCGCTGTTGGCACTACAAGGGTTGACCGGCCCGTTCCGACAATCGCGCCGACGGTCACGCTGACGGCCGAACCCTCGACCATACGCGCCGGGGAGACCACACGGCTTACGTGGACATCGACGAACGCCGAATCTCTGACAATTGACGGCGGCGTGGGAAGCGTAGCCGAGGGCGGTTCGGTGCAGGTGTCACCGCTACAGTCGACGACTTACACGGCTACGGCGACCAATCTGATGGGGACCAGCAAGGCGAGCGCCCGCGTGACCATCGCGGCTGACACGGGCACGCCGGCGGCGCCGGTGGCGAGCGTGGATCAGAGCAGTCTGAACGATCTGACCGAAATGATCCGCCGGGGCGACATCCAGGACGTGTTCTTCCATTACGACCAGTCGGCGCTCGGCGAAGAAGCCAAGCGCATCGTTGAAAAGAATGCGCAGGCGCTGCGCCGCACTGGAACGGCCCGCGTCATTATTGAAGGACACTGCGACGACCGCGGAACCGATGATTACAATCTGGCGCTGGGCGACCGGCGCGCCAACTCCGTGCGAGAGTATCTGGTGTCGCTCGGTATCGCAGCAGCCCGGCTTGAGACGATCAGCTATGGCGAAGAGCGGCCCTTTGCCACCGGTCAGGACGAGGCCTCCTACGCCCAAAATCGCAGGGCGCATTTTCGTCCCGCCAACTGACATACAATGAGTGGTCAAGGAGAGTGTTCCATGTTTGCATTTAAGGACCGCGCGACCAGAATGCGGCTGGCCGTCGCGCTCGTAGTCGTAGCGCTGGGAATCACACCGGTTTCGCCGGGTACCAAGGAAGAAATTATTCGCCTGCAAAGCGACATCCTGCGCCTGGAAAAACAGATTCAGGAACTGCAGAAAACCAACGTCGAAAACGGCGCCGTCATCAAGACGCTGCTCGAACAACTCAACGATCAGGTGGCCAACCAAAAGGTTCAGCTTGCCACGCTGTCTTCAGCGACCGGCGAAAGCCGCGCCGACGTCAAGAGTACTGTCGGTGCGGTGTTGGCGGAGTTACGCAATCTGCAGGTCAAGCTCGACGATACCAACAGCCGGATTGCGGCGCTTTCCCAGAAGGTTGAAGACACGCGCGTGCGCGTCGAGCAGGTCAACACGGGAACTGCGCTGGGCAACGCCGGTTTCGGGAGTATGGGCCCAGGTGGCGCCGGTCCTTCCGGGGAGGAATTGTATAAGTCCGCCTACGATGACTATATTCTGGGAAGCTACGACTTGGCAGTACAGGGTTTTCGCGAGTATTTAAAGCGCTTCAAGGATGCCGAAAAGGCCGATGACGCCCAGTACTACATCGGCATGTCGCTGTTTGACCAGCGCAAGTTCGACGAGGCCGTCGTGGGCTTTGACGCCGTCATCAACCTGTACCCACAAGGCAACAAAATGCCGGCGGCGCGTTTTAAGAAGGGCTCGGCGTTGGTCCAGTTGAAAAAGCCCACGGAGGCCATCGAAGAATTCCAGGCGCTGGTGCGCGACTTTCCCAGATCGGAAGAGGCCAGCCTGGCCCGCCAGGAACTCGATCGTATGCGTCCAGCGCCGGCCGGTCCGCGCCGGCGCACCCCGCCGGAGTAGCTTCCTGCCAGGAAGTCGTAAATTTTTGTGCGTACGCAATGACCTTTTCGCGTAACAGTGTTGCAAAACGGAGGAAACAATGTCGGTCAACAAGGCGATCATCATAGGCAGGTTGGGTAAGGATCCGGAACTTCGGTACACGACAGGCGGCACTCCGGTGGCCAGTTTCAGTCTGGCCACCGACGAGCAGTGGACCGACAAGAGCGGGGAGAAGCAGAAAAAGACCGAGTGGCACAACATTGTCGCCTGGAGCAAACTGGCCGAAATCTGCGGGCAGTACCTGGTCAAGGGAAAGCAGGTCTACATCGAAGGACGCATCCAGACGCGGGAGTGGACCGACAAGGACGGCAATAAGCGCCGCACCACCGAGATTGTAGCCGACCAGATGGTGATGCTGGGCAGCCGCAGCGAAAGCGGCGGCGGCGCCGATCGCTCCGATCGCAGTGAAGAGCGCCCGGCGCGCCAAGAGCCCGCCAAAACCGAAGATCTCGGCATCACCGACGACGACATCCCATTCTGAGGTCGCGGGCTGGCAGACACTGAGCGCCAACAGAGCCGCGACCTGAACTGTGGCACAGGGCTCTAGCCCTGTGCGCTTTTCTTTGATTACAGGAAATTCTAGCCTAGTTATAGTTACCTCGGCATAGGTGAGGTGCCAGCGATCGCCATCATCCAGCCAACTCGTGGCCACCCCAGGTCAAGCCAATGTAGAGAATGAGGAAAACGCCCGCGAGCGAAGCCAATGCGAAGAATACGTCGATTCGGGCAGATGGTCTTGCCTGAACAATATTACGCTTCGAAATACCCCAAATTTGACAAGGTAACTGTCCGCACACCGCTATGAAGCGCCTTAATAAGAATCGAATCCACTGGAGGTCTCCTACTCACGTTCACATTTCTTCTTCACGTTAGTAGAAAAGTGCGAGCACCGATTTCCAATCGCTGAAGTTGCCAGCACGAGTGCAGATAGCCATCAAGTAGCCAGTGCTTTCATGAACGAGCAGTGACAGCCTTGCTCACTTGGGTTCGAAGTTCTGACTCTTTCGGCGTCGCGGGAGCGGTGACAGGACGATTTGCGGCTTGCCGTCAAACGGATGCGCGTTCCTGTCGGCGAATACTTCGCCGCGTTGTCCAGGAGTGTGTAAATGACTTCGGCCACCGCCCGGGCATCTACGCGGACATCAGGTAGCCGTTCTTCGAAGGAGGATTCGACAAGATGGGCGCGTGTCAAGGGGGCGGCTCTCGACCGGGCCGCCGTAAAGATCTCCTCGACGGGTCCCCACCCACACCTCAACTGCATATTCCCAGCTTCGATGCGCGCCAGCTCAACCATGCCTTCGATGAAGTGATCCAAGCGGTCGGCCTCCTCGTCGATGACTTCCAGCATTTCCCGCCGGCCTTCGTCATCAAGCATTCCCGGTTGCTCGTCTCCCCTTCTGGCGCGGTGCTCCTCGAGCAGCGTAGTGACCGATGCCTTAATCGACGTAAGCGGAGTGCAAAGGTCATGAGTGACTGCATCAAGCAGCGCAGACTTGAGTCGTTCGCTTTGCTTGAGAGCTTCCGCCTGACTGGCGCGCTCGAACGCTCCCTGAAGCTCCCTGTACAGCCGCTCGATTTCAAGGCGGCCGGCGTCAGCCTCTTCGGTTCGCCTCCTTGCATGCGCAGACAGTTGTCCGACGGTAATCGCAGTGATGAGAAATGCAACCAACGCTACCCAGTTGTCCGGCGTCGCTACGGTCAACGTTCCGGTTGGAGGCAGGAAAAAGAAGTTAAAGCACAACACTCCTAATCAGGGAGGCGAAAACAGCTGGCCGCGCTCCCCATCCGGTGGCAACGAAAAGCACAACCAGCAGCAACGCAAGCGCAACGGTCGTCGCGTTGACGTGCGCACCGAACAGTTTCAGCAGCGCCGTTACTGCCGCGACGCCGCAGATGGCGATCAAGTAGCCAGTGGCTTTCATCAACAAGCCGTGACAGCGTTGCTCACTTGGGTCCGAGGTTCTGACTCTTCGGCGCCGCCGGCGCGGTGGCACGACGCAGGATGGTGACAACCTCGGGCCCGCCCATTAATGTCTCGGCAACCGTCATTCCAACGAAAGCAAACCCTTCCTTCCCCGCTTCGGTCAATTCCTTTTGCATCGTGGAGGTTTTTTTCGTGGCAAGCAGGCGGTATTCAAACTGCGCGTGTTGACCGATCTCGCGATCCCGCTCCAGAATGACCACGACCTCTTTTCCGCCGAAAGTCGATTGAAAGACGGTTTGGCCTCGATATTCAAATCCCTCGTTGCCGGCCGACTGCAGCTCCTTCTGCATGGTCGAAGTCTTGCTGGCGGCCAGTAACCGGTATTCATAACGGCCTTTCGCCAGCGAGCTGGTTTCCTTGGTCATGATGGCGACGACCTCGGATCCTCCAAATGAAGTCTCGCCTCCCATGACTCCCACGAACCGAAATCCGCTGGTGGCCGACTCATTCATCTCTTTCTGCATGCTGGACGTTTTGCTGGTCGCCAGAACCAAGTATTCCTGTACCGGAGCGGCCGTCTGAGCTTGGATCCCCAAGGAGAAGGTCGACCAGAAACACACCAGAGCGGCCATCAGACCGAAAACGATACGAGCCATTCGCATACAACCCCCCAGTGGCGAGTCCCAATTATTTTTCAATTTGCCGAGCACCCATATTACTCCGATGATAAACCAATTGGAGCCCAGCATAGGCCGAGCCGCCAATTTCGGGGTCTCGAGCGTAAGCTGGGACTGGGAGCGGGGGCGTTTTTTGCGCACCTCCCCCAACACCCAACTCTTTGGGCGGGAAACCCACGCCCCCCAGAGCTTTCTTTTTTCCGATCCCGCCCCCACGA
>JBPCNK010000204.1:0-13306 GCA_051001345.1 Acidobacteriota bacterium | reverse complement strand
AAGCCCTAGGCGAGAGCTTGTTGGAGAGCCGGACGCGGGAAATCTGCATCTCCGGTTCGAGGAGGGGAAGGTGAGTCGGGCTACTGCTAGCCTCGCTCTCCTTCCTACTCTACCGGCACTGATACCTGGCGCTCCGTCGCCGGCTCGCGGCATACGGCATACGGTTGCGGCTTGCCGCGCTAGGGTAGTTTGACTCGATGAAAGCTTTGGTTCTTCACGACGTAGCCAATCTGGAGGTCCGTGATGTCCCCGATGCCGTGGCCGGTCCCCGTCAGGTGTTGGTGCGTCCGACCACCGTGGGAGTGTGCGGAACCGACTTTCAGATCTTCGATGGAAAGGCCAACTACCACACGGATGCAGCTGGCAGACAGGTGCCGTTGTCGAAATCTCCGCAGATTCTCGGCCATGAAATTTGCGGCGTGGTAGAGAGCGCGGGGACGGGTGTGTCCGGCCTGGAGCGCGGCGCAATGGTTGTCGTCGACCAGGGCTGGAACTGCAGCAGCCACGGCAAGCCCCTGTGCGAGTATTGTTCAACGGGCGACACGCACCAGTGCGAATTCTACCAAGAGCACGGCATCACAGGCATTCCGGGCGCTATGGCTGAACTGGTGGCGGTGCCCGCCGTCAACGTCGTTGCGGTTCCGCCGGGTGTGCCGGCGCAATTGGCGGTGCTGACCGAGCCGCTTGGGTGCGTGCTGCATTCGATCGACGTAGCTCGCAAGATGCCGCTGCGTTATCGGCTCGAGCAGGCCGAAACGGTCCTGATTTGCGGGGCCGGCCCGGCCGGCCTTCTGTTCTTACAAGTGTTACGCAACGTGTTTGGCTATTCCGGACGGTTGCTGGTGGCCGAGCCCAATCCGCGCAAGCGCCGGCTGGCTGAATCCTGGGGCGCGACGGTCATCGACCCGTCGGCCGAAGATCTCGTGGAAGCAGTCCTGCGGCTCACGCACAATCGTCGCGCCGATTGGATCATCGAAGCTTCCGGAAGCGCCGGGGTGTTTGTCCGGATCCCCGGACTGGCGCGCAAACAGGCGACCGTGGTGCTCTATGGCCACGGCCACTCTGGCGTTGACCTGTCGGTGCTCAACAACGTCCAGTTCACCGAGCCGTTCCTGGTGGCGGCAACAGGCGCCTCGGGTGATCTGGATGGCGAGGGACGACCCACAACGTATCGACGCGCGCTTGACTTGATTGCCTCTGGCGCCGTCAAAGTGGATCCGATTTTGACGCACACGTCCCGGCGACTGGAGGATTTACCGGTGATTTTTGCGCGTCATCGCTTTGAACCGGACTTTGTCAAGGGAGCATTGGTAGTCGAGTAAATCTGCAAGGAGATCCGCATGCCCCAGATCGAATCATCTGCAGTCACTCCAAGCGGGCCCGCCGCCAACCTGCGGGCTTCGCAAGCGCACGTCGCGGCGACTGGATTTTTGGCGCTGTTTTCGATCGTGGGCTTTGCGCTGTACGGTCTGCCATTTTTCTACGACTACATGGTTACGGATTTTCATTGGACGCGGGCTCAGGTCACGTCGGGAAACTTCTACAGCAAGCTGATCATCGGCCCCCTGTTTGGATTTTTCGCCGGCTGGATTGTCGACCGATTCGGCCCACGGCGGCTCATGCTGGCCGGAATTCTCATGGCCGGAGTGGCTGTCATCGGACTGGGTAGCATCTCGACGCTCGGCATGTTTTACTTCTTTTACCTGTTCAACGCATTGGGCTACGTCTGCGGCGGCCCGCTCCCCAACCAGGTTCTGCTTTCGCGCTGGTTTGACAAGGCTCGCGGCAAGGCGATGGGCTTTGCGTACCTCGGCATCGGAATCGGTGGCGTCATCGTCTTTCCGCTGGCGCACTGGCTGATCGGGAGGCTGGGTTGGCAGGGAGCGCTGCAGGCTCTCGGCGTGCTGATGATCGTCATTGCTTTTCCAGTGGCCTTCTTTGTCAAAGAGTCGCCGCCGCAGAGCGCTTCAGCCGAGGGTGCCCACCAGACGCACACTGCCGGAACGCCGGTCGGATGGGTCTTCCGGTCCTGGCCGTTCTATTTGCTGGCCATCGGCAGCATGTGCTCGATTGGCGCTGTCGGCGGCACGATGCAAAACCTGAAGCTGTTTTTGAGCCTGGATATGCATTACCCCCAACAGGAGATCGCGACGATCTCTTCGTGCATTCTGGCCGGCAGCATCATCGGAAGGCTGCTGATGGGATACCTGGCCGATCGGTTTCCGAGAAAATACGTCATGTTGCTGATCTATTTGATCGTTGCATCGGCCATTCCTCTGTTGTTCTTTGCCGAGTCGAAGCCAGTCCTGTATGCGTTTGCGATTTTGTTCGGGATCGGTCTGGGCGGCGACTATATGATCATCCCGCTGATGGCCGCCGAGTTGTTCGGCGTAAAGGTCTTGGGACGCCTGATGGGCGTCGTGCTGACGGCCGACGGCGTAGCCGAGGCGTTTGCTCCGCTGACGGCCGCTCGCATGCGCGAAGCGACGGGAAGCTATCTGCCCGGGTTTTCGTTATTGATTGTACTGGCGGTCATCGGCGCCATAGCCGTGGCGCTGCTCCCAAGGACGCGGGTGGCAGAGCCACGAACGTAGAGCACAGGTGCAAACTCGATGGTCACCGCGGCACTGCCGACCACGAGCACGTCCACGTACACGTCCACGAGCACGTGCACGAGCACGTCCATGAGCACGGTCACGACCACGGTCACGGCCACGCAATAGAAGGAATCGAAGTCTGCTTCTTGGGCAGTTAATGTAAGTACACTAGTCGTGGACGTCCTCGTGGTCGTCGACGTGCTCGTGCTCGTGGACGTGGACGGCTTTTTTTCTTAGACTGAAAAATACTTTGCCACCAGCAAAACTTCACGAGCAGCCCGGCGAAGGGGGCAAACCACCATGCGCAGAGAAAACTTTTCTAGCGGTATGCCCTGGGAACCCATCGTAGGCTACTCGCGCGCGGTCCGCGTCGGGCCGCACATCTTCGTTTCAGGAACTACGGCCACCGATGCGTCCGGCAAGATCGTCGGCGCCGGCGATGTCGGGGTGCAGGCCGCCCAGACTCTGCGCAACATCCAGTCGGCGCTTGAGCGCGCCGGCGCTAACCTTGGCGACGTAGTTCGCACGCGGATTTACGTGACCAACATCGACGACTGGGAGACAGTCGGGCGGGCGCACGGAGAGTTTTTTGGAACGATTCGACCGGCCACTGCAATGGTGGAAGTCAGCCGCCTGGTCGATCCCGAGATGCTGGTCGAAATCGAGGCCGAGGCCTACGTCATTGCACACCGCTCTGACGGTAACGATTATCCCGCCTGATGCCTGAACACGACTCGAAGCTTGTGACGATTCAACACGAGCCTTACAACGCCGAAACCCCTCTCGGCGCGCTGGCCCAGGCTCGTACGCCGATTGATCTGTTCTATGTTCGCACCCACTTTGACATGCCCGCAGTGGAAGCCTCTCAGTGGAGGCTTACGCTCGATGGCGCCGTCAGGACAAGCCTGCAGGTGGGACTTGGCGACTTGAAGAAATTGCCCGAAAAGACTCGCCTCGTAACACTGGAGTGCGCCGGCAACGGCCGGACGGCCATGACGCCGCTTCCGCCCGGCACGCGCTGGAATTTCGGCGCAGCGGCAACCGCCGAGTTTACAGGAACGCCGCTGGTGGAACTGCTCGACCGCGCCGGCGTCGCTCCGGACGGCTGCGAGGTTCTGTGCGTGGGCGCCGACCAGGGAGAAGTGGCTGCCGGCCGTCGAGTCGCCTATGAGCGAAGCTTGCCGCTGGATGTGGCGCGCGATTCCGATACGCTGGTGGCTTGGGCGATGAACGGCGCAGATCTGACGCGCGAACATGGTTTCCCGGCGCGGCTGATTGTGCCGCGCTGGTACGCGATGGCGTCGGTCAAGTGGCTGGTGCGTCTCTCGGTTCTCTCGCAGCCGTTTACCGGATTCTTCCAGCGTGAGCAATACGTCTACGAACAGGAGGCCGGGATTGCGGATGGAACTCCGGTACGGGAGATGCGCGTGCGCTCTGTCATTGCTTACCCCGGTCCGAATACAACTCTGGGGATGAAGCCCGTGGAGATCGCCGGCTCGGCCTGGTCCGGATTTGGTGCGATCAACCGGGTTGAAGTCAGCTGCGACGATGGCAAGCTCTGGACACCTGCGGATCTGCAGGCGCCCGATTCGCCTTTTGGAGCGACGCTGTGGAAAGTCCGCTGGACTCCGCCGCGGACCGGCACATTCACGCTGGTGGCGCGAGCCACCGACGCGGCCGGCAACACGCAGCCTGTTCAATCGGTTTCAAATCGGCAAGGGTATGGGAACAACGTGACACATCGAGTTAGGGTTAGGGTGAAATAGTCGCGAGTCGCGAGTCGCGAGTAAAAACAAGCTGGCGACTCACTGACCCCTGACCACTGACGCCTGACCCCTGTCTTTCAAATCATCCTGCCGGGGCTGCATTCCGGTCAATGCGGTGATGAGCCGTTCCAGGCGGGGAAAGAAATCGATGGCGGTCAACGGTGCGTTCATCCAGCCCGTCGTAATGCAGTAATACTTCGCGAAAGGCGACGCATGATGGACGGAGTGATGCTCCGGGTTCAGGATCAGACCCATGCGCTGTAGAGCGCGAACCGGCGCGGGCGGCGCCGGATGATGCGCCCACTTGTGGAACTGATTGGTAGCGAAAACCCACAGAGCGACCGAGTCCATGAAGGTGACGGCAAACAGCGCATACCGGCTTCCCGAGTCCAAGCCGATCTGACAGGCCAGGAGCAGAACGGGCAGCGATACCAGACAGTTGTTGCCGTTCGTTTCGACGAAGTCGTGGCGCGTGATATCAATTTGATCGACATGGTGCTGTCGAAACGGATCGATAAAATTCCTGCCGAGCAGCGGAGTTTGCGGACTGCCCCACGTGTCGGCCAGCCAGTGAACCAGCCCGGAGAAAAAATCGCTGGCGATCAGACCGGCGACCAGCGCAAAGAGGACCACCCAGATTTGCCCCGCGGCGTGTTGCGCGATCCGCAGCGCCAGGTAGCCGCTTAGCGTCATCCACGCGGCGATCGCAGCAAGCTCGAGGTAACGATGAGCAGGGCTTTCGGAATACTGTTTTGGGGCTGCCATGCACTAAGCAGCGTACCGGATCGACCCCGCGATTACAAGGCCCGGCGGTGCAATGAGTCTCTAGAATAAAGCGACCTAACGCCGTTAGACGTGAATCCCGCTTTGCACTTGATGACAAAAGGCACACGTTCGAGGTAAAATATCGACGTGAAGCCGTTCCGGTGGAACCCGGACAAGAATGAAAGTTTGAAGTGGGAACGCGATGTCTCCTTCGAGGAGATCGTTCTTGCAATTGAGGCAGGTGGACTCAGGGACGTTCTCGTCCACCCGAACCAGGGGCGGTATGCGGGGCAGCTGGTGCTCGTCGTGGCTTATCGGGACTACGTTTTTCTGGTGCCGTCAGTCGAGGAAAGCACGCACTACTTTCTGAAGACTATCATTCCGAGCCGGAAGGCAACACGCGACTATCTCAAAACGGTAGGTGGGGATGAAGAAGCTTGATCGTTACGAACGGGAAATACTCAGCGCATACGAGAAGGGTGCGTTAGTTTCTGCTCGCCCGACGAAGGTGCAGCTCGGCACTTTCCGAGACGTCGCAAACGCGACTTTCATCAAAAACCGACGAGTGAACATTCGTCTTTCTGCGGCCGACCTGATGGACATCCAAGCACGAGCGTATGAGGAAGGTGTTCCCTATCAGACTCTAATCGCTAGTGTCTTGCATAAGTATGTGTCAGGGCGGCTGCGTGAACCAAGGTCACGTCTAACAACGCGCTCGACCGGACGCGCCAACAAGCAGCGCGCCGGTTAGCGCGAAAGTTGGGCGGACTAGCGAAGTACCCAGATGGGGATTCGTGTGACGTTCCGGCTGGGAACAGAAGATGGAGTGACGTCGCACTTCATGTCTGGACCGCTGGATCGCTTCGAAAAATGGGCGAACCGCGTGGCCGAAAAGTTCCCTGGCGAGATCGATCGACGGTGCTCGCGCTTATCAGAGATGTGCGAACTCGCGGGCCGGCGGCACTGCAGGCCACAGACTCCGTGCGTGCCGAACAGGTCGTTCGCCTCTGCGAGACGCGGAGGCGTTTCCATACAATCAGAGGATGGGGCGAGTTCGTCAGGCAGCGCGCAGGGTAAGCCGATTCGTCGAAGCGCGCTGAGTTCCGCGCAACGCGACCTAGCTTGCGGCGTATCTGGATACACCGCGAGCGTCTGGGCGGAAAAACGTTGACCTACCGAGTGATCTGGAGGATTTTGTGACAGTTCTGTCTACTCAGTGTGGGGCTAACACCCAGATTGGTGAAAAGTTTTGTGCCAAGTGCGGCCGTACAGTATCCGCAGCGTCCTCATTCATAAGCACACCCGCGACGGCACCGCAATCCGAAGGCCCCACAATCTGGAATCCAAACGCCGCTTCAAACTGGAGCCTCATATTCTCACCTGCGTTTGGCTCGTACCTCCATGCGCAGAGCCAAACTCGTCGCAGACAGAAAGAGTATGATTGTTAGTACTATTGGGTAATGTATTTTTGGTTGTGCAAAGAGGCCGAGGGTGTAAGTTGGTTTTGCGTAAGGGCGTAAATTTTACCAGATAGAGGATTCATGTCATTTATCGCTCGCGGTACGGCTGCACCCGTCGGCCGGAAATGCTGTTACCGACTTGCCGTTCTTGCTTTGTTGACGTTGGCAGTGATGTCCACTCAGGTGTCGGCCCAGACCGCCACTGCGACGCTGTTCGGGACCGTCCGCGACCAGTCCAGGGGCATCCTACCTGGCGTCAACATTCAGTTGCTACAGCAATCGACCGGGATCCAACGACAAACCCTTACCGATCCGGACGGCAGCTTCGCCCTTACCTTGCTTCCCGCCGGACGCTACACCCTGAACGCCGCCCTTCCTGGCTTCAAGCGTGAGACCGTGCGCGACATTCGACTGCAGGTCGGAGTCAAGTCGGCCATCGACATCCTGCTTACGCCTGGTTCGGCAGACGAGACGGTGATTGTTGTCGCCGATAGCTCCTTGCTGCGGCCGGCCGGCGGCGCGCTGGGTCAGGTCCTCGACGAAAAAATGCTCGACAGCCTCCCCCTAAACGGCCGCGAGTTTATGCAATTGTCGTTGCTGACCCCGGGCGCCGCGCCGCCGGCGCAGGGCTCCGAGCTGTCGACGCAAGGCGCCAGCGGCGTCAATATCAGCGGCGCGCGCGAAGCCTCCAATAACTTTCTTCTCGACGGCGTCGACAATAACGATCTGTTCCTGAACAGGCTAGTGTGCAATCCGAGCATCGACGCCATCCAGGAATTTACGATTCTGGCGAACAGCTACGACGCCGAATACGGGCGCAACGCCGGAGCGCAGGTCAACGTGGCGCTCAAATCAGGCGGCCAGAAACTGCATGGATCTTTCTACGAATACTTCCGGCATTCCGGCATGGACGCCCGCAACTTTTTTGACGATCCGGATCGAAATACTCCGTTGCTGCGTTTCAACCAGTTTGGGGGAACGCTGGGCGGGCCATTGACGCCGCGCAACTTTTATTTCGCCAGCCTCGAAGGAATTCGGGCCCGGCGGGCCGAAACGCGGACCACCAATGTTCCGACAGTAGCGGAACGGGGCGGAGACTTCAGCGCAACCGGACAGATCGTAAGCGATCCATTTACCGGAAAGCCTTTCGACCAGAACCGCATTCCTGCCGGCCGCATCGATCCGGTCGGCGCCGCCATTGCGCGGCTCTATCCGGACCCGAACCGTGCGGTCGTCGGCCAGAACTTCCTTTCGTCACCGATCGGGAGAATCGAGGCGACGCAGTTTTCCGTCAAGACCGACCATCACGTAAGCGATCGCAATCCGATTTTCTTTCATTACAGCTTCATCAACGACTCGCGCGGCCTGCCGTTTCAGGGCGAGCGCCCCAGCATTCCGGGATTCGGCACTGCGGTGCTGGACCGTGGTCAGAATTTTGCGGTGGGAACGACACGGATGTTTTCCGCCGGCACGCTGAACGACTTCCGCTTCGGGTTCAATCGCTTGCGCCGTGAGATTTTCCCGGAGAACCTCGGCAAGGACGGCTTCAAGCTGCTGGGTATCCAGGCGTTCGCATTGGATACCCGCGATACCGGTTTCCCCTCCGTGGTGCTGGCCGGATATGAATCGCTCGGCGATGACGCCAATATCCCGGTTGTCCGCCGGACCGGGACGTTCCATTTCACCGATGTGTTGAGCCTGGAGCGCGGGCGTCATCATCTTCGTGTGGGAGGAGAAACCCGTCACTACCGCGCCGACGGATACATTCACTTATTCGTTCGCGGCCAGATGAACTTCCTGGGTGTTTTTACCGGAAATGCCCTGGGCGATTTGTTGTTGGGATTCCCGACCGTCAACATCGCAGCCATCAATGACAATCCGCAGGCGCTGCGCGCTTCTTTCTACAACGCTTTCATTCAGGACGACTGGAAGGTCACTCCGAATCTGACGATCAACCTGGGTCTGCGCTACGAATACAACCAGCCGGCCGTCGACGCCGAGGATCGCGTTTCCACATTTGATCTCGCGTCGCGCAAGATCGTACCCGTCGGCAAGGACGGAGTGCCGCGCTCGAGCACCGAATCCGACCTGAATAACTTTGCGCCCCGCGTCGGCCTGAGTTGGAAAGTTCCGGGACCGGGCGCAATGGTGTTGAGAGCCGGCTACGGCGTGTTTTATGACAGCGGAACTCTCATCGAGAAATCCTCGCTCTATTTCAATCCGCCGTATTTCAAGCTGAACCTGTTTTTTACCGGCGCCAATCCGCTGCGCGTAAGCAACCCGTTTCCGGCCGAGCGCGCTTTTGGGTTGCCGCCGACTCCGATTGCGCTGGACCGAAACTACCGCACAGCGTACGCGCAGCATTTCAGCTTCGGTTTGCAGGGGCAGTCGCCCGGCGGCGTGACGCTCGAAGCGCGCTACGTCGGAACCAAAGGAACCAAGCTGTTTCTCAAGCGGAATCTGAACCAGCCGATTCCGGGCCCGGGTGACCTCGACGAGCGCCGTCCCATCCCCGGTTTCAGCGATATCCTGCTGTTCGAGTCGGCGGCGTCATCGATCTACCACTCGCTGCAGCTGCGGGCCGAAAAGCGCTACTCGGGAGGTCTGTCGTTTCTAGGCGCGTACACTTTATCCCGCTCCATGGATACCACCTCGGCCGTTCAGTTCAGCGACGGAGACGACAACACGCCCCAGAACAGCCGCAATATCGCAGCCGAACGCGGATTGTCGAATTTCGATTTACGGCAGCGGCTGTCATGGGCTTTGACCTGGGATCTGCCGGCGCCCATTCAAAATCGACTGTTGCGGGAGTGGCAAGTAAGCTCGATTCTCGCGGTGCAGTCAGGCCGGCCGTTCACGCCGCGGCTGACTTTTGACAACAGCAACACGGGCAATGTCGGAGGATTTTTTGCGCACGACCGGCCCAATCTGCTGGGCGATCCGCGGCTGTCCGATCCGAAACCTGAGCGGTTTTTCAATACGGCAGCATTCGCCGTTGCTCCGCAGTATCAGTTCGGAAATGCAGGAAGAAATATTCTGACCGGCCCGGGCCTTGCGAGCTTGGACGTTTCGCTGGCCAGGAGCTTTCCGATTCGCGAGGACTGGCGGCTGCAGTTTCGAGCCGAGATGTACAACGGGCTGAATCGATCGAATTTCAGGTTGCCGGATGGATACGTCGATCGCGCAACCTTCGGCCGGGTTCTTTCGGCCCACTCACCGCGCCAATTCCAATTGGCACTGCGGTTTGCTTTTTGACCACCCAACCACCGGCGACTGGCGACTAGTGGCCTGTAACATCTGAATTGGTAGCAACAACATTGATCCGCCTCCGCGGGAGGCTATGGGAAAACTCGGGGCCGATTTTTGACCGGCTTCACCACAGAGCCACAGCGCGGGATAGCCGCAACCATATGCCGTATGCCGTATGCCGGCGACGGAGCACCAACAGAGCCGCGACCGTGAGGGAGCGGGCCGGCAGTTTGAAGGCGTAATCGAGAATCGTCGCGAAACGCGAAGGTTTCACTCATTAGTACTACAGAGGACACAGAGAAACACAGAAATGGCAACGTCGACTTTACGTCGCCCGCTGCGGCGGTTTATGGCTGAATGATTGAAAAGAAAAGCAAAAGCAGTCACGAATTAAACGAATTAAGCGAATTAACCCGAAATCCGCTGATAGGGATTTGCTCTCTGGTTCAAAAGGGGCGTTGCCAACCGGGTACGATCGACCTAGGAGCGTTCGGGTCATTCGGGTTCATTCGTGTAATTCGTGACTGCGTTTGCTTTTTCCTTGCAATAGGCGCAGCGTTGTCTGCATTGCGCTGCCCGACTACCCGCTGCCGACTGCCGACTTTTTGGTTGCGGCCTTGCCGCGCTGGGTCTCTGTGGTGAAGCCGCTTTTCACTGCACCGCAGAGCGTCACTAGGATCAATGTTGTTGGTATCAATTCAGATGTTACAGTCCACTAGTGTATGTTGATGCGTGTTTGGTCGGTTGTACTGGGCTTGGCTGTGATCTCCAGCCCCCAGACAGCAACTCCAGCGCTCTTTGAAGAGATCGCCCCCTCCGTTTCCGGAATCGTCTGGACCCACGACAACGCCCTGTCGGACCAGCGCCATCTTCCCGAGACGATGGCTCCCGGCTGCGCCTTTTTCGACTACAACAACGATGGCCACATGGATCTGTATCTGGTCAATAGTGGTCCCAGTGATTTTTACAAACCCAAGCGGCCCCTTCGCAACGCGCTTTACCGGAACAACGGCGACGGCACCTTCAAGGATATTACGGCTGCCGCGGGTGTGGCTGGTGCAACGTTCGGGATGGGCGTTGCCTCGGGAGATTTTGACGCAGATGGGCACAACGATCTCTTTGTCACTTCGTACGGCCGCTGCATTTTGTATCGAAATAAGGGAGACGGCACGTTTGTCGACGTTACCGCCAAGGCCGGTCTGGCCGCTCCGGGATGGACCACCAGCGCCGTCTGGTTCGATTTTGATAACAACGGAACTTTGGACCTGTTTGTTTGCAGCTTCGTGCAATACAGCGCCAAAAGCGATGTCTTTTGCGGGGACAACAAACTCGGGCATCGCTATTACTGTATTCCACGCGTCTTCAAGCCGACGGCCAGCCTGTTATTTCGGAACAATGGCGACGGGACGTTTACCAAGGCCAGCCAAGGAACCGAAATCGAACGAGCCTTTGGTAAAGCTCTCGGAGTCGTTGCTACCGATATCAATAATGATGGTTGGATGGATCTGTTTGTGGCCAATGACACGGTTCAGAATTTTCTCTTTGTTAACCGGGGAAATAATCGCTGGGAGGAACTGGGACTCGCCTCTGAAGTCGGGTTCAGCGAAGCCGGCCAGGCGCGCTCGGGTATGGGTGTCGACGCAGCCGATTTCGACGGCGATGGCTGGCAAGATCTGTTTGTGGCCAATGTCGACAAGGAGATGTTCTCGCTCTACAAAAACAATCAGGACGAGACATTTCGCGATGTGGCGCGGGCCAACGGCATAGCCGAAGCCACGCACTTATTGAGCGGATGGGGCCTGAAGTTCTTCGATTTTGACAACGATACTAATATGGACCTGCTGCTGGCCAACGGCCATCCCGACGACATGATCGAGAAGTATTCGGCACAGATCAGACACAAGATGCCGTTGCTGCTGTTTCGCAACGATGGCCAGCGTCTGATGCACATCAGTGACCAGGCCGGCCCGGTATTCTCGAAGGCATTCCCATCGCGCGGAATGAGTGTGGGGGATTACAACAACGACGGCCGTGCCGATGTGTTTGTCGGAAACAATGGCGAGGCGCCCATGCTGTTGCGCAATAACGCCGGTGTGGGCAATCACTGGTTGGGTATCCGGCTGCAGGGAGTGCAGTGCAACAGGGATGCCATCGGCGCCCGCATCACATGGTCGGCAAATGGCAAGAAGTTTTTCCGTTTAAAGAATAGCGGTGGTAGTTATTTGTCTTCGCATGATCCACGTGAGATCCTGCCGCTTGGAGCAGCTGAACGGATCGACTGGGTGGAAATCAAGTGGCCGGCGCCGAGCGGCGCCGTCCAACGACTGACCAGTCTCCCGATCGATCGATACATCACGATCGTCGAAGGCAAAGGAGTGGTACCTTAGCGGTGTCGCCGCTTGCCCGTTCATCTGGCGGCTGGCAACCGGCGACTGGCGACTTTCAGGGGGCCAAATGAAAAAACGAATGCTTCTTGCTCTAACCCTACTATGTGGCGGGCTTCTGCTCGCTAGCGCCGCGGCTGGGGCGCTGTCGCCGCCCGTCAGCGAAGTTCATCAGGTGGTCGCCGACTCCTATCACCACACGTTTTCCCGGGCGCATGCCGTTCTCAAGCGCGTGCGGGAAGGCGACACCGTCGTTACCAAAACGCTTGATGCCGGCGGCCAGGATGAAAACGATGCGCGGCGCTCGCAGCCCAGCAACCCACTGACCGGGCCGTTCTACGTAGAGGGAGCCGAGCCGGGGGACGCGCTCATCGTGCATTTCAAGAAAGTACGGCTCAACCGCAAGTGGGGCTGGAGCGCGTACCGGCTGGGCCTGTTTTCGCTGACGCCAGATTCGATTGAACGCCTTTACCCGAACCGTTACAAAGACGATTTGATTCGCGCGGGACGTTCCAATCTTGTTCCCTGGGAAATCGATCTGAAGACTCAAAGGGTGCGGCTACGAGAACCGGTCAGCCAAGCCATCCAGCTTGAATTTGCCGCCCAGCCGATGCTCGGCTGTGTCGGAGTCGCCCCAGCCGGCGATTTCGCTCCGACCTCCGCGCCCTCGGGATCTTACGGCGGGAACCTCGACTACAACGAAATCGGCGAAGGCGCCACCGTGATGTTGCCCGTCTACCATCCAGGCGGATTGTTATTCCTCGGCGACGGCCATGCGTTGCAGGCCGACGGGGAGCCTACCGGCACAGGCGTTGAAACCTCCATGGATGTCGAATTCACAGTCCAGCTGCGCAAAAAAGCCAACTTGACAGGGCCGCGTGTTGAAACCGCCCAGTACATCATCAGCATCGGCAGTCAACCCGAGTTTGCCAGCGCGCTCGACCGCGGGCTTCAGATGGCCACAAGCGACATGGCCAACTGGCTAGTCGACCAATACAAACTAGTGTAGTGTCCCACAAAGGAACGGGATATTCATTTCTTCTTTTTTCTGGAGCTTGGCAGAGTGCAGCCGGGATGGATTTGCT
>JBPCNK010000203.1:0-8241 GCA_051001345.1 Acidobacteriota bacterium | reverse complement strand
CCAACCGGGTACGATCGACCTGCGAGCGTTCGGGTCATTCGGGTTCATTCGTGTAATTCGTGACTGCTTTTGCTTTTTCCTTGCAATAGGCGCTGCGTCGTCTGCATTACGCTGCCCACTGCCGACTTTTTGGTTGCGTCCTTGCCGCGCTGCGCCTCTGTGGTGAAGCTGCTTTTCACTGCACCGCAGAGCGTCACTGGGATCAATGTTGTCGGTATCAATTCAGATGCTACAGTCCACTAGCGACTGGCGACCGGCGACTGTTTCAATCCGGAACCGGAATCTCAATCTGCAACTGGGCGATGATGCCCCAATCGGCGGCGTGCCGGTTGAGGCCCAGCGGGAAAGAGATTCCCAACTCGAACAGATTCTTGCGCGGTGTCATAAAACCCCAGCGGATTCCAGGCGCAAACAGCACCGCATGCCGGCTGTCCTTTTTCGACGATAGCAGGGGCGACTCGAATTCCTGCTCCACCTCGCCGCCCAGTTCCAGAAAGCCGTGGATGTCCTGGAGCGAGCCGTTGGCGCGCTTCTGCTCGAGCAGGCGCAGTCCCAGCGCGGAGGCCCAGTTCAGGCCATGGAACGTCGATTCTGCGGAGCTTGAAGTGAGCCGCTCCACGCCGGGTGTGACCCGATAATTCAGGGACGTGAAGATAAAGACGGGTCCTCCCCAGTCTTTGGCCGATGCAATATCAACCGCGTAGGTCCAGTCGGAACCGGCCGAGGTCGGCGCGATGACCTGAGGTCCGAGCGTCAGGGTGAAAGGATGATCTTCTTCATTCAGCAGGCGGTATCGGATGCCAGCGACGGTATCATCCCAGCCTCTTTCACCGAATCGGCCAGCGGAGCTCCGAGTAACGCTCTCGTAATTGCCGAAAATGAAATCGCCTTCCAATTTGTCAGTGAAACCCCATTCTATGCGCAGCGTCCGGCTCCAATTGTCCGAGAAGAAACGCTTGCTGGGTCCCTTGAAGCGGCCGTAGTTAAAAGCGGAGATAAACTGAGGCACTTTTTTGCCCTGCGTGAAAGGGCCTCCGGTAATGAAGGCGAAATCCGGTTCTTCGGGCGAGGTGGGTTGTTGTCCCAGCGCAAGGCTCGTGCAACATAGCGTCAACGCGACCCAGAACAGCGACTTGACCGACTTGTGCATAGAGTTTAGCCTCATCTAAAATTAGTTTAGATAAGACTAAATTCCAGACTCCTTGTCAAGAGTGCAATTGCACTTGCAAACCTTCAGTGGCTGTGTTGCAGTCCGAATCGGAGGCCTTCTATGTATCACTATGATGTTCAGACCGCTATGGAAGAATTGAAGGAGGAAAGCCTACTGCCCAACCCGGTTCACATCCGCGATATGCTCTTTCGCAATCATCCTCAGGGCGGTATGGCAGTCGAACTCAACAAGGAACTGCAGGAATATTTCAAACATTTCGACGCGGCCAGACGATCGGCCGAGCGGATCCTTTCTGAACTGGCAGCGTCCTAACTTGGGCGATTGGAGTTGAGGAGAAGATTGGGGATTGGGGATTGGGGATTGAATTTTGGATTGTGGATTGCCGATTGCGGAATTGATTGACGATTGAGGATTGGAGAATTGAGGATTGCATTGCAGATTGGATGATTGACGATTGGGTTAGAGCCAGGACCACACTGCTCTGATCGACGGTTCTTCATGCCAAACGAAATCCGCAATACAATCCACAATTCTCCAATCCACAATCGCCAATCAACTCCGCAATCCCAAATCCACAATCCGGAATCTAATCCCCAATCCCCAATCCCCAATCCCCAATCCCCAATTCTCGAATGGGCCGCAATTTCGGATTGTGGATTGCGCCCATTTGCCTGAATAATCGGGCCCCAGGCTCGGGCTCCGTGGTACCATTTCTATTGCGTGTTGAAGGATCGTCGTTCCCGCCTGAGAGCCAAAACCCGATTGCGCGAGCTCGGGATGATTGCGCGCGGCCTGTGGTCGACCAGACATCCGCTGCTGGCTCACGTTATCCCGATGAGACGATGCAACTTATCGTGTACCTACTGCAACGAATACGACGAGGTCTCCGATCCGGTGCCCACCGAGGAGATGTACCGCCGGATGGACCGCCTGGCCGATTTGGGAACGGCCATTGTGACCATCAGCGGGGGCGAGCCGCTGATGCACCCGGACCTGGAGAAGGTCATTGCCCGGATTCGCCACCGCGGGATGATCGCCGGCCTGATCAGTAACGGGTACCTGATGGCGCCCCGGCGCATCCAGTCGCTCAACGAGAGCGGGTTGGAACACCTGCAGATCAGCATAGACAATGTCGTTCCCGACGACGTTTCCAAAAAAAGCCTGAAGGTCCTCGATCGCAAGCTCCAGGACTTGGCCCGTTACGCCGACTTCCAGGTCAATATCAACTCGGTGTTGGGCGGAGGAATGCGCTCTCCAGGGGACGCTCTGACGATTGCCCGGCGCGCCGTCGAGTTGGGTTTTTCCTGTTCGGTCGGAATCATCCACGACGGCGGCGGCCGTGCCAAGCCGCTATCGGCAGCGGAAATCGACGTGTGGAACCAGGTTCGGGCGCTGGGGAAGAAAAGTTACGTGCGCTTTAACAAGTTTCAGAAAAACCTGACGCTCGGTCAGCCCAATCAGTGGCGTTGCCGCGCCGGCGGGCGTTACCTGTACGTCTGCGAGGAGGGCTTGGTGCATTATTGTTCGCAGCAGCGCGGCTATCCGGGCATCCCGCTTGCCGACTACACGCAGCGCGACATCGAGCGCGAGTTCTACACCGAAAAGTCCTGCGCGCCGCATTGCACGGTCTCCTGCGTGAATCTGATCTCGCTTGTCGACGCTTGGCGCGCCCCGCAACATGGCCCGGTTTCGGCTGCGTCGGATGTGGTGAGGATTCAGTGAATTCGGAATTGCGGTTGAATCGGAAATTGCGGATTGCGAATTGCGGATTGCGGATTGATTGGGATTGAGCGATTGGGATCCTGTTTTAGGCTCTGATTCGGACAAGCGGCAGCGCGGGGTCTTATTCGCCGGTCGATGATTCTTCACAGCAGGCGGACAAATCGGAGCAGAACCGATCCAAGTGCCCGCGCCAGCCAGAGGGCCGGCCATCAACGGTGCCGCTAGCGACACGAGCGGGTCCGTGCCACCGACCACGGCTGGCGAGCTATCTATCTAATCTAAGATTTGCAGTTAGCTTCCTCGCCCTGTCTAGACCGAAAGAGCGCACTTGACCCGCTCGCGTCGCTCGCGGCACTGTTGATTGTGGCGGCGACGACAGCGCGGGGTTTGACTCGCGTCCCTCGCGACACCGCTCATTGTGGCGCCGAGCACTGCCTTAGGCGGCCTTTTTCGACGCTCTACAATTCAGTCTGCAATCCACGAAACGAGGACAAATGTCGCCGCGCCTATAGTCTGTCGTAAATGGCGTCCTCCGGGTTATCCCAGAAAGCGAAGCTCTTCTCGGAAGCCCTCAACCAAGCGACATTTTCTGCCAGATCACGCAGTTCTTCGTCGGAAAAAACCTGGTAAACCTTGTCCGGAGCGGCGTCCCTTACTTCCTCGATGGGCTTGAAGACTCCGCTCTCGTAGCGCGCTTTGACACTCACACTTCCACCTCAATGTAAAAAGCTAAACGCGGCCAATTGGATCTAGTTTTGCGACCCGTCAAATTTCTTTGCGAGTGTTCTCATTCATTGGTGGACCTCTGTCCGAAGATCTCTACGCATCAGATCGCGTTCGCCTTGTCGCACCGGGGCGCGAGCTGATCGACACGCTCGATGCAGTACTGCGACATGGTTTCGCCACGCACGATCTGCCCGGGCACGGGCTCAAAGAAGTGGCGCGGCACTTTGGCATCGCGGCGCTGGATCGCGAGCACATCCGCGGTGACCGAATCTACCAGGTGTACCGCCGCGACCCGGAGCGCGTGCGGCGATACGCGACTGCGGATGTCGAGGAAGTGGCGGCGCTGTCGCGGATGCTCGGTGGTGCGGCGTTCGCGCTGGCGAGGATGGTACCGCGGCGCTACGAGCGGCTCACGGATGCAGGCGCGGCGACGGGCGTAATCGATCCGTTGCTGGTGCGGGCATACCTGCGCGCTGGAATGGCGCTGCCCGCGCACCAGCCCGGCGACCGCGTGCCGCACAGCGGCGCGGCCCTGCACCTGTTCGCTTCGGGCGTGGCGCGGCGCGTGGTCAAAGCGGATGTCGCCAGCTTGTATCCGTCGTTGATGCGCTCCTATCGGATCGGTCCGGCGCGTGATCGGCTCGGAGCGATGCTCGCGCTGGTCGATCGGCTCGTCGAGCGGCGGGTGGTGGCCGAAGTCGCCGCGCTGCTGCCGCCGCTCGTTCAGCTCGAGTTTGATGGGCGCTACGCGGCGATGCTGTCCCACGAGCCGAAGAACTACGCGCTCCTCGGGTACGACGGTACGCTGCTGTTGCGCGGGGTCGCGTTTCGATCGAGCCGGGCGGAGCCGTTCGGCGAGGCGTTCCTTCGTCGCTCGCTCGGACGGTTGCTCGCCGGTGATGTCGCCGGTGTGCGCGACGCCTACCTCGCCACCATACGCGCGCTCCGCCGCCGCGAGCTGCCGACGCACGATGTCTCCTCGCGCGTGCGCCTGACCAAGACGCCGGCGCGGTACCTCGAGACCCGTGACAGCCGGCGCGAACTGACCTACGAGGCCATGCTCGCCAGTGGCCGCACGTCGTGGAAAGTCGGCGAGCGCGTCCGGGTCTATTCTTCCAAGACCGGTTACGGCGGCGTGGTCACCGATCCCGACGACGAAGCCGTTGTCACCGGGAGCGCCGATCTCCGCGACTACGACGTCGATCACTACCTGGGCGTGCTGCGCCACACATTCGCGGCGCGGCTGGCACGCGCGTTCACGCCCGCCGACTACGCCGCCGTGTTCGAGGGTCCCGACCAGGCGTCGTTGTTCACGCCGTCGCTCGCAACCATTCGGACTATCCTTACACGACGGCCACCTGATCCTTCAAGTGACCAGTGACCAGTAGCAAGAATACAAGTAAGACTGAGTGGCGGTGAGGTTTTCACCGACGTGGGAGGAGGGAGTTCATGAGTAGACAGCTCACACACGCGGAGTTGGTCGCCTCGTTTGTAGAAAACGCGTGCGCGGGCTTTACTGATAGAGCACCCCGAGTACCTGCTCGCGTCAGCACCGATGATGGTGGCCGCTCGGCGCGACCGGGCCGATGTCGTGGCGCTGCTGCTCGACCTCGGAATGTCCCCCGACATCGATGATGCCCAACAAGGGGGGCAACGCCCGCTGCACGTGGCGGCATACAGCGGCTCGGCTCGTGTGGCGGCGCTGCTCATCGAGAGGGGCGCAGAAATCGACCCCGTGGACTCCATCCACGGCGGCACGCCGCTCTGGTTTGCTATGTGGGGACAAAGGCCGCGTACGATCGATCTGCTGAGCTGTTTCAGTCGAGACGTCTGGGCGCTCGCGTTCACAGCCAACGTCGAGCGGTTGCGTGAAGTGCTGAAGGCCGAGCCCCGGCTTGCAACGCTTGGCGGATTTGAGACGCCGCCGCTTATGTGGCTGCCCGACGACGAAGCGCTCGCAATCGAAATCGTCGAGCTGTTTTTGTCCCATGGCGCGGACCCGACCATCCGAAACATGCAGGGAATGACGGCGGCCGACCTTGCCAGCAAGCGTGGACTTGACGATGTCGCCGAATTGCTGCGTTCCAAGACCGCGTGAGTTGAAGGACTAAGGACGAAGGACGAAGGACAAAGGACGAAGGGACAAAGTACGAAGGACGAAGGACAAAGTCGAAATGACCAGCCGTTTCTTTGTAGCTTGCACTTTTTCGTCCTTCGTACTTAGTCCTTCGTCCTTCGTCCTTCGTCCTTCGTCCTTCGTCCTTAGTCCTTTGTCCTCCATGAATCCCAAATTCCCAGTCCCCAATTCTAGAAATCGAAGAGATGGGTGTATTTTACAAATAACGCTCTATTCAACGGACTAAGCCCCAACGGACCCCGTCCCAGATCGGAAGAGCTGTCGTAGCGTTCGTTGTACACGATAAACAACCCAGTGCCGGAGGTGTTGATCAGCGCGAAGCGGACATTGGAGGAGAACTGGCGGGTCTGGCTGTTGTACTGCAGCAGTCCCTGCACGAAACTGTGAGTCGTAAAGGAATAGTTCAATTTGACTCGCGCCAGCCTGGTCGAGAAATGTGCGGTCGGCAAATCGACGTCGTTGTTGCTGAAGCGCACGGTGGCCAGAAACTTCCCGCCGGTCTGGAACCCGGCCTCGGCGCCGGCCGTCCGGATATCTCCCGCGTAAAAACCTCCCTGCGTGTAGTCGCCGTCGAAGAAAACATTCGCTGACCGGTCCGACGCGAAGTTGGCGCTGACCTGATTCCAGCCGTACCGGCCCGATGGGATGAATAGACTCGATGCGATCTCAAACGGATTGCGCAAGAGCTCGAAGTATCGATTGTATGCGATCCCCAGCCGGCTGCCGTTGCTCAACTCCATGCGGTAATCGTAATGCTGGAACTCGCTTTCCAAACTGCCGTCCCGGTCGTAATAGCGCTCCAGGCTCATGTGCGGCTCGTATTGGCGTACCCAGCCCTTTTCGACTTGGGGTGAGAATTGGAGGCGGAATTCAGGTTTGCGGTAGCCACTCCGGCGCAGGAATCCCACCTCGGGGTTGAAATTCTCGCCGACTTCCGTGTAGCCGGCTCGCGTCTGCCACAACGGCGAGTTGTAGTCAGCCAGCAGGCGGCCAGCCAGATCGCGGCCGCCGAGTCCGGGAGTCTCCGTCTTTGCGAGGTACGTGAAGATCGTCCAATTGTCGGTGACACCCAGGTTGAGATCGGCGCCGAATGTGCGATTCCGCTCGGTGCCGGGACCCGAGCTGGTCGCTTCGCGGTTGACAAACAGCAAGCCGGCGCTCGAGCGTTTCATGAACTCATGGCTGACCCGCCCGACAAAGAAATTGTTGGCCGGAGCGATGCGGTCCACACGTTCGGTCTGCATGTCGAGCAAGCCGAGGTTGGTTCGGCCGATCTTGCCGGTCAGACGCAAGCCCGCAACAATCGGAATCTGCGCGCCCGATTTGTCGATGCCGATGCGCCGGCTGAAAAAAAGCTCGGCCTGCTCGGGCGTACCCAACTGAAACGTTCCGGCGTTCTCGAGAAAGAAAGGCCGCTTTTCAGGAAAAAACAGATCGAAGCGGGTCAGGTTGATCTGTTCCTCGTCGACTTCGACCTGGGCGAAATCCGTGTTGACGGTGCCGTCCAGCGTCAGGTTTGAAGTCAGGCTGTACTTGATATCTATGCCTGGCTCCAGGACACGTTCGGTTCCGCCGCCAGCGGCGTAATCATTCTGGGCGCCGGCCAAAATGTACGGGGTCACTTTCAGGTTCCGCTGAGGAGCAATCTCCAGTCCGCAGTTGGCCGGCCATCGAGACGCGGTAGATCTCGTAGGAACGCGGTATTGGGGCCCAAAAAGTCTGCTCGTTTTTCCTTCGGACGTTGCGCGACACGTTCAGGCCCCAGGTTTGCGTCTGCCGCTGGCTATAACGCAGCGTTTTGAAGGGAATCTCGATTTCGGTCTCCCATCCGAAATCGGCGATGCGCGACCGAACCCGCCAGACCGCATCCCAGTTCAGATTGAAACCGGTGATGTTTCCGCGCTGCGCCCCTCCGGTGCCCTGACCGCCGCCGCCGCCTCCTCCTCCGGAACGGTTGGCCGGCCCGGTTGTGCCTCCGGTGCGTCCTTCGCGAGCGACCTGCCCGTCGTACTCGATGCCCAACGGATTGGTGCCGAAGATGAATCCGTTCTGGTCGTCATTGTAGGTATCGAGCAGGACCTGGATCGAAGCGGTATCGGTCAGGGTGCCGTCTCTGCGGCTTTGCGTGACGACGATCTTGTCGGGTTCACTGTCGAAGCACTTGACCCCGATGTACAGATGGTCTCGATCGAACAATACTCGAACCTCGGTGCGCTCCGTTGCGGGTTGCCCTTCGGCGGGACGCTGCTGAACGAAGCCGCCGGCCGCCGGGGCATTCTTCCAGGCCTCTTCATCCAACCGTCCGTCGATTTCAAGAGCAACGTCCACGCGCACAGCCTGCAACCGGAGCGGTGCATTCTGTTGGTTGGGAGTGGTCTGCGACAGAACCTGGCCGAACATCGCGGCTGTCGCAAGGAGGACGAAGAGTGGGACCGGCCACCTGGCCGGTGTGCGTTTCTTTCTGGGTCCTTCTAAAAAAAAACCA
>JBPCNK010000202.1:0-8049 GCA_051001345.1 Acidobacteriota bacterium | reverse complement strand
TTTCACGATTTACTAGGCGGCTTGCGAAGCCCGGCGACACTGACCCGCTCGCGGTCGCCCGCGGCACCGTTAATTGCGCCCTGTTCGGCAGGCTCGAAAACTTTGATCAGGTTTTGCTGCGATCGTTTGTGATCTTGCTGGGGTTATTCCTGGGGGCTACAGCCTTCGGCGCAACCGACTACAAGAAATGGCTCAACCAGGAAGTCCTTTGGATCGTCTCCAAGACGGAACGCGAGGAGTTTCAGGCTCTCAAGTCCGATGCGGAGCGCGACATCTTTCTTGAAAAGTTCTGGCGGAGACGGGATCCGACGCCGTCAACGGAGCGAAACGAATATAAGGAAGAACACTACCGCCGGCTGATCTATGCCTCGCGCATGTTTCAGGAAGGCTTGCCCGGCTGGAAGACCGACCGCGGCCGTGTGTACATCCTCAACGGCCCGCCCGATTCGGAATCGTTCCACAATTCCCTATCGACGATCAGCCTGAATAGCGCCGTTCCACACACCAAACGCAGTCCCAACACAATCGTCTGGAATTACCACCGCAACGAAAGCGCGCGTTACTACCGCGGCGAGATCCGCGTTGTATTTCAGCCAACCAGCGGGTTTACGCGCCAAAATTTCGCTCTGGGTGAATCCAAGGCAGCGCAGGATAGGGCCGACCAGTTAACCCGGCAGTTCGGCCCGGCAGCCGATTCGAACTGGCTGGAGGCCGACGTTCGTTATCAGCTGGTGATGGCCGGGCCTCCCGCCATCGTTAACGCCCGCGGCGCCGAGCTGCCTACGGTCGGAATCGGAGAGCTGGCCAAGTACACCGAGGATCTGTTCCGTTCACCCGGCGAGATTCTGGAAGAGCGCGAGAGGGAGAGCCAGCGCCGCGAGCGGGCGCGCTCCGAATTGCGCCGCTCGGTTTCGTCCAACATCAATTACGAAATTCGCGATTTTGAGATCTCGCATCAGGTGTTTCTCAAGCCCTCCGGCGACTGGCTTGTCCCGGTGCGCGTTGCACTGCCGTTGGCCAATCTTCAGGACGAGAAAGTCGATCTCTACGCGGCGCTGCTTGACGCACAGGGAAACGTCTTCGATGAGTTTCTGGATTCCATGGCGGTCAACCTCGAACAGGGACGCCAGGCCGGCCAGCAACGCCTTCACTATTTCAATACGTTCACGGCGCCTTCGGGAAAATACATATTGCGAGTCGTACTCCGTGAAGTCCAGGGCAAACGGACGGGCTTGCGCGAGACGCCCGTCCAACTCGACCCGAGCGAACTGCCGAAGCTGAAGTTCGGCTCCCTTCTAATGACCAACCGCGTTGAAGTTTTGCCTCAATCAGCGGGCGACCAGGACCCGCGCGCCGCCGCAGCGACAGCGTGGGCCAGCAGTCCAGTTTTCAACGGCACCCGCTTGCTGCCGCACCCATCGGCAAAATTCCGCGCCGATGAAAACCTGTTTTTGTACTTTCAACTATGGGTTCCATCCACAAGCGTGGAAGTGTCCATCAACGCCAACTTTATACAGGAGGGCCAGATCGTCAAGCGCCTGGCGCAACGCGCCATAGAGACATTGCAGGGCGCCTGGGTCGACTACGGGTTGATGGCGCCTCTGTCAGGTTTCCAGCCGGGTGACTACGTTCTGCAGATTCAAGCCCTGGACCACACGGCCAAGACGTTTGACATCCAGCGGGCCAGCTTTCGGATTGAGAACTGACGTACTAGGGGTCAGGCTTCAGGGTCAGGGCAGGAATCCCGAATAAGTTCCTGGGAGCGCGGGCGTCCCGCCCGCAGAATCTGGCACGCGGTTGGATGCGCGCGAGACGCGCGCGCTCCCAGGCCCAGGCTCAGAATTTTCATCCGGCTTTTCCCCCGTTGGAAAAGTAGCGCTCGACGACTGCAATCAGGATGTTCAGGCGTTCGTCGAGACGTCTGAAGCGCTCGTCGCTGTCTTTGGCCAAACTCGCAAGATCTCGGGCCAAACTCTCAAATCGTTGATCGGTGCGGCGAGCTAGATCTTCAAGAAGCCGACCAGTCCTGACGAGAAAGTCACCCAGTTGAGCAATCTGCTCCGAATGACGTTCGATCTGCTCGCTTTGACGCTCCATCTGCTCCTGGTGGCGGTCCATCCGAATCGAAAGCTGCGCCTGATGATTGGCTATAAACTCCATCTGGCGCTCGATCCGCTCAAAGCGTTCCTCGGGATCCATGCTGACATCTTAACGCGTTGAGGGTTGGGCTACCGTTAATTATTCCAACTGGCCGGCGACGACCCGCTCCCTTCGGTCGCGGCACTGAACAGCGGCGACCCTATCCAACTGGCCGGCGACGACCCGCTCCCTTCGGTCGCGGCACTGAACAGTGGCGGACCTTGTCAGGCACTGCTTTGTGGCCGGCGGCGACCCTCGCTGGCGACTGGCGACTGGCGACTGGTGACTGCTTTGCTATAATCCCTCGATGCGAATAGGCGTAACTCTGGCTGTGTCGGCGGCGCTGCTGGTGGGCTGCTCGGCGCCGGCGGCTCGAACGTTGTCCCAGAAGGTCATCATTTTGGGCTTTGACGGGGCCGATCCGGATCTCCTCAACCAGTGGATCGACGCCGGAAAACTTCCCAACATCGCGCGCCTCCGACAATCAGGCACTGTCGCACGGCTGCAAACGACCAATCCTCCGGAATCTCCTGTCGCCTGGGCATCCTTTGCAACGGGGACCAACCCGGGTAAACACGGAATTTTTGATTTTCTCAAGCGCGATCCGAACACTTATTTCCCGGACATCGGGCTGGTCAACTTCGAAAAGGGAAAGTTTATTCTGGGGATTCCCGTGCGCCGTCCCAAGTTGACAAATAATCGCGACGGGAAAGCCTATTGGGAACTCCTCGATGACGCCGCGGTCCGCACTGTCAATTTGCGCATGCCGTTAGCATTTCCCGTCGAGCCGCTGCGGCATGGGCGGACGCTGGCCGGACTAGGCGTGCCCGATGTCCGCCGCACCTGGGGAACTTATTTTTATTTCGCGACGGATCTGACCCAGTGGGACATGGGAGATACAGAGTTCGGCGGAAAACTCGTCCGGCTGGAACTAAACGACAATCGAGTCGCGACGGAAATCGAGGGCCCTCAGGATCCGCGCAAGAGCGACTACTCACGACTGTCCATACCTATGACGCTGGCGCTCGGCGACAAACGCGATGCGGTGACCATTTCAACCCAGGGCCAACAGCAGACCGTAGGCGAACGCCAGTGGTCGGACTGGTTCCGGCTGGAGTACTCGGCCGGGCCGTTTGTCACCATCCGCGGCATCAGCCGGTTCTATGTTTTGGAAACCTATCCGGAGATCCGGCTGTACCTGTCTCCCATCAGCCTGGATCCTTCCGATCCGCCGATTGCGATCTCCTCACCCGAAAACTATTCGGCTCGGCTGGTCGAAAAACAAGGCCTGTTCAAATCGCTGGGCTGGATCCACGAAACCTGGGGCCTCAACGAAGAGAAGATCGATGAGGACATCTTCCTGCAGGATCTCTTCCGCAACATGGATGCGCTGGAAACGTCGCTCGTCACGGAACTTGAGCAAAATACCGCCAACGTGTACACGGCAGTGTTTACTGCAACCGACAGCGTATCGCACATGTTCTATCGCCTGATGGATCCGCAATCACCGCGCTACGACGCGGAGCTGGCCGCGCGCTTTGGTGACGGGGTGCTGCGCGTCTACCAGCGCATGGACCTGATCGTCGGCAAGATTCTCGACCGGTTTGTCGACGACCAGACTACGCTGCTGGTGGTCTCCGATCACGGTTTCCACCCCTGGCGGGGCGAGTTCAATACAAACACGTGGCTGGTGCGCAACGGATATCTGGCCTTGAAAGGCGCCGATACAACGGCGGATTTCAGGAAGTTGGATCACCTCTTCAGCGGGGGCAGTTTTTTCCCGAACGTCGACTGGACCCGTTCCCGGGCGTATGCCCTGGGACTGGGCCAGATTTACGTTAACCTGAAAGGCCGTGAGAAGCAGGGGATTGTTGAAAACGGCGTGCCCTACCAGTCGCTGGTCGAAGAGATCCGCAACAAGATCCTCGAATTCCGTGATCCCGACACCGACCAGCCCGTTTTGCAGAACGCCTACTTTCGCGACAGAATTTATCAGGGCCGCCACGTGCCCGATGCCGGAGACATCCAACTCTCCTTTCGCAGCGGCTACCGCACTTCGTGGCAGACTTCGCTGGGCGCCGTTCCCGAGCACATCGTCGTGGCCAATCTCAAGAAGTGGAGCGGGGACCACTGCGCCTCCGATCCCAGCGATACCGAGGGCATTTTCGTCAGCAACAGAAAACTTTCGTCAGCGGCCTCCATCATCGACATCGCCCCTACCGTTCTTCAATTGATGGAGACCACCATCCCGGCTACCATCGACGGCAAGCCTCTGGGCCTGAAATGAAAGTGGTCAGTGGCCTGTTGCCAGTGACCAGATGAGCGAGACAACACGGCGGGATGCGTCGTGATCGAAAATCTTGCTGAAATGACAAGACTTCACCAATTGGTAATATTAGAACTGGCCACCGGCCACAGGCCTCTGGCCACTGCATCGTGAAAATCTTTCTGACCGGCGGCACCGGATTTATCGGCAAAAATCTTGCGCGGACATTGCTGAGCCGTGGCGTGGAGTTGCGTTTGCTTGCCCGGCCGCGCAGCAATACGCTAGGCCTGGAAGGCTGCACATTCATCCAGGGAGATCTCGACGACCTGGACTCGTTGCGATTCGGCATGGAAGGCTGTGACGGTGTCTTCCATGCGGCCGCCCTGGTCAAAAATTGGGTTCCCGACTCCGCTGAGTATTACCGGACCAACGTTCAAGGACTCAAGAATGTTCTGGAAGCAGCCCGACAGTGCGCCGTTCCAAAGATTGTCTACACATCGTCCTTTATGGCGCTGGGCCCGACTGACGGGACAATCGCAGATGAGCAGACGGAGCGGCCCGCCGTTGCATTCCATAACGAATACGAACGCAGCAAGACCCAGGCGAATCTTCTGGCAAGCCAGTATCAGCAATCGGGCCTGCCGCTGGTCTGCTTGTATCCGACGATCGTTTATGGTCCAGGAGAACTCACCGAGGGGAATTGGCTCGGTCACAATTTGAGACGCCTCCGCAAGATGCCGATTCTTTTTCTAGTCGGCCCGGGCACACAGAACTGGAATTACGTTCACGTCGACGACGTCGTTGAGGGTCATATCTCCGCTATGGAACGAGCAGCTCCCGGCTCGCGCTACATCCTCGGAGGGGAAAACCGAACCACCCGAGAGCTGTTTGAACTGACCGCCCGTCTTCTGGGGCGGCGTCCACCGAAGTTGAAGGTCCCCTTCGCACTGGCACGCGCCGGCGCACGAGTCGTTGAGGCCTATTCGATTTGGAACAAGCGCTCACCCTGGCTCAACCCGGCATTGATCGACATCAGCCGGCACGATTGGGCGTACTCGTCGGCGGCTGCCGAGCGCGACCTGGGCTACTCGCACCGCCGTCTGGAACCGGGACTGGATGACACGGTGGCTTGGATGAAGGGGGCGAATCTTTTGTAGCAGGGGTCAGGTCCGAGCCGCGCGCGTAAGCAAGCGGGCAATTGGTGGCAACCATTTGGGAGATTGTTGCCACTGATTGCCCACTCGCTTACGCTCGTGGCTCGGACTTCTTCGAGGAGTAGAGATTGCGAATTCACGTCGAAGATCGCCGCCAGCTGGAACACCTTCTTCCGTTCGGCTTTTCTTTCCTGCTTCCTTATTTAACGTTTTCCCAGACGATAGCGCTGTGCGTTGCGGCGCTTCTTTATGCGCTTTTTGTCTCCGATCACTTTTCGACCACGCGCGACAGCGAGCGCTCTTCGAGGCTTACTTCGGGAAAGGTCTTCTATGCACTCTCGGTTCTGCTGCTCGTGCTGCTTTATTTTCCAGCCACCGGAGTCATCGCCTCCGGCTGGGCCGCTTTGGCCGTCGGCGATTCCGCATCCAATTTTTTCGGGCGCCGCTGGGGACGCGCTCGACTTCCGTGGAACCACGACAAGTCCTGGACCGGAGTCCTGGCCTTTATCTCCACGGCGACACCTGTGGCCTACTTCTGGCTGTCCTGGCACGGCGCTGAGCCGGGCGGTGGGGTTCTCCTGATCTTCGTTTTCGTGGCGATGACGGCAGGCGCGGCCTTCGAGTCCCTGCCCGCCGTGGTCGACGATAACCTCACCGTCTCGTTGATTTCCGCTTCGGTGCTGGCGCTGCTGTTGGCGTCCCGTCCGCTGACTCTCGATACGCAGCACAGCTGGGCAATGGCTGCTCTGGTCAGTGGAGGCCTCGCGCTGGCCGCACTGCTATTGCGCTTGATTCGCCCATCGGGCGCGCTGGCGGGATGTCTGGTCGGTGCGCTGGTATTCCGGAGTTTCGGCCCGGCCGGTTTTGTCGTGCTGCTGCTCTTTTTCGTTCTGGGGACAGCCACAACGATGTGGGGTCTTGCCCGAAAACAGGAACGCCGGCTAGCAGAACCCCATCGTGGACGTCGCAGCGCGGTCAATGCCTTGGCCAACGGCGCGCTGGCTGCGCTGTTTTCCCTGGCCCATTTGCTGACAGGTCCCGGCCAGAAATGGCTGTCCGTCGGATTCCTGGCCGCGCTGGCTACCGCCGCCTTCGATACGGTCGCAACCGAAATGGGCCAGCTCTACGGTGCACGGCCGCGCCACCCCTGGAAGTGGACGCGCGTGTCTCCCGGAACTGAGGGCGCTGTTTCTCTCGAGGGAACCTTGTGCGGTCTGATGGCGGCGTGGCTGACCGTGGCCGTTGGCGTCTCGATGGGCCTGGGAATTATTCCGGCGGGGATACTATGCGCAGGGAGCGCCGTGGCCGGAGGCCTGGCCGAGAGCCTGATATCAGCCCGTCCGGGCAGCTTGCCTCCGATGACACCAAGTTCGCGCGGGCACTGGATGAATTTTTTCAACACCGTGATCGGATCGGGCATCGCGATGCTATCGGCCTTTTCGATTTGGGAGTGGATATCCTGATCGAACCATGAACCTTCTTGGAAAATTCTGGGTCTTTGTCCGGCCATTCACGTTGCTTGTTCCAGCCATCGGGATGGTCTCCGGCGCGCTGATTGCGCTGGGCGCCGAGCCGCGCTGGGTCTCCGATTGGACGGATCGACCCGAGAGCATCTGGTGGCGCATCGGGCTGGGCGCGCTGATGGCAGCCACGCTCAATGCGGCTTCCAACGGGATCAACCAGGTTTACGACATCGAAGTCGATCGGATCAACAAGCCGCAGCGCTTGCTGCCGGCCGGATTGATGACGTTGCGGGAAGCCTGGACGATCGTCCTGGTGTGTTTTGCGCTGGCCTGGCTGCAAGCCTGGTGGATCAGCCGCGACTGTTTCTGGCTGGTCCTGGCGGCGTCTTTCCTGACAACGATCTATTCGGCGCCTCCGTTACGCACCAAGCAGCATGGATTTTGGGCCAACATCACGGTTGCTATTCCGCGCGGAACCCTGCTGTGCGTGGCCGGCTGGTCGTGCGTCAAAAATGTTGAGCGTTTGGAACCCTGGTGGATCGGCGCCGTCTACGGCCTCTATTTTCTCGGAGCCGTGACGACGAAGGATTTTTCCGACCTCGAAGGGGACCGTTTGAACGGATGCCGGACACTTCCGGTGATTTTCGGGGTCCGTAAAACCGTCTACATCATCGCGCCTTTTTTCGTATTCCCGTTCCTGTTGATCCCGATCGGAGTTTTCGCCGGAGTTCTAACCGGCAACTCCACGGGACTGCTCCTTGTCGGAATGGTCTTGCCCGTCTGGGGGGCCTACATCGCCTACCTGCTGCTAAAGAGGCCGGAGGAGCTGGGCGGGACCGAGAATCACGTGTCCTGGAAGCACATGTACCTGCTGACCCTGTTTGCCCAGGCTGGATTCGCAATTTGCTATCTAACCTAGCAGGGGTCAGGATTCAGGGGTCAGGGGTCAGGGAATGCGGATTGGAAAGCAATCCGCAACCGGCAACTCCCTGACCCCTTACCCCTGAACCCTGACCCTGTCTCTTCC
>JBPCNK010000201.1:0-54689 GCA_051001345.1 Acidobacteriota bacterium | reverse complement strand
ATGCCCGGGATGGACGGCCTGGAGGCTCTCGGAAGGATCCTGGGAAAGCACAACAACATTCCGGTCATTCTCAACACGGCCTTTGCGAGCTACCAGGAAAACTTCATGAGCTGGGCCGCCGACGCCTATGTGATCAAGTCCTCCGATTTGACCGAGTTGAAGGAGAAGGTCAAGCAGGTGCTTCAGAAGAGCTAGGCTTCAGGCTTCAGGCTCCAGGCTCCAGGCTCCAGTCATGAGCGTTCCCGTATTGGAACGTTGCACAACTTTTTAGAGGCGTCACAATTGCTAATTCACAGGCTGAAGCCTGGAGCCTGAAGCATGGAGCCTGCACTGGAGCCTGACCATGCCTGACGCGCTGTCTACGCTTCGAAAGACTCTGACACTCATCCTGGCCGGAGGGCAAGGCGAGCGTCTCTACCCGCTCACCAAAGACAGAGCCAAGCCGGCCGTTTCCTTTGGTGGCTCCTACCGCATCATCGACTTCACACTCTCCAATTGTCTCAATTCCGGACTGCGCCGGATCTACGTCCTTACACAATACCGCTCATTGACGCTCGACCAGCACATCCGCCGGGGCTGGGACATCTTTCGGCACGACCTCGGCGAGTTCATTTACACGGTGCCTCCGCAACAGTACTACTCGGCTCGCTGGTACGTGGGAACAGCCGACGCCGTCTTTCAAAACATCTACCTCATCCAGCAGGAGCGCCCCGAACGCGTGTTGTTGCTATCGGGCGATCACCTCTACAAGATGGACTACGCCGGGCTGATCGATTCGCACATCGAACGTGGGGCCGCCGTGACGATTGCGACCGTTGAGACCAGCGTCTCCGAAGCCTCGCGCTTCGGAGTCGTCGAGACCGATCCGAGCGGCCGCGTTCGCGGCTTTTTAGAAAAGCCGCGCGACCCGGAGGTGCTGGCCCGCCTGGGTGAGCGCATCCAGGTCAACATGGGCGTGTATGTCTTCAACACCGATGCGCTGGTACGATCGGTCATCGACGACGCCAAACAGAAAAGCGATCACGACTTCGGCAAGAATGTGTTGCCTGCGCTGGTCGCCTCCGGCGAACCGGTGCACGCGTACAGTTTCGTAGACGAGAACAAGAAGGAAGCCAAGTACTGGAGGGACATCGGCACGATAGCATCGTATTTTGAAGCCAGCATGGACCTTGTGTCGGTCAACCCGCTCTTCAACCTCTACGACGACGTCTGGCCGATCCGCACCTGCCCCCGGCAGTACCCTCCAGCAAAGACGGTATTTCAAAGCGCGCAGGAAGGCCGCGTAGGCGCTTGCTATGATTCCGTCATCTCACTGGGGTCGATCATCAGCGGCGGCACCGTGATTCGATCCATTCTCTCCTATGACGTGCGTGTCAACAGTTACTCGCACGTGATCGACTCCATTTTGATGGACCACGTTTCCATAGGGCGCTACTCGCGGATCCGCAACACGATCATCGATGAAGGTGTTGAAATTCCCGCCAACAGCGTTATCGGCTACGATGCCGACGACGATGCCAAGCGGTTTGTCGTCAATGAGGGGGTTGTCGTAGTGCCGAGCGGAATCCGGTTCAGTTAGTCAGTGGCCAGTGGGCAGTGGCCAGTGTCTTGTCTCTGGCCTCCGATCACGTTATCATCTCTTCTTTTGAAGGACTCTCTATGCTCTTGAAGCGTTTAGGTGTTGTCCTATTTCTGATCGTAGCTGTGGGAGCATCTGTGTTTGCCGGCGACCGCGTCGGCGTTCTGCTTCTGGCTCACGGGCATGAAGAAACTTGGAATCGCCAGGTCACCGAACTGGCGCGTCAGCTTCCCTATCCCGCCGTAGAAGTCGCGTTCGGCATGGCCCACCGCAACACGATTGCCGCAGCCGTCGAGCGTCTCAACCGCCAGGGAGTTGCCCGGATCGTCGCCGTCCCTCTGTTTGTTTCTTCCCATAGTCCGATTTTCGACGCGACAGCGTATCTCCTCGGTCTCCATGCAGAGGCTCCGCCCGAGTTGGAGCTGTTCAATCGCATGTCCCACGGGTTGCAAAGCCCCGCGGGACACGTGGGCCACGGCGGCCGCTCCGCGACTCCGTTGGACCTGTCGCCCATCCCGTCGTCCAGTCCCGTGCTGATGACGGGAGCGCTCGACGACCACCCGCTTGTCGCCGAAATCCTCGCAAGCCGCGCAACGTCGATCAGCCGGAATCCCGGCCAGGAGGTCGTCATTTTGGTGGCGCATGGTCCGACGACGGAGAAATCCAACAGGCAGTGGCTTGAGAAACTGGCGCAATTGGCTCATCAGGTTGCGCGCACGGGAGGCTATCGTGACGTTCACTCGGTTACACTGATGGACGATGCACCGGCCGCACTGCGGGACAAGATGACCGCGCGACTGCGCCGGCTCGTCGCCGACGCCGGCACGTCGGGAACCGCTCTGGTCGTTCCGGTTCTTTTGTCGCGCGGTGGCATCGAGCCGAAGATCCGCCAGCGTCTCGAGGGTCTCCCGTACCGCATGCCCGAGACGTTTCTACTTCCAGATGCGCGCATCGGCAGCTGGATTTGTCTGCAAGTCGAAGACTCTCTTAAAAAGAGTGAAAGAATCGATGGAGGAATTCGATGATTGCGATCGCTTTGATCATCGTGGGAACGTGCCTTCTTCTCGGACTGGTCCTTTTGTCTCCCAAGACGGAAACAGGCTGGACGGTCTTGCTGTGGCGACTTGGCGTGCTAATCATGCTGTTGGGAATCGCCGGGTCGGTCGCCGCCACGATGTGATATCCTTGCAAGGACTTGCAACTGAGGACGGGAATGGCTGAAAAGAAGAAACTGACTGTTCGTCGAAAGAAAAAGCCGGCAATGCTGGCCGTCATCAATGAGAACTGCACGGGTTGTGCCGGTTCGCCCGCCTGCCAGGATTATTGTCCGGTGGAAAACTGCATGATCCTGGTCCAGGACGACGCCACTCCCTTTTCGAAAATTATCGTCGATCCGCTGCAGTGCATCGGCTGCACCAAGTGCGTCAGCAAGGGACCTCACGGAACATTTCTGGACGGCTGTCCCTGGGATGCTATCGACATGATTCCGCTAGCCCAGTTTGAATCCCTCTACGGGCCACTGGCGTACTAGTCTGCGGTGCAGCGCGGCTTAGCCGCGCAACCGTATGCCGTATGCCGCAGGCCGGCGATGGAGCACCAACAGAGCCGCGACCGTGAGGGAGCGGGCCGGCAGATTGAAGGCGTAGTCGTAGGACTCGTAAGCCGCTTCTCTCTGTGTTCTCCTGTGTCCCGAAAATCGTCGCGAAATGCGAAGGTTTCACTCATGAATACTACGGCTCTTTTGGTGCTCCGTCGCCGGCCCGCGGCATACGGCATACGGTTGCGGCTATGCGCGGCCCATCCGCAGTATCGCTCCGTTGATGTGGCGCCGACTAGAATCCCGGGGGCGCCTTACTCAACCGGCGAAACGTCTGCTCGGCCTGGCTGCGGACACGTTGGCTGAAATTGGCATCGCTTTTCGTGAAGCGCTCTACCAGCGCAGCGTCCTCCTGGTTTCCGATCAGATACAGTGCGCGCAACGCTTCCCAAACGTGTTGCTCTTCGGGCAACAGCACCATCACGGTTTCGCCAGCAGCAACGAGAGTATTCTCTCCGGTCCGAAGATGGACTTTACCCGGTACAGACGCGACAAGTTCGACAGGCGCCGCTCCGTACACCTCTATACGGGCCACTCGATGACCGGGACCAACGCTGCTACCCTCTTCAACCAATCCGACGACACGTCCCTGCGACGGCGCCTTCAGGTCGATCGACCCGAGCATTGCGACAATTTCCGGATGAGCCCGCTTGTCGCCAAAACGGACCAGCGACAGAGCCGCGTTGCGACGCACCAGCGCGTTGGTGTCTTTCAATAAACCGGCCAGGGCCGCGCGAAACTCGTCGCTGGTGTTGTCCTGACCCATAATCCACGCGGCCATGACTCGGATTGGAGGGCGCTGGTCACTCGCCAGCGACAACACTTCGGGATACAGGCGGCGTACGTCCGGGTCGCGCCGCTCCATCCGAGCGGCAAGCTGCACGAGAGCGTGCTGCTGGCGTCGGGGATGAGCAGAATCGCGCAGATACTTTGCGACCTTGGCATCGTCCAGCGGGCGCCCAAACCATGTCAGGTACCACGTCAGGAACGGAACCACTACGAAGGTGGCCGCAACCAGGATCATTGCGAGCGGTTTTTTCATAGTTTCGCCGCTTGCGCGGCCCGGGAAAACTGGGGCCGATTTTTGACCGTCTTCACCACAGAGACACAGAGGACACAGAGGAACACAGAGAAATGCGGGATTACGGTCAGTCGGTTCTTTGGTCCGAAGTTTTTCTCTGTGTTTTCTCTGTGTCCTCTGTAGAACTAATGAGTGAAACCTTCACATTTCGCGACGATTCTCGATTACGCCGTCCATCTGCCGGCCCGCTCCCTCACGGTCGCGGCTCTGTTGGTGCTCCGTCGCCGGCCTGCGGCATACGGCATACGGTTGCGGCCTTGCTGCGCTGTGTCTCTGTCGTGAAGCAGTTTTTCACTGCACCGCAGAGCGTTCGGCTGTTTCAATTGAAAGGCCTTCCGCCATCTCAAACGTGAAGGCTGCGAGTGTCCCGCTCGGGCAGTGCCCTTGGCCCAAAAAAAACCAGGCCCGCTTCAGCGCGACGGGACGACGTGGTACAGAATCCAGTAAACCAGCACCCCTGTCACCGAAACGTACAGCCATATCGGCAGCGTCCAGCGGGCTACGGCGCGATGCCGGTCAAAACGCTCGCGCCAGGCGCGGAACAACGTCACCCCAACCAGCGGCACGACTGCGACGGCCAGGATCGTGTGACTGATCAAGATGGAAAAGTACACCGTCCGGATCCAGCCCTGGCCTTTGAAGGTCGTCGCCCCCGCAAAGAAATGATAGGTGAGATAACAGGCCAGAAAAAGGGTCGACGTGCAGACGGCGGCTACCATGCAGCGGCGGTGTGCGGCGATGCGCCGGGCACGTATGAAAAACCAACCCAGCACAAGGAGCAGTGCGCTGGTCGCATTGAGCGCGGCGTTGACTGCCGGCAGGTCGTAAACGGTCACTGCTTGTCGAGGACCATGACCACCAGCAGGACGGGCAGGTACATCACGGAGGCCAGCAGCAATCGCCGCGCGCTAACAGCGTTGGGCTGCCGGGCCAATCGGAGTCCTGCGACCAGATAGAACAGACCGAGACCTAACGCGGCGGCGGCAAACAACATCCCGGTCAAGCCCAGCCAGGTTGTCATAATGCTTACCGGAATCAGGACCGCGTTGAACAGCACAACCTGACGTCCCATGGATCTCCCGAGAGGATCGATGACGGGCAGCATCTTGAATCCGGCGCGCGCATAGTCCTCGCGATACATCCAGGCGATGGCCAGAAAATGCGGGAACTGCCAGAGGAACAGGATGGCGAACAGCGCGCCGGCCGCAGCGTCCAGCGGCTGCCCCGCTGCCGTCCACCCCATCACCGGGGGGATGGCGCCGGGTACCGCCCCGATGGCCGTGCACAAAGGGGTGAGCCGCTTCAGCGGCGTGTACAGCAGGAGATAACTCAGACAGGTCGCCAACGCCAAGCCCGCTGTCAGGAGATTGACCTTAACCAGCAGCGTCGCCAGTCCCGCCGCCAGCAGCGCCAGCGCAAAGGCGAGAGCGGACAGCGGGTGCAGACGTCCGGAGGCCAGCGGACGGTTTTCGGTTCGGCGCATCTGCGCATCCCAGCGGCGTTCGAGGAACTGGTTTAGAGCGGCGGCGCTTGCGGCTACCAGCGCGGTTCCGCCGAGAGCGTACAGCATTGCTCGCCAATCTATGGGGCTGCCGCTTCCCATCAGATAGCCTACCAGTGTCGTTAGCACGACCATCAGCGTGACACGCGGCTTGGTCAGTTCGAAAAAATCAGAACCCGACCAGACACGTGGAAGTACCAGCGTCGGCGCAGCGGGCTGGCCGCTGTCAACTGTGATGGCCTGCGATCCGGTTTTCATGTCGTACTCTTCGCTCGCTCTTTCAGCGAGAATTGCAGCTCAAGCTTTCGACCTGCGGGCCCGCTGCCTGACGGTCGTGGCTCGGAGACCTGATGCCCACTTGACCCCAAGCGTTCCCGGCCGCCGCACCCGTCGATGGCAGCGCAGCGCCAAAACGACGGCTGTGGCCAGCACCAACGCGCCAGCGGCGACGTGTGTCGTGGTAATGACAACGGAAACGCGAGTCGGCTGCAATTCGGATATCTTTGAGATCCGAACCCAGTAGGCGCCCAGTCCCGCAAACAGCTGGACGATCAAGAATGACACCAGCAAGGCAGCAGGCCGCGCCAACTCGTTGACACTACCATAAAAGCGAAAGACCCGGATACCGGTCGCCAGCACCAGGACGCTGACTGCTATGGCGCCCAGAACATGCGGCGTCACGGAGATGGCGGAGTGGCGAAGCGTTGCGCCAAGAATCAACTGCAGATAGACAGCGCCCGCCGTTAGAATCGTCAGCGGATGGATGGAGGGACCGCCGCTTGGCTCCAGCCGTGCGGCGGTATTCAGCCAGCTGCGCGAGGTAAACAACGCCAGCGCGACGGTCAGGCAGAAAAAGGCTTGTGCCAGGCAGGCGTGAGCGACCGAAACAAGGGTCGGGAGCAGAAAAATAACCGTCAAGCCGCCCAGCAGACCTTGTGCAACAACGGCTGCCAGCGCGATCCAACCCAGCCTCCGGACCCAGCGGCGGCGCTCCGTGCGCCATAGCCAGACAGCGAGAACAATCGTCAGCAAGCCAACGGCCGAGGCCACCATGCGGTGACCGTGCTCGTAAAACACGCCGCCGACCATCGGCGGATTGAAACCGCCGAAAGAAGTCGGCCAGTCCGGGACCGCTAGCCCTGCGTCATTGCTTGTGACCAGCGCGCCGGCGATGATCAGGACAAACGTGCAGCAGGCGACCAGGACCGCGTAGCGGTGCAGCCAAATATTCATGGCCAATTAAGTTCCGATAGGAGGTGCGGCACAGGGCTTTACTTCTACCCTGTGCCACACAAGCCCTTTGCCTCCTTAAGGTGCGGGCTGGAATGCGAAATCGGCGGCCTTGGCTTCCGAGGCTGCGACGGTCACCTTCTGGGTCTTCGTTCCATACTTCTCGTGCCAGGCTTCGATTTCGTAGTCACCGGGCGGCAGACCCTTCAGCTCGAAGGTCCCGTCGGCGCCCGTGACGGCGTGGAACGGATGGCTGAAGACGCCAATGTAGGACTTCATCCAGGGATGGATGTTGCACTTGACTGGAATGACGATCTCCTCGCGTGGAAACGACTCGACGTCGGACTTGTTGGGCGCCTGCGATTTATTCCACGGCCGATTCTGTTCGGCCAGCACGTTGACATTGTGATTGGTGCTGTCGGAGTTGACTACGTCAAGCTTTTGGTCCTTCATCAGACTGACGACGTGGGGAACGTACTGGCAGGCTGACTGGTCGAGTTTGGCTGCCTCGGCGGGTGTTGGAAACGTCCGGCCTTCCAGTCCGCCTTTTACGTAAACCAGAACGTTACGCAGCGTTCCATTGTCGTTGACCACGACATCTTCGAAGAAAATCGGTGTGGCGTGCGCCTTGGCACAGAAGGCGTCCTGATCCATGCGGATCGATTTGGCCTTCGGTTTTGCGCCTTCGAAGCTGATTTTCCCAGTAATACTCCCAGCCGTCGCCGGGTCGACTGCAGCGGCCGGCGCGGCGGCCGGCGGAGCAGTTGTTACAGGTGCTGGTTCTTCGGCCTTGCCGCAACCGACGGCCAGAGCCAAAGCCGCGATTGCGAACAGTACAAACAGGTTCCTCTTAGACATGATCGATTCCTTTCTTGAAAAACTATAAGGCTATCTCATTCTGGCAGGGTTTGCAACACGAGGAAGCCACTCGAACACCGTGCCTTGCAAGATCGGTGCCGGTGAGAATCACGGGCGATTGAACTACGAAGGACAAAGGACGAAGGACGAAGGACAAAGGACGAAGTGCGAGGTGCGGATTACGGTGCCAAGAACGAGGAAGCCCTGCGCAATCTGTAACTCGTCCTTAGTCCTTAGTCCTTTGTCCTTTGTCCTTTATTGGTTGTCCCAACCTTTCAAGAATTTCAGACTCGTCGCTGTAAACGGCACTAACGGGTCAAAGATGGGAACGTGGCCGCCGCGTGGAATGATCCAGAGCAAGGAGTTCGGAATGGAACGGTACATCTCCACGGGAATCGCCACGGGAAAGAACTGATCGCGATCGCCGTGTACGATCAAGGTGCGTGCGGTAATAGTCGAAAGATACGGACCTGTGAAGTTCATGTCGTCGTAGCTGTCCTTGAATTCGTGAAACTGCTGTTGAAGCGCCCTGATTTGCTCGTCCCCGCGCTTGTGGGTTCGGCGCCTGCGCTCGTAGGCAGCGGGCGTCAAGCTCTCCACTGTCGCTTTCCTCATGATTTCTCGCGCCTGCTCGGGGAAGTAAATCGTCGCGCCAATCAGGACCATGGCTTCGACTCGGGAGGCCTGTTGCGTTGCCATATGAATCAGCGTCATCCCGCCGGTGCTGATACCCATCCCTTTGAACTGCTTAATCCCGAGCTCGTCAAGGAGGGCGAAAACATCCAGGGCCGACTGCCTGTGGGTGAATCGGTTTGCAGGGTTGGTCGAGCGCCCGTGTCCTCGGAGATCGGGCACTACCACCCGATAGTGTTTCGCGAATTCTCCAACCACGCCGGCCCACGCCTCGCCAGACGCGTTGAAACCGTGGAGCAGAACCAGCGGCTCTCCCTGCCCGGTGCTTTCGTAGTACATCTCGATACCGTTGACGGCGACGACCTTGCCGGCAGCAGCCGGCGTCGTTTGGCCGAACGCTAGCGCTGTGGTCAGCACAAGCGCGATTACAACTGCGCCCCATGTGCGGGCTCGTCGAGTACCCTTCGCTATTGCCATTGGCTCTCCTTCCGAGCTAGATCCAGACGTCATCCGCGGAAGTTTTCTCGCTGACGACATCGCCCGTGTTGATTGTGCCAGCAGTTTCGACAACCATGGCCCTGCACTCGGCCTGGGCCGAAGTTTTGTACTCCTCACCCCTTGGGATCACGAACAATTCCCCGGCGCCTACCTGAACGTCCCCGTCTCGAAAATGAATTGTCATTGACCCGTCGACAACGACGAACACTTCGTCGGTATGGGAGTGGTTGTGCCAGACAAACTCGCCTTGAAACTTGACGAGCGTGAAGTGATAGTCATTCATTCGAGCGATGATTTTGGGCGCCCAGTGTTCCGAGAACTTGGAAAACTTGTCGGCCAGGTTGATCGGCTGTCGTTCCATGGTGGATTTCCGTTGAGCAGCCCGGGGGCGCGCTTGTCCCGCGCGCATCTAACGCAGTGCCAGGTTGTGCGAGCGGGACGCCCGCGCTCCCAGGAAGGCACTTTCGGACCAGCTCATAGCCCTAACTCCATTTTGATAGTCTGGCGCGTTCCGGGAGGTCCTGAAATGTCCAGACGGATCACGCCGTTTGCCGGCTCCGCAGTTATGACAAAACGGAGAAAGGGACAGCATTGCCTCTCAAGCTCCACCATTTTTGCTAAGAACGGAAGGCGTCCCTCGTCGCTGTCAAAGAGAAGGGCTATGCCGTCGTCGATTTCAACTGTTTGCCGAACGGCGCGCCAAAGCGGTTCGAGGACTTCCTTTCGCCGCCTTGCGAACTCCTCGGAGTTCAGGTTACATGCAATCTGTATCGGCTCGGCCACCGCGAAACAGTCTACCGCAAATGGCCAAAGGGCTCCGATCCCAAATCCCCGGGATTGATTCGCCCGTCGGAAACTGCAAGAGGGATGGCGCCACGGCCGAGTTCAATACGGAGATCCAAAGAAGGACACACTGCTTCCCTACGCGTCGACGTTGACCATCGTTTGCGACCCTGACAGGGGACGACACACGAAGACGGCGTAGAGTGGATCCAGCAGACCGCGATCAATCAGGTAATCCTCCAAGTCCATTGCTTCGCTCAAAATCTTCAGCACAGCTGGATCCTGCAGTCCCGTCCCTTTGATTGCGGAAACGAGCGGCATCACCACGTTGCCGTAATAAGGTTTGTAGTGGATCACTTCAAAGTGGTTGCGGAGCACGCCCTCGATTTCCGAGGAACGAATCATCTCAGTGGGATCATCCAACGCCACGGGAGGAAAAACCTTCGACGCTCTTTTGTACTGTGGAGGAATCCTTCCGAAGATCGCGTTGGCATGCCCGAGGTGGTCGGCCTGCCACTCGCGCCGGGAGGGTCCGATGTATTCGTCCACATACAGCAGGCCGGGAGCGCCGCCGCGCAGACAGCGGGCACAAAGCGACAAAACTTCCTCGAGGCGCTCGATATGGTGGAGACTGCAGTGAAAGAAGATCAGATCATATCCGGGGCTCTTCACGGCGTTTCGCAGCCAGGCGGCTGCGTCTTCGAGATGATACGAGATGGTGTCGGAGTAGCCCGCCTGCAGGGCTGCTTGCCGGGCGTGCAGCAGTGCAGGCTTACTTACATCAATGCCATCGATATGACGCGCGCCCTGGTGCCGGGCGGTTTCGCGCTCGAGGTTGCCGACTCCACACCCGATCGACACGGCCCGCTCGACGGGAAGCTTGTCTTGAATCGAAAACAGGAACCAGGAGAGCGGCCAGATCTGCGCAGAACCGGTCAGGCGCAGGTTGACCCACTGGACAACAGTGGGAAGGGCCAGCCAATAGACAAAATCGTTGTTGCCCTTGAGCTGCAGAGCCCAGAAATCACCCGATGCTGAAAGGGACCCGCGGCCGCTGATCCACAGCTTGAGTCGCCTTGCGAGAAAAACCAGACGGCGGATTTGACCTTTCAGCATGGTGGGGCGGGGACGGCCACGAGCACATCAACGAGCACGATCACGTCAACGTGCACGATCAACGTCAACGAGCGCGATCACGTCGTGCCCCTGACCCCTGAAGCCTGAGCCCTGACCCCTACTTCCTTCCGATCTCGGAGATCGGCGCCTGATAGAGGTAGCGGACCAGCAGATCGAGATGATCGCCTTTGTAATTGGCAAAGCTGGCCGGCAATGTGCTGGCGAAAACCCAGCGCCCGCCCTCGCGCCGGAACAGACCCGACGGCATGGCCGTGCCCGGCGCGATGATGGCCGGTTCGGCGATCCAGCGCGTCGTCCAGCCCGGCTGCAATCGCTCGCGGACCATCGCCAGATCCGGCGCCGTCGCCGTCGCACCCGTATGACACTTCAGACAGGGCGCGGCCGGATGGGTGAACATCTGGCGCGCCAGCGACATTTCTTCGGTCGTCAGGGGCGCCAGTTTGGCCGGAATGTGCGGACTCTGCTGGTAGGCCAGCGCCCCAAAGAAGCGCACCAGCTTTTGCAGCTCTCCAGCGGAAAACTCGAACGTCGGCATGCGTACTTCCAGATACGAGCGCACACCATTTCGATGAAGGTCGGTCGAGCTCAAAGCAGGGTTGCGCAGAAACGCCAGCAGGAAATCGGGACTGACACGAGCGCCCTCGCCCACCAGTGGCGGCGGCACGCGATCCTTCCAGTCGGGGTCCTTATAGCGCGGCACCAAGGCCTTCAGATCCGCCACCTGTCCGGGACGCAGTTGGTGGCAGCCCATGCAATTGTATTTCTGCACCACCCACCAGCCGTCCTGGCTATGCTTGCGCTCATCGGGCGGAGTATAAAAGTAAGTCTTGGGCAAGGCCGAATCCACGCTGCCAAGCAGGAATGTCGACAAGGCGGTGATCTCCTGCTCGCTCAAGTTGAAGTTCGGCATCTTCAACTTTTCAAGGTGCGGTTTGATCTTGCCTTCGTCGTAGACCTCGGGCTTGCGCAGCTTGCGCTCGAAGAATCCCTTGTGGTCATACCATTTTTCGTGCTTGGCTTTCTCGGTCAGCAGGCCGAAATCCAGCCGCTCGATCGGCTTACTTCCCTCCTTGGTCAACTCGGTTCCGATCTTGGCTTCGTTTTCCAGTCCTGCGATCTCGTGACATCCAGCGCAGCCGTAATGGCGCACCAAGAAGCGCCCGCGGTCTTTCAGCTTCGGGTCGTCCATAAAGCCAGCCGCCGGGTACGAGCCGTTCTTTCTGCGGGTCATCAGATACGAAGCGATATCGCGCGTCTCGGCAGGCGTCAGCCGGAAGTTGGGCATGACGGTCATCTGTTGAACCTGTAACTGATTGCCGCACACCGGGCACACGGAATGATCGCGGTCGAAAGCAAACGGCAGGCCTTTGGCCTCGTAGTCCTGAGGTGTGATGTCCCGCTTGTCGACCGGGCAGTAAGGCGCCGTCCGTTCGCGTGGATTGTGAATCCAGCGCACCAGGTAATCGTAGTTGGCCTTCTCTCCGACACGAGTCAGGTTGGCCGCAAAGACGCCTCCGATGCGATTGGAGCCTTCTCCGATCGAGTGGCAGCCCAGGCACCCGCGCGTCTCAAAGAGCTCTTTGCCGTGATCGGCGTTCCCTGGCGGATGGACCGCCAGTTTCGGTTCGGTCAGCGCCGACTGCCAGAGAAACGCGGAAATCGCCTGAATCTCGTCCTTTTGCAATCGGAACGTCGGCATCTTGGTTCCGGGCCGCCAGGCATTCGGATTCTCCAGCCAGACGGGGACCCACTCCTTGCGAAGCTTCTGGCTCATCTCCTTGAGATTAGGCCCGGTCTTCTTCACATCCTGCAATAAATCCCGGGCCTGGGTGGCCATTTGCTCAAGCTGGTTGTCCATGCGCGCCAGCGACATGCGCATCGATTCGGCCCGCGCATACAGCCGTTTTGCCGTCGCGTTATCGGGCGCTTTGTCGCCCTGGCGCTCGACGCGCGTCGCTTCCAGACGCGTGTCCTCCTTGCGTTTGCGCAGCTGTTCGATGCTCTTCTGCACATTCATCAGCTTGCCCGGCTCAGGATCGAAACCCTCGCGCGCGTGACAGCCCCAACATCCGCGCTGCAGAAAGAGTTCCTTGCCGGTGTTCAGGACGGTCGAATGATCCAGGACGATATCGGCTTCGTGACACTGCTGGCAGCCGGCTTCCACGTTGGCGCGGTCGTACATCGGCCACAGCCAGTGCTTATAGCGTCCATGGGCCATCTTGGCGCTGACGGTAGCCGTTCCGTTTCCGTTGTGGCAGGGCGAGCAGCCGAATCGCTCCGGATCGTGAATCGTCAGCAGTTCCCGATTCGGGTGGCTGGTAAAGACTTTCTCGTTGCCCATTAAATCCGAAGTCAAAGTGACCGGTTCCCGGATGCCGGCATGACAGGATTCACAACGATCGACCAGCTCGACTCCCGCGACGTGGATCTGGCGAATCTGAACCTTGTACTCGTCCATCTTGTTGATCAAACCGTTGACATCCTGCTCGTTCGGCCCGCCGAGATGACTTTTCAGATATTCGTCGCGCTCCCTGCGCAGCGCAGCGGGTCCCCGTTCCAGTTCGGCGCGTCGCGAAATCAATTCGCCCTGCCGCTTTTTCTGTCCGTTGAACTCATGCTCCAGATCGTTGTAGGTCATCTCGACTTCCTGGGTCTCGCCGTTGGACCCAGGGAGTTCTACGTCGTGCTTTTCCTGGCGGAGTTCTTCCAGATCATCGCGGCCATCGCCACCGGACGCCTCGACCTTGTAGGTCAACGCCGCTACTTCGCTGCGGGCAACCGCGAAGACGTCGTTGAGCTTGGCCAGCCGCGGGTTGACCTCCTTATTGAGCGTCTCGTCGATTTTGGCGACTTCAGCAGCGACGGCCTTCTCGGCAGTCAGGACGCGCGCTTCCAGTTCCTTGAACTCTGCAGAGTTTCGAATCTCGCGCTCGGCTTTGACCTGCTCCGGCTGGATTTTCCGGAGGTACTCTGTGTAGACCTGCTTGAACCTTTCCTGATAACGAATCCAGGGACGCTCTCCCCAGGCCTCCTGATAGAACGCCCAGACCAGAGTCAACATCAGCAAAAACGAGAAGATGGCGATTGGCCAGCTCATCGAATAGTCGGCGATGGGATCTCGCGTGTCTTCGGGCGGCGGGGGAGGCGGCTGCACAGCCGGCTTGTTCGGATCTCCGGAAGTTTTTTCCAGCGAAGACGGGTCAGACATTCATTATCCTCCAGGCTTCAGGCTTCAGGCTTCAGGCTTCAGGGAATTGCGGATTGCGGATACAATCCATAATCGCATCCCTGGAGCCTGGAGCCTGGAGCCTGAAGCCTGCTTTACACGTTAAACCAAGGCGAAACCCACACGTACTTGATTTGGAACAACTGTTTTAGCAGGATCTTTACCGGAAGCGCCATCATCAGGATCAGCAACAACTGCAGCGTGGCGTACTGCATCAGGTTCATCCGCTTGTAAATTCTCCGATTGAATTCATTCCACGTGAACAACTTATGGATCGCCCAGCCCGCCAACACAAAGTACAGACCCGTGACGACGGCGCCAAAAACCGTCTTTATCCACAGATTGGTGATCCCCAGAAGATCGGGCAGGTCCCGGTTGAACTCGTGGATGACACGGTGATGGTCCCAGGTCTCGCCGGGCCAGAACCACATCCAGCCGGGGCCCCGAATAAATGTCCCGATGAAGATCAACATCAACCACAGGACGAGAAACCCGAAACAAAATGCAAGGATCGAAAACTTGCGCTGTTTGAAAGTGTAATATCCATTGCCCAGCGGATTGGTGTCGATGTAAGGAATCGCCATCAGACCTACCAGAATCAGAGAAGGCAGCACGACCCCGGCCAGCCACGGATCGAAGTAGACAAGCATCTCCTGCAGGCCGAGGAAATACCAGGGCGCCTTCGATGGGTTCATCGTCAGCGTCGGGTTGGCTGGCTCTTCCAGAGGCGCGTCCAGCGTAATGGACCACACCATCAAAATCACCGTCACGATGATCGTCGCTAAAAATTCAATGCGCAACAGGTAGGGCCACACTTGTAGCTTCTCGGCCCACTCGCGCCGATAGGGATGGGTCTTGCGGTGATGTGTCTTGGCCAGCTGCGGATCGCCTTCCAGTTGTGCAATCAGGCGGTCATTGGCCAAGGCCTGCCTGAACCCGTACCAGGTAAAGAAGGGCACGAGGAACAGCATGGCGACGATCGGGACGTTATCGGGAGCCGACGCGATTTCCCAGATTTGACCCCAGTCCATTCATTCACCTCCGGCCTGCCGGCCGTTCTTACTTTTTGATTTCCGACTCGAGCACCACAGGCGCAGGTCCCGAAATGCTGCCGTCCTTGCGCACGCGCCAGAAATGCACGGCCAGAAAAATCGACAGAATAAACGGGATCCCGATGCAGTGCCAGATATAGGACCGCAGCAGCGCGTTGGCGTCGACAATCGAACCACCCAGCAGCGCAAAACGCACATCGTTAAAAGCAGTCATCCCCAGCTCCGGCCCAAACGGTCCTTCGTGCCCCAGCATCGGCGTGGCTCGCGCCATGTTCGTCCCAACCGTAACGGCCCAATAACCCAACTGGTCGTCGGGCAACAGGTAGCCGGTAAAAGACAGCAACAGCGTCAGCAGCATCAGAATCACGCCGACGACCCAGTTGAACTCGCGTGGCGTTTTGTACGAACCCGTCAGATAAACGCGAAACATGTGAAGCCAGACGGTGATGATCATCAGGTGGGCGGCCCAACGATGCATGTTACGAAGGATGTTGCCGAAAGGAACGTCATGCTTGAGATACATGATGTCCCGATACGCCTGGATCTTGGTAGGGTGGTAGTAGAACATCAGGAAGATGCCTGTGATGGTCAGAACGATAAACAAATAGAGCGTGATCCCACCCATCCCCCAAGTGAAGCTGAAACGCACGGCATCCCGATTGATCTTGGCGGGGTGCAGGTGCAGAAATACGTTGGTGAGCACCGCCAGCGACCGGTTGCGCGGCGTTTCGTCCAGTTTGTGCCGAAAGATGGACTTCCAGAGCTGGCCTGATTTGTACTCTCGGATGGCATCCAGGTCTTCCTTGGCTTTCCCTACGAGCGGCTGGAGTCCCTCGCGGATCTTGGCCACACCCGTACGGGCGGGCTTCTCCTCGCCGGTCTTAATAAGTTGTTTGTCCTTTTCGTCGGCCATACTTCAGCCTCCAGGATTACAAGCGCTGAAAACGGATTCAGTCGCGGCTCGGGTTTGCAGGATCACACCGCAAGGAAGGAGCCCGGGTCATCGAATTCGGTATCCATTCCCTTCGGCCACTCATAGAGCGTGCCGGTGTCGACAATGATCTGGCCCTCGGCATCCAGCGACACCTTGGCACGGTCCATCGGACGCGGCGCCGGGCCTTCAAAGTTGATCCCATCGCTGTCGTAGCCGCTGCCGTGGCACGGGCACTTGAATTTGTTCTCGCCGGAGATCCAGTCCGGAGTGCAGCCCAGGTGGGTGCATCGCGCATAGATGACAAACAGTTTTCCGGCGTTCTTGACTACCCAGATCCGATAATCCTTCTGAAATCGGGTATCAACTCCGAAGTTGAAATCCGTGGGATAGCCGATGCGGAAAACCGTTCTCGGCTCGTACAGCACGCGCGGGAAAAAAAACCGGAGCGTCATCAAAAGGTTGCCACCCAGGAAGCCGAACACGCACGCCATGGCGAACTTGCGCCTTCGGATCAGCGGACGCTGGGCGGCTTGCTTGGGATCGGTCGTGCGCGGTTGGGACAGCGATGCGATGCCGTTGCGCAGTCGCGTCAATACACCCGGGGAAGGACTCCCGGGCGTGTCAGTCGCCGGAGGACTGTCCATAAATAATTGCTCCTAAAGGCTCTAAAAACCTAAAAAAAGACCGTCACGTGCCGAGTTAACTTTTTATATGAGGCCTCTAGCACTGTCAAGCTTTAGTGCAGGCTTCAGGCTTCAGGGTTCAGGCTTCAGAGTTGGAGGACGTAGTACAAAGGACGAAGGACAAAGGACGGTGTCGGAGTTTCCTCATAACCACGGGAAAGAGAGGGGGGGCGCAGCGGGATGTCTTTTCGTGTTTCGTACTTCGTCCTTCGTATTTCGTCCTTATTCCGGATCGGGCTTTCGTTTTTGTTCGTCGGTCAGTTTGTAGTCATTCTCTTTGAACTTCTTGCCGTCTTCGCTTAGCAGGGGATCTTCGGCGCCCCTCTTGGGAATGGCCGTATGGCAAAAGAGGCACTTCCGGTCGGTTTCTTTGCGGTACTTCAACGTGGCCTGCGCGTCCGGTGTCATCCACTGAAGAAAAACGACGACTGAAGCGCCAGCGGCCAGAGAGACAAGCGCTTTCTTCATGGCCCTATTTTACAACGCGCCAGCGAAAAAAGGTGTGATACGCGTGACGTGGCCTTTGGGCCTCGGCCGGCTCGACGATCTTTTACACCTCCAGCATCTAGTCGGCGCCGCAATGTCCGGGCCACGAGCGTAAGCGAGTGGGCAATCAATGGCAGCATTTCGAACTACGAATTACGAGGTACGAATTACGAGGTAAGAATTGCGAATTAAGACGCACAAACTTCACGTTTCGTAACTCGTACTCGCAATCCGTAATTGTTCCTGAGATTGCCCGCTCCCTTACGGTCGCGGCCCGGACATGCCGGGCACTGTTGATTCCCTGAACCCTGACCCCTGAATCCTGACCCCTGAATCCTGCTATCATGGCTGCCACAATGGGGCCCCGGAAAAAAGCAGCCGACGTTGAGCGCTGCAGGAAAATTGTCGGACGGCTCAAAAAGCTCTATCCGGACGCGCATTGCGCTTTAAAGCATCGCTCATCTTTGCAGCTCCTCGTGGCGACGATTCTGTCGGCCCAATGCACCGACGTACGGGTCAACCTGGTCACTCCCTCCTTGTTCAAGAGATACCCGACTGCCGCCGCACTGGCCGACAGCAACCCGGACGAACTGGAGCAGATCATCCGTTCTACGGGGTTTTTTCGGAACAAGGCGCGCGCCATCCAGGGCTGCGCGCGCAAGATCGTCGAGGAACACGGCGGGAAGGCGCCGCAAACCATGGAGCAGCTACTCCAACTGCCGGGAGTGGCGCGCAAGACAGCCAATGTCGTATTGGGCACCGCCTTTGGAATCGCCGACGGGGTCGTCGTTGACACCCATGTAAAGCGTCTCTCGGCTCGGCTGGGATTCAGCCGGCATGCCGATCCCAAGAAGATCGAGTCCGATCTGATGGGACTGTTTCCCCGCCAGGACTGGATCAAGTTGTCGTTTCTTTTGATCGATCACGGCCGGCAGATTTGCCAGGCGCGCAAACCGAAATGTCCTCTATGTCCTCTGACCGATCTGTGTGTCTACTACCAGGAAACCTATAAGCATGCATCCGCACTCTAAACTCTCTACGGTGTTCTTTGTCGTCTGCTGCCTCTTCATCCTGTACCTGTTCGCGAGAGTCCTCGAGCCATTCTTCACACCGCTCGTGTTTGCCGTCATCCTGGCAACGCTGTTTTTCCGCACCTACGAGAAGCTTTCCAAAAGAATGGGGCGCCGCCCCAACGCCGCGGCCGCGGTGATGTGCCTGGGGATTACTTTGGTGATCATTCTTCCACTGGTCGCACTGTTGATCATCGTCTCGCAGCAGATCGTCGACACCTACCAGAACCTGCAGGGCGGCATGCAAGGCACGCTGGCGGATTTTCAGGCGGGCCGCGGCACGTTGGGACGCGCGGTGGAAAGCGCCGAACGCGCCCTGCATCTGGATCGCGCCGAAACGCGAGAGGGGATCAAGTCCGCATTGCAGACAGCCGGAGCTTTCATGGCCGCTCACAGCTTGGGCATCCTAGGCGGACTGGCTGGACTGATCATGGATTTTTTCATCACGATCTTCACGCTGTTTTTCCTCTTCCGCGACGGAAGGACGCTGCGCAAGGAACTGGGGGAGTGCGTTCCCCTGGCGCCCGAATACAAAGAAAGGATTTTGGAAAGTTTTGCCGAGGTGATCCGCGCAACGTTTATCAGCACCTACGTGACTGGCTTGGTGCAAGGCGTGCTGGCCGGGTTGATTTACTGGATTCTAGGAGTTCCCCACGCAGTGTTGTGGGCGGCCACGACAGCCGTTTTTTCGCTGGTGCCGGTCATCGGAACGGCCGCTGTCTGGGTGCCGATCACCCTGTTTCTGATGCTGACTGGGCATGTGGTCAAGGGCCTGGTGCTGGTGGCAGCCGGTTCGCTGCTGATCGGGATGGTTGACAATGTGGTCCGTCCGCTGGTCATCCAGGGAACCTCAAAAGGAATGCACGTTCTGCTGATTTTCTTCGGAGTGCTGGGTGGATTAAGCGTGTTCGGATTCTCCGGGTTGGTGCTGGGTCCGGTCGTTGTCGGGCTGTTGCTGGTGTTTATGGATATTTACAAGACTGAGTTCAAGGACGATCTGAAACTGCAATGATCAAGACCATCGTGTGCCCCATCGACTTTTCTCCATTTGCAGAGCGCGCGCTGAAATTCGCGGCATCGTTGGCCGACAAGCATGACGCCCGGCTGGTGATTGTCCATGTCATTGAAAGCGTCATGCCGGCGTATGCCTCCCTGGTGATTCCCTCGCAGGCCCATGGCGTAGAACTGGAGTTGCAACACCTGGCCGAGCGCGAAATGGATGACTTCCTCCAGGACTTTGGCCCGCAGCCACAATGGGGAAAAATGTTGCTGGTCGGCCGGCCCTTGGACGGAATCCTGCAGGCCTGCCGTCAGCATCACGCCGATATTGTCGTCATGGGGACGCACGGCAAGAGCTTCCTGGAGCGCGCGTTGTTCGGATCCGTTACCGAAAAAGTCTTGCGCAGGCTGCACCTTCCCATCCTGCTGGTCAATTTGCCCGCCGATTCATGACCGGCTGCAGCGACTATTCCACACTACCCAAGCTGCTGACGATCGCCGGCTCCGATAGCGCCGGCTGCGCCGGCATCCAAGCTGATTTGAAGACGTTCGCTGCGCTGCGCTGCCACGGCATGTCGGTGCTGACATCGGTCACGGCACAAAATACGCTCGGCGTAACCGCCACCTACGACGTGTCTGTCGACGTCATCGAACGCCAAATCGACGCCGTTCTGAGCGATGTGGGAGCCGATGCCATCAAGACGGGTATGCTCAGCACCCGCGCCATCGTCGAAGCCGTAGCCGCCAAACTCCACCAGCTTGGCGCCGGTAAGCTGGTCGTCGATCCGGTGCTGGCCGCCAGCAGTGGAGATATACTCCTGCAGACTGACGCCATCGACAGTTTGCGCCGTCATCTGTTCCCGCTGGCTCGACTGGTCACTCCTAATCTGCGGGAAGCCGAAGTGCTTTCGGAACTGGAAATCAGATCGGTTGCGGACATGGAAGCGGCCGCCCGTGCTATTCACTCGTTCGGATCAACTGCCGTGCTGGTCAAAGGCGGCCATCTGGAAGGCGCTGCCGTCGACGTTTACTTCGATGGCCGCGCGATTCAACGGATTTCGGGTGAGCGCATCCAGACGGCCAACGCGCACGGCGCAGGTTGCACGCTGGCTTCGGCGATCGCGGCATTCCTAGGGCACGGACACGACCTCGAAGAGGCATGCCACAAGGGGAAAGCCTACGTTACGGCAGCCCTGCAGGCGTCGTTTCGGATCGGCGGCGGGCGAGGCCCGCTCGGGCATTTCTATGAATTTTGGAAGTAAGGTGGCACACAAAACTGGCACAGGGACAGGAGAATCAAGCAAAAGCCACCGGCCAGGCGGCCGGCGCCACCACTGGCCACTGGCCACTGGCCACTGGTACTAAATTGACTTACTCCCAATGCGATGCTACGGTTTACAGGTGATCCATGACAGCGAGCCACACAGGGAGACATTTGAAATGAATGACAATTCGGGCGAGAAGTTTCTGTATTTTTTGATCGGCGGATTTGTCGGCGCCTCCGTTGCGCTGCTGTTTGCGCCGAAGAGTGGCCTGGAAACCCGTGAACTGATAGCGGGCAAAGCCCGCGAGGGAGTCGATCTTATTGGTGAGCGCGGACGTCAAGCTGCCGACTATGTGGGCGGCGGTGCACGCGACGTCCAGGAGAAGGCCACCGGTTATGTCGACCGCGGCAAGGAAGTTCTGTCCAAACAGAAAGAACAACTAGCTGCGGCCATCGAGGCGGGCAAGCAGGCCTACCGCGAAGAAAAAGGCAAGCTGGGTCGAGAAACAGCTACCGAGTAAGGGGCCGAGCCATCCCGTGTCGCATGAAACCTGGTTGATTGTTTTTGTCGCCGTCACCGCCGTCGCATTTCTGACTCAGGCGGTGGCGGTTTTCCTGATTGCAACCCGCGTCCGGGATGTTTCCCAACGTGTAACGGACGCCTCCGACCAGATGCGCAAGCGAGTCGATGTACTGCTCCTGGGAGCCAACGACTTGGTCCGCTCGCTCAAGCCACTGGCCGCCCTGGCGCAGTCAATCGCAGCCAACGTCGGCGCCATCTCGGCAACGGCTCGGGATACCTCTGCGGAGATCAGCCAGGTCGCGCTTCAGGCAACCGAGACGGTTCGCTCTCAGCTCGCCAAGCTCGATTTTGTCGTGACCGACACGGCGGAAAAGTTTGAAAAAACGACCGCGGTATTGCAGCGCGACGTTCTGATGCCCGTCGTCGAGATTTCTTCCATCATCCGCGGCATCCGCGAAGGGGTGGAGTTTCTGATGTCACGCAAGGGTCAACTGGGCGAGAAACGCTCCGCCGACGATGAGGAAATGTTTATCTGATTTGACAACGGTCAGCTGAATCAATTCGCGGCAGATTCTTGAAGAGGACCCGCACCCTCCCGGGCGCGGCACTGGCCACTGGCCACTGCACTTCTTACGTCTGTACGATATCCAGGTTCCGGTCGTAAACCTGCTTTTCCAGAAACGCAGTAATGCGTTCGCGGTCCGCCTCGGTAATATTGAGGAAGCGGAGTCCCATGCCGGGCTTCCGGCACTTGACCGAGTCGTATTCCTGACTCCACACAACCGCGCTCAGACATTCGAGCGGTGCGTCGTCTTTGGGAAGGTTAAAGCGGACTGTCACTTCGAAACCGGGAGGTTTCGGATTGATCGTCTGGACGTACATCCCACCGATGCTGATGTTGCTGGCATATCCGAAGAAAACTTCGCTGCCGCTCTCGACCCGGATCTGACGGATCAGGATGGAGAAGCGAAGACCCCTTCGTACATCCTTTGGAGCGTCCTTTGCCACGAATAGCCCCTTCTAACAATCCCCCCCTCTGGGCCTCACATTATAGGCGAAAACCTGCCCAGGACAAAGCTCAGGCTCCGGCCGGGCTTCAGGCTCCAGGGAATTGCCGATTGCGGGTTGATCCAAAGGGTACTATTGCGATTGAAGTCGCAATTCCTCGTACCCTGAAGCCTGAAGCCTGGAGCCTGTCTAACGAACGTCCAGCCCGGCTTCGCATCGCACCGCCGGAGAAGCCGCCAGCTCGGCAACGACCTGGTAACGACCGGGCGTCAGGTTCGATCCCTGTGCGCCGAGCGGGATCTTCTCGCGAAAGGTCCATCCATCGGGTCCCAGTTCCTTCTCGATAACCACCATTGCAAATATGCGTCCGCTCGACCAGCGCCACAGTTCCTTGCCTTCCGAATCGCGCAGCCGAAAGTCGTAGCTCTGTCCGCTGTTAAACGTAACCCGCACCGGTACTTCGGTGGCGCTTCGGACGCTGAAAGTTGCTTCGATTTCCGGCACGCCTGATTGCACACTGCGACGGGATAGCTTCAGTTCGCAGGCCAGTTCCGCCTCTGTTCTTTTCGCCACGGGCGCCTCCGTGCTCTGTACTGGGGCGCAGGCCACAAGTACGGCGGCCAATACGGGAATACAGATCCTGACATCCATGGTTCTATGATACACGCTTCACCAGCGCGGCGCCCGGGCCAGGGCGAGGACGACCACGCGGGCGGCGCCGGCTGCTACCAGGGCTTTGCGGCAGCTTTCAACGGTCGCGCCGGTTGTGACGACGTCGTCGACCAGGATCACGTCGCTATTGCGCACCTGGCGCGGACGTCGAACCTCAAAGGCGCCCCGCACGTTATCATGACGCTGGCGATCGGACAGGCCGGCCTGCGACTGGGTCTTCCGGGTGCGGCGCAGGGCCCGGCTGCACAGCGGAAAGCCACCGGCCCGCGCCAACCGGCGGGCCAGCAACTCGGCCTGATTGTAACCCCGCCTACGCAACCGTGACGGATGCAGCGGAATCGGAATAACCTGCCAGCAGCCCTCCGTTCGCGCCACCGAAAACCAGCGCTCCGCCAGCAAGTCGCCCAGCCCGCGCGCCAGTCCCCGCCGGCCGCGGTATTTCATCAGGCGGATGGCCTCTTCAAGCAATCCGCCGTACCAACCGGCCGCCTCGAGGTCGTGGTTCGCCACGGGGCGCAAGCCGTCGCGAAGTTTTTGCCAACAGTTGCGGCACAGGCAATCAAACCTGAATTCTTCGACCAGACTGCCGCACAGAGCGCATGCCTCGGGAAAGAGGAAATTCAGGACGGTGTCTACTGTCATTTCGAACACTGTTACGCTTGGAGCGGGCGGTGTACGACGCGAAATTGAGGAACCAATCAAAAATCGAAAATTGGGGATTGGGGATTGGGGAATGGGGATTGAATTGCGGATTGCGGATTGCGGATTGCGGATTTATTGCCGATTGGGGAATTGCGGATTGATCCCTTAAGGTCTTCCTTGTATTCCTGCCACTGATCACTTGCCACTTGAACGGCGCCTGGCGACTATGCCTTGTGATACGGATGGCCGCGCAGCATCGACAGAACACGGTAGATCTGTTCGAGCAACACCACGCGCGCCATTTCGTGCGGCAACGTCAGCGGCGACAGCGCCAGCCTCACATCGGCGCGCGACTTGAGTTCAGGAGCCATTCCCAGAAATCCTCCGACGAGAAAGCTGACTTGCTTGACGCCGCGGTTTTGGAGACCCTCCATCCATTCCTGGAACACACCGGTTGTCCAGGCCTGTCCCTGCTCGTCGAGCACCACGACAACGGCGCCGGCTGCGATGGCCGAAGCGAGACGCTCCCCTTCAACGGCCAGGATCGCCGGCTGGTTTCCGGCCTGGTCAGGCCGGCCGGCTTCGCGCACCTCGTCGATTGAAAGGGAAGTGTACCGGCGAATCCTGCCGGCATACTCGTCCTGGAGTTTGCGCCAGTCCGGATTACGCGTCTTGCCCGCCCAAACCACCTGAATCTTCATAGCAGCCCTGGATAGGGTGAGCCTGACCCCTAACCCCTGACCCCTAACCCCTGCTTTTTCGGCTTTGCAGGATTCCCGGGTCGATGGTCTTGCCGTCGCTCCACAGTCGTTCAAGCGCGTAGAAGCTGCGGTAGGCGGGTGAGAAAATATGCACGACGATGTCGCCGTAGTCGAGCAGCACCCAGTCATTGGAGCGCCGGCCCTCGATGTGCGACGGGCGGACACTCTCCTTCTTGAGACGGGCTTCGATCTCGTCGGCGATACTTTGGCTCTGGCGAGGGTTGTTGGCGGTGCACAGGACAAAATAATCGGTGAAGCTTGAGACCTTGGATATGTCCAAGATTCGAACGTCCTGGCCCTGCTTGTCCTCGATGGCTCCACAGATCAATTTCAGTTTTGCTTTTGGGGTCATTCGCCAGTAGGGCGGGCGTCCAGCCTGCCGTTTCTCGGATCCAATCGGCTACCTCTTGATCTTATCATCTCCATACAGCCCATACTTGAAGATGTGGCGCGCAACTTCCGGCGGCACGAGCTCGGAAATATCCTCGCCTGCGGCCACGCGCGCGCGAATCACCGTGCCAGAAATGTCCGGGGCGTTCAGCTCGAGCCAGTAATGCGTACCCGGAAGATCTTCCCGCGACGGCGCTGTCCGAAAGCGCGCGCGGATGGCTTCGGGTAGTCCCAACCCCGTGAGGTCGAACTCCAGCCCGGGCCGGCGGACGAAGACAAAATGGTAGCGTCCGGCCAGAAGTTCCTGCCAGTCCCGCCATGTCGAAAAAAACTTCAGAGAATCGCCGCCGGCTATGAAAAAAATCTGTTCCGGCTGCCAGCCCTGCATGCGGCACAGTTTGGCCAGCGTCACGACCGTGAAGGGATTGTCGGGATCCTCCAGTTCCACTGTCGATGCGAAGAAGTCAGGGTGCGTCTCCAGCGCGTGGCAAACCATGGCAAAACGGTGCGGCGCCGGCGTCAGATCCGCTGCGTTTTTGTGCGGAGGAACCGGGGCGACGACAAACACGACCTGCCGCAGACCCAGCGCCCGCTGGGCTGCCGCGGCCAGGTGCAGGTGGGCGTTATGAAGAGGGTTAAATGACCCGCCCAGAATTCCGACTTTCAAAGCGCTGCAGCCTTGGCGGAAAAGACGATCTGTTCGAGCGCGTACCGCAGCGCCTCGACGCCCTCGCCGCTGACTGCGGAGATCTCGAACAGATCGATCTTTTGCTTTCGACAGAACTTCCTGAGCTTCTCCAGACGGCCTTGCTCTTGCAGGATGTCGATCTTGTTGGCGACGACGATCCTGGGTTTATCCGCCAGTTCCGGTTTGAACAGCCGCAATTCCCGTTCGATGGTCTTAAACTCATCGATCGGATCGCGTCCGCTGAACTCGGATATGTCGACGACATGGGCCAGCACTCGTGTGCGCTCGATGTGTCGCAGAAACTGGTCGCCCAGGCCCTGGCCGCGGTGAGCGCCTTCGATCAGGCCAGGAATATCGGCTACGACAAAACTTCGACCCTCGGAGGCTGCAACAACTCCCAGATGAGGCTCCAGCGTCGTAAACGGATAATCGGCGATCTTGGGCCGCGCGGCGGAAATGCGGGAAATCAATGTAGATTTGCCCGTGTTGGGATAACCGACCAGGCCGACGTCGGCCAGCAGCTTCAACTCCAGGCGTAGTTGGCGCTCCTGGCCGGGCCCGCCCGGTTCGGCAAAGCGAGGCGCCTGCTGGACCGAATTGGCAAAGACGGCGTTGCCGCGGCCGCCCCGGCCGCCGCGCGCAACCAGAATCCGCTCGCCGTCGCGCGAAAAATCGTGGACCAGCTCGCCGCTGTCGAGTTCGAAGACCTGCGTTCCGATCGGGACCCTCAGCACGATGTCCTGGCCATCGCCGCCGTGACAATTGCTGCCCTGACCGTGATGACCGCGCTGGGCATTGAAGATTCGCTTGAAGCGATAGTCCAGAAGCGTGTTGATCTGGCCCTGCGCTTCAATATGGATATCGCCGCCGCGGCCGCCGTTGCCGCCGCTCGGGCCCCCGCGCGGAACGAACTTTTCGCGCCGGAATGCGACGCAACCAGCGCCACCGTCACCGGCCTTGATTTCGATGGTTGCGTGATCAACGAACATGGTTGCGGTAGCCCGCTGTTGGCACAAAAAAGGGCCGCATAGGGAACATCCCTACGGGCCCTGGCTGGCTGAAGCTCCGGATGGGGTCCGAGCTATTCCTGGGTCGCTTCGATGCTGATGAATCGCCCGAGGCGCCCGCGGTCACGGAACTGCACGATGCCGCTGATTTTCGCGTACAGCGTATCGTCCTTGCCGCGGCCGACGTTGACGCCCGGTTTGAAGCGCGTGCCGCGCTGGCGCACCAGAATCGATCCGCCCGAGACAAGCTGGCCGGCGAAACGCTTTACGCCCAGCCGCTGAGCGTTGCTGTCCCGCCCGTTTCTGGAACTTCCGACTCCTTTTTTATGTGCCATATCTCTTTTCCGTCAAACCTGCTTTAGCCGGTGGCTTTCTCTGTTGAGACCACCGGGGTGATTGATGAATAATCCCGGCTAGGCTTCGGCTAGGCTTCTTTTTCCGCCTTCTTCTTTTCTTTCTTTCCGGCCTTGTCGACCAGGATCTCGTCGATGGCCAAGTCGGTGTACTGGGCCCGAAAACCGTTGCGTTTTCGAAAATGCTTCCTGCGCTTCATCTTGAAGACCAGGATCTTGTCGCCCAGTCCATGCCCGACAATGGTGGCCGTGACGCGGGCGTCCTGCGGAATAGAGGCGCCCAGCTGCAACTGGTCGCCGTCGTGCAGCAACAGAATGTCGGCCAACTCGACTTTATCGCCGGCATTTCCTGCAATCCTGTTCACCCTGACTTTTTCGCCGGGGGCCACCCGAATCTGTCTTCCACTAGTTTTAACGACCGCGTACACGGGATACTCCTTCAGGCAAAGAAACAAGGATTATACGAACCACCCTGCCGCCCTGTCAACCTGTTCAAGTCGCGCACCCAGTGGCAGGGGTGGCAAGTGTGGCAAGTGATCAGTGGCAGGAATGCAAGGAAAGTCCTACAAGTGCTGTTTCCGGGTTGCTCAAGTCGCAATGTGCGGGGCCGAAGACCCATAGACTAGAACCTTTCCCAGCCACCATTTCATTTCTTCCTCACCGGTGCAACCCGCCGCAGCTCGTCGAAAAAATTCAAAACGAAAACGACTTTGTCGGTGCCGAACTCACCCTCAACGTCAGGCGCCTTCAGCACCGCAAAGCGCTTGCCGTCGGGAGCGATGGCAAAATTCGGGCTAACGCCTCGGTCAGTGAACTGCCCTTGCGACCACAACCGGGGCCGGCCGGCTTCGAAAGCATGTTCTGAAGCTGAGTAAGTACAAACCCAGATCCGCTGATCGTCTGTTCGGTAGAACAGCTCCTTCCCGTTTGGAGACCATGTGGGGAACACACCACCGCCCATCGAAATCTGCCGCTTGCCTCCTGGGCCAAAGAAAGGCCGGACGTAAATCTCGAATTTTCCCGATTCGTTGGAATTGTACGCCACCCAGCGGCCGTCGGGAGAAAACACCGGACGCACTTCGACAGCTGGGCCGCCCAAGAAGAGCTCGGGTTTGCCCGGCGCCCATCCGGATTGCTCGTCTCCCTTTAGGGGCAGCATCCAAATGTCCCCACCAGTCCTCGGATTCATTTCGAAGAACGCCAGGATCTTTCCGTCAGGGTGCCAGGAGTATGGGATCTGCGAATTCTTGCTTTCGGTGAGACGCTGCGCATCGCCGGCGCCGTCGGCGCGCCTCCAGTAGATGTTCGGCGCGCCGTCCTTTTCTGAGCCGAACGCGATCCGTCCGCCATCGGGAGTCCAGATTGGCGCATGGTTGCCTCCGTCAAACGTCAGACGCGTCAGCCGGTCCTGCTGCCACTCATAGATCCATATGTCCGCGCTACTGCCGGTATCGATCACCACAGCCAGCCGCTTGCCATCGGGTGAAACGCGCGGACCTAAATAGTTTCCTCTGGCCGGCAGCAGGGGAGTCATCTTACCCGCCTGATCCATCCAGTGGAGGGAAACGCCGGCTGCAACCGTGTGGGGCAGATAAACCAAAGTTCCCGTCTGCGAGATATCGAACTGCGCCCCGGAAGCCGAATCGATCGCTACATTTTCAGATACCGGAGCACGTTGACCGGTTATCTCCAGCCGACCCAGGTCAAACGGCACTGCAAACAGCGCGCCCTCGTGGATGTAAACCAGATGGCCGCTGGGCGCGTAGCGGCCGTAATAGCCGCCCGTGACGACCGTTTTCCGTATACCTGTTTCAAGCGACTGCGCCACGATCATGGCGTCATCAAAGTTGCCCAACGAGTTGTGGGCCGTGAAAATAATTGCCTTGGAGCCCGGCAGCAAATGCGGGTAGCGATGCGTGATTTCTCCCGCTTTCTGATCCAGCGTCGTCAAGGGCTCGGGTGTCCCTCCTGTCGAAGACACCTTGTACACCCCACCTAGGTTGTGCACGGTAAAGACAATCGTGTCGTCATCGCCCCAGCTTCCGCCCAGGTCGTAGACGGAATTACAAAGCGTGACAGGCCCTTCACCTTGTACGGAAATCTTCTTGAGCTTGCCTTCGGCGAAGAACGCGATCCACTGGCCATTGGGAGAGAAAAAGAGGTTGCGTGCGTTCTGGGTGCCGGGCAGGGATGTTGCGTTTAACCGGTCCAGCGGGCGGACAAAGATGTTCCACTTCTGATCGGTCCCGCGCCCGACAAATGCAAGCCGCTCGCCATCGGGCGAGAGGATTACACGCGCACCTCCCGCTGAACCCAGATGAACGTCGGCGCCCATCTGGACGCTCAACCGCATGGGCAGCGCAGGCTTGGGCGGCTTCTTCCAAGGGCTCCAGGCCAGGAGAGCGAAGGCCAGGGCTGTGGCAGCCACCGCCCAAGGCAAGCTGCGCTGCCACGGCGGCCGCGGCGCAGTCGCTGTTTCGATTGCCGCAGTGTCCCAGCCCGTGAGCGGATCCTCAAGAACGATGCGCGCCTCACCGACAGCCTGGAGCCGGCGTTTGGGATCGCGGTCCAGACATCGGCGCAGCAGCCGGTGGACGGACGCCGGCGTGGTCTCCGGCAGCGCCCGCCAGTCGATGTCGGCGCGCAGCACGGCGGCTAATATGTCCGAGACTGTTTCTCCCTGAAAGGCCCGTGTGCCCGCCAGCATTTCATACAGCACGCAGCCGAAGGCCCAGATGTCGGAGCGTTTGTCGGCCGGTTTTCCCCTGGCCTGCTCCGGTGGCATGTAGGCGGCGGTTCCCAGAATCACTCCGCGCGCTGTAGCCGCAAGAGTCAACGTTGGCGATTTGGTGGCGTCGACGGCCGCTCGTTCGTCTTCGAGCACCTTGGCCAAACCGAAATCCAGCACCTTGACGGCGCCGTCTGCCGTGACCTTTACATTGGCGGGTTTGAGGTCGCGGTGGATGATTCCTCTGTCGTGAGCATATTCGAGCGCCGCGGCGATCTGTTTGGCCAGGGTGAGCGCTTCGTCGATTGGAATGGGTCCGGCTGCGATGCGCTCGGCAAGCGTCGGCCCTTCCACCAGCTCCATCGCCAGCGCCCGCACACCGTTGGATTCTTCGAGACCATGGATAGCAGCGATGTTGGGATGGTTGAGCGATGCCAGTATTTGCGCTTCGCGCTCCAGACGCGCCATGCGATCGGCGTCGCGGGAAAACTCTTCGGGCAAGACCTTCAGCGCGACATCTCGATGGAGCTTCGTATCGGTGGCGCGATACACCTCGCCCATACCGCCTGAGCCAAGCAGCCTGATGATTTCGTAGTGCCCCAGTCTGGTTCTGCCCGAGAGTGTCATCTTTTAATCCACGGTAGGACAGGCCTCCAGCCTGTCACTTGAGTTTGGACATTTCGCGCCTCAAGTATAGGCATAGTTGCTCGGGTTTTTCTGAAGTTGGTGGCTGATCAGTTGCGAAAGTTTCGCGACAGAAACTAGCTACTTTCCGGTGCAAAATGCATCGGTTTCGAGCCGATTTTAAGCCAATCGCGATGGCGAGTCGATGACGAATCGTTTCTTTTTTTGTTGACCTACGTTGGTGAGATATTGTAACCTAAGCCTAATTGGAGGCTTAGGTAGCCATGAACCGAACGCAGTTACTCCGCAAGCTGGTCAAGCAGGCCGAGAGGATGATCCAGACCGGATTTTCGCAAACGCTGCGCACCTGCGGGACGCCGTCGTGCGGTTGCCACAGCGATCCGACCAAGAAACATGGTCCGCATACCTACGTCAGCTTTCGAACCGAGGAGGGCAAGAGCAGCGGCATGTACGTACCGGTCGAACATGTCGATGAAGTGCAGCGGGCACGCCAGACCTGGAAAGAGTTCGGCGAGACGGCCAAAGAGTTGGCGGCGCTCAACCGCAAACAGATGCAGCAAAGCTGGCGCGCGGCCGGGAAAGCGAAGGTGCGGCGATGAATGTGCTGCGGCACCAACAGCGGACCGTCTACGAAGCGCTCAGCCGCGCCGTGATCCCCGACGCCCGCGATCTGCTCTGGGACAAATGGATGCTCGAGGTCGATACGATTTTGGAGGATGAGGATCTCATCGAGATCGTGCACGAAGCGCTGGGACAACGGTGCCAGGAGAGCCGGACGCGGGGCCGCCGCGGGACGCCTTCGGAGGTGGTCTTGCGGTTGCTGGTGCTCAAGCACCTGAAGAACTGGAGCTACCAGACGCTGGAAGGGGAAGTGCGGGCCAATCTGGTGTATCGGGAGTTTACGCGGATTGGAGGAGAAAAAGTTCCCGACGACAAGACGATGGTGCGGTTGGGCCAGGCGTTGGGGCCGCAAGTGATCCGCAAGATCCACAAGCGCGTCGTCAAGCTGGCGCGCAAGAAGAGGGTGATGTCTGGGCGGCGGATGCGTGTGGATACGACGGTGGTGGAAAGCAACATGCACTATCCCACCGATAGCAGCCTGCTGGCCGACGGTGTGCGGGTCATAACGCGGACGATGGGAAAGATCGAAAGAAAGATGGGAACGGCGGGGAAAAAGTTTCGCAATCGGATGCGCAGTGTCAATCATCGTCTCATCGAGATGGGCCGGGCCGTTCGAGGTAGCGGTCAGGAGATGGTCAACCGGCGGCGCCGCATCTATCGAAAGCTGATGGCCACGACGCGCCAAGTGATCCGGGGAGCCGAATTGATTGTCCAGGAAGTGGCTGCCGGCACGAGGAAGGCGGCCAATAGGAAACGGCAGCGGGCCGCAGAGGGCCTGGCACGGCAGGCGCAACAAGTCTGCGGGCTGACGCGCCGAGTGCTCGAGCAAACCAAGGCGCGTGTGATCGATGGCAACACGCATCACCCGGGCAAATTACTCAGCCTCTTTGAAGTGGACGCCGAAGCGATCCGCAAAGGCAAGCTGGCCAAGCCGACCGAGTTTGGCAAGCTCGTCAAGATTCAGGAGGCGGAGCGTCAGATCATCACCGATTATCAAGTGTACGCGCAACGTCCCGCCGATCAGACCTTACTGTTGCCCTCCATTGAAGCGCACAGGGAGATATTCGAGCGACCGCCGGATCTGGTGGCCGCCGATGCGGGATTCTACAGTGCGAAAAACGAAGCCCAGGCCACTGCAGCGGGAGTCAGGCAGGTGGCCATTCCCAACAAGCAAACTCGCTCGCCAGCCCGCAGGGCGCATCAGAGACAACGCTGGTTTCGCCGGGCGCGATCCTGGCGGGTGGGTTCGGAAGGGCGCATCAGTGTCTTGAAAAGAAGACATGGCTTGTTCCGAAGCAGATATAAGGGCGCCGAAGGCATGCAGCGCTGGGTGGGATTGGGAGTTATCGCAGACAATCTCATCAATATCGGCAGCGTGCTGGCCGCGCGATGAGAAGAAAAACTCCTGCGGGACCCGAAAAGGTCACGCGGAGAACAAAAACAGTCGACTGATCACTTTTGTGCGGTTCACAATCTCACGAAATAGGCAGGTGCCAACTGGCGGCGCTTCAAACTTCATTTTTGCACCGGAAAGTAGCTAGGATCAATGCTGTTGGTATCAATTCAGATGTTACAGTCCGCCAGCTAAAATCCCACATCGCCGTCCGCCACGTATCGAATCTTCGGAAACGGACGGGCGGGGGGGATGCTCTTGGTTGTGACTGCTTGGTCGAGCAGCGCCTTCCACCGCCGCACCTCGCCCTTGAGCTCCTCAAGGTTGATGCCGCGATGGCCGTCCGGATAGGGTTCCAGCTTGGCCAGAGCCTTCTGGAACATGCTGCGGCCGGCTCCGAACTTGGCGTTGCTGAAGTGGTAGAAACCGACGGCGATCTGGATCAGTCCCTGGAAGAACAACCGGTCGGGAGTGAATTCCTCCAACCACATCTCTTCGAGCGCATCGTGACAGTCGTAGAACTCCTCGCGGTTGAAAAGATCGATGCCCCGCAGATACAACTCCTGAGACCGTTCCGAATTCATGCCTTGCGGTGCGCTTTCCGGTACACGGACAGAAGCTGATCGATCGATACGTGCGTGTACTTTTGCGTAGTCGACAGCGACACATGACCCAGCAGTTCCTGAATCACGCGCAAGTCGGCGCCGTTTCCCAGCAGATGGGTCGCAAAGCTGTGCCGCAAGGTGTGCGGGGTGACCTTCTGCCGGATGGCCGTCAGCCGGATCGCCTTTTGCAGCATTCGCTCAACCGACCGGGCCGTCAGCCGCTTGCCGCGTAAATTGACGAAGAGCGCCGCCGAATCGACTCGGCCCTGGCGTTTGGCCAACAGACGCGAGCGCAGCGGCAGGTAGGTGCGCAGCTCTCCGGCCGCCAGCGAACCGAACGGAACGATGCGTTCCTTTCTTCCCTTGCCGCGCACGCGAACCAGCCCCGACGACAGGTCGACGTCCTCCATATTGAGGCCCACGGCTTCCCCCACTCGCAAACCCGAAGCGTAGATCAACTCCAGCACCGTCCGATCACGCGATCCGGCCGTCGTCGACGGCAGGACCGATTCGAGCAGCATGGCGGTGTCGGCCACAGACAGAAATTCGGGCAGGCGTTTTTCCTGCCGCGGCGTGCTGACCAGACTCGCCGGATTGATGTCGATCCGTTGCTGCCGGCGCAGGTATCGAAACAGCGACCGCAGCGTCGCCAGCTTGCGCGCCATCGAGGAACGTGAATTTCCCCGGCGCAACAAATCGCCCAGGAAGGCGCGGATGGTCAAATGGGAAATCGCCGAGAGGGCCGGAGGCTGGCCGCCGGGATCATCCTTCTGGCAGAACCGGACAAACTGATCGAGGTCGCTGCTGTAATTGCGCAGCGTGTGCGCAGAAACGTTGCGTTCGTATTCGAGGTAGCGCAGAAACTGCTCGACGCCGGCAATCATTGTCCGCCTCGCGGGTGGCTGCGGCATAGCCGCAACCGTATGCCGTATGCCGTATGCCGCCGCTCCCTCACGGTCGCGGCTCTGTTGGTGCTCCGTCGCCGGCCTGCGGCATACGGCATACGGTTGCTCATTGCTCGCCCCATACTTTGGGAACTTTGAAACCTGGCGCTTTGGGCTTGATCTCTGGCGGGACGGCTTGTGCCGCTAGTTTGTCGTAACGGGCTCGCAGTTCTTTCACTCTGTCAGGATTCTGGTCAGCCAAATTTTTCTTTTCATAGGGATCGTCGCTGAGGTTGAAAAGCTCTAAAACATCGCCGTTCTTCGTCTGATCCTTGCCGCCGTCAACTTCGCCGGCCTCCCCACTGCTTCTGCTGCCATTCAGAACAAGCTTCCAATCCCCCATGCGAATCGCACCATTGGTCGGCGTGGTATTGATCAGAATTTCCTGGTGCGGCGAAGTCTTGCCTGCGGCGATCGCCGCCCACGCATCGCGGCCATCAAGCGGCAGTTCCTGTTTTGGCGAGGCCCCGCCGAGCTTGAGCAAAGTCGGATACCAATCCACCATATGCAAGGGTTGGTTGATGACTGTACCCGATTGGATGCGGCCTCTCCAGGCCACGCATGCGGCTGCGCGCACACCACCCTCGTAAAGCGTTGCCTTGCCCGCGCGGAACAAACCGTTGTCAGTCACACGCCCCGGCGCGGGCCCTCCGTTATCACTAGAGAAGATGATGAGTGTGTTTTCGCGCAAACCCTTTTCATCAAGCGCCGCAATGAGCTGTCCAATCGCTTCATCCATCGCCGCGAGCATTCCGGCGTAAGTGCGGCGTGGCTCTTGCAGACGCACGTAGGATTCTTTGTACTTGTCCGGCACCTGGTGTGGCGCGTGTACGGCGTTGAAGGGAACGTAAAGAAAAAATGGCTTGGCGCCGCCGTTATTGCGGATGAACTTCACAGCATCTTGCGCCAGCAAATGCGTGCTGTAGCCGTCGTCATGACTGGCTTTGTCATCACGATGCCAGTCGTGTCCGCCGTCGCGCTCGTGGCTGAAGTAATCAATCGCGCCATTGTATTGACCATACTGATGATCAAATCCGCGGCGGGTTGGCAGGTAGGCGGGCTGAAAATGTCCCAAATGCCATTTGCCGATGATGGCTGTCGCATAACCGGCTTCTTTCAATGCCTGCGGCAGAGTCCGCTCCGCCAGTGGCAAGCCATATTGCGCCCAGGGGCGCACGACACCGACCTGCAACCCGTGCCGCATCGGGTAGCGTCCGGTCATCAATGCGGCGCGCGTTGGTGTGCAAACAGGTTGCACATAAAATTGATCGAGGCGTGCTCCCGATGCTGCAAGCTGGTCAATGTTCGGCGTTTTGATCTCTTTGCCGCCGTTGAAGCCAACGTCTGCGCGTCCTAAATCATCAGCGAGAATGAAGACGATATTGGGTTTGACTGCTTCCTGCGTTGCGGCTCGGTTCTCCGTTTCTGCCGTTGCCACCGCCGCAAGCAGGCCGGCCATGATCAGCGCTTTCCAACACAGTCCCGAACAGCAAAAATTGAAGGACAATCTGTTTTTTCTCATTGCGCCCTCCCGGAAATCATGAGCCGGTCCTCAATCCGCAATCCCCAATCCGAAATTAATCCCCAATCCCCAATCCCCAATCCCCAATTTTCTGTCTGACCTCAGGTTGCTGATTCAAGTAGTCGTCCATCGCCTGCAACGCAATTTCACTCTGCCTCCCCCGCCGGTCCTTTTTAGCCCGCAATCGCCGGCGCTCGTCGTCGTCCAGCGCAGGCAGCAATCCGAAGGCGATATTCATCGGCTGAAATCCCTTTGGATCGGCATTCATCAGGTAGTGAATCAGGCTGCCGCAGGCCGTCTGGCGGGGAAATTCCAAGCCCGGCGATCCGGCGGCGATGCGAGCGGCGTTTCTTCCCGCCAGGATGCCGGTCATCGCAGACTCCACATATCCCTCGACGCCGCAGATCTGCCCGGCAAACAGGACTTCGGGGCGCCGGCGCAACTGTAAGGTCGGTTGCAGCAGCCGCGGAGCATTGATGAAGGTGTTGCGGTGGATCTGCCCGAGCCGGATAAACTCAGCTTGCTCCAGTCCGGGAATCATCCGGAAAATGCGCTGCTGCTCGCCGTAGCGCAAATGATTCTGAAAGCCGACGAGATTGTACGCATCAGCCAGCAGATTCTCCTGGCGCAACTGCACGACCGCGAACGGACGCTGGCCGGTGCGCGGATCGACGAGGCCCACCGGTTTCATCGGACCGAATGCCAGCGTCAGCCGCCCGCGCCGCGCCAGTTCTTCGATCGGCAGGCAGCCCTCAAAAAACATCGCCTTCTCGAACTCCTTGGCCGGTACCGCCTCGGCGGCCAGCAGGGCTTCGTAGAAGCGGTCGTACTCAGCCTCCGTCATCGGACAGTTCAGGTAATCGTCCCCGCCTTTGCCGTAACGCGAAGCGCGGAAGACGATGTCGAAATCGATCGAATCGGCTTCGACCACCGGACTGATGGCGTCATAAAAGTAAAAGGAGTCCTGGCCCGTCAACCCGCGGATCGCCTCGGCCAGGCCCGGCGACGTCAACGGGCCGGTTGCCACAATCGCAATGCAATCGTCGGGGATTTCCGTCAGCTCTTCGCGCCGGAGATGGATGCAAGCATGGGACTGGATCGCAGCGGTGACACCCGCCGCAAAGAGCTCGCGATCGACTGCCAGCGCCGCGCCCGCCGGGACGCGGCAGGTTTCGGCGACTCGCAGGATCAGCGAGTCCATCATTTTCATTTCGCGCTTGAGCAGGAAGGGCGCCGAACCCGGCAGGTCGGACTTCAGCGAATTGCTGCAGACCAGTTCTGCCAACCGGTCGGTCCGGTGTGCAGGCGTTTGCCGCACCGGTCGCATCTCGAATAATTCGACGGTCAGGCCGGCCTGGGCGACCTGCCAAGCGGCCTCGGATCCGGCCAGGCCGCCTCCGATGACCACGATGCGCCTCATGACGCCATTATAGGGATTGGAGCTTTTGGCGGGAACTTACATTAGGGGTCAGGCTTCAGGGGTCAGGGGTCAGGACGTGATTGTGCACGTTGACGTGATCGTTCTCGTTGACGTGATCGTGCTCGTGGACGCGCTCGTGCACGTGCTCGTGGACGTCATCGATTACCCGTACCCTTCCGGGTACGGCACTGACATCGGCGGCGCCTCCCAGGGCTGCGTGCTCTTCATCCCGGGTGGCGTCGCCATTACCCGTGAACATCGCGCCACTGATCGCCCGCTCGCTTATGCGCGCGGCCCGGACAGGCGCCGGACCCGCTCAAAAGCTGACAGGCTGGAGGCCTGTCCCACTTATTCCTCAACGGCGGCCGGCGCCGGCACCACAGGCTTGCGACGGAACAGCCGCCCCACGCGCTGCAACAGCCGCTTCTCGGCAAGATCGTCAAAGTAGGTATATCCGACCGGCGTGATCAGAAGCGTCAACAGCAGGCACAGCGACTGGCCACCGATGATGACAATCGCAATCGAGCGCCGGTTGCCCGCCCCCGGCCCGGTGCCTAGGGCAAGTGGAACCATGCCGGCAACCAGCGTGATGGTCGTCATTAGAATCGGCCGAAGCCGATCATGGTTGGAACGGATGATGGCGTCATATCGCGAGAGTCCCTGCGCGCGCAGCGTGTTGGTGTGATCGACCTGCAGGATCGAGTTTTTCTTGACGACGCCGAACAAGAGGAACAGTCCCAGGGCGCTATACAGATTCAGCGTCTGACCGGTCAACAGCAGCGACAACAGCGCAAACGGGATGGTCAGCGGCAGCGACAACAGGATCGTGATCGGGTGCACGAAACTTTCAAACTGCGCCGCCAGAATGATGTACATGAAGATGACGGACAACAGGAGCGCCTTGACAAAATCGACCACCAGATCGGCCAGAATCTTGGCAAAGCCCTCAAAGTCGGTCTGGTATCCCGGCGCCAGATCCAGGCCGGGGACGCGCGCTTCGATCTGATTGACCGCGTCGCCGAGGGCGTAGCCGGGCGATAAATTGGCCAGCAGCGTAATCTGGCGCTGGCGCGCCTGCCGGTCGATCTGAGCCGGTCCGGTCCCCTCGACGGCTTCCACAAAGTTGTCGAGGCGCACGAGCCGGCCGTCGCGGGCGCCGACCTGCAATTGCAGAACATCGCGGGCGTCGCTGCGATACTCGGGCAGCAGTCGCAGGCGTACCTCGTACTGGTCGTCTCCTTCGCGGAAGATTCCGACACGCTCGCCCGCAATCAGCGTTCGCAGGTTGAAGGCCAGCCGGTCGATCGAAACACCCAGATCGGCGGCCTTGTCACGGTCGATGCGCAGCTGGACTTCCGGATTGCCGCCCTCATAGGTCGAGTCGATATCGACCAGCCCCTCCATCTGTTTCATCTGCGCGATCATTTGTTGAGAGTAGCGCTCCAGACGGTCCAACTCCGGCCCGCGGATATTGAATTGGATCTGCGCCTGGCGAAAGCCGCTGGCGCGAAAGGCCCCCACCAGCTGCACGGCGGGTCGCAGCTCCGGGTACTGCGCCATGATCCGGCGGGCGCGCGTCATGTTGTCGGACTGCTTGAGCCCGCGAGGTCGCTCATTGACAGGCGGCATTTTGACAAACAGCGTTGCATTGCGAACCGACTCTCCGCCTTGGGAGCCGATCGACGCCAGAATGTGCCGCACGGCAGGCAGCTTCCGCACCTGGTCTTCGATTTCGCGCAAAAGCGCGTCGGTCCGCTCCAGCGTGTAACCGGGCGGGGTTTTGATCACGATTTCAAATTCGCCGGTGTCGTCCTCCGGAATGAAGGCCAAGCCGATAAATCGAATCAGAACGGCCGAGCTGAGAAACACGGCGATCGACAAGATCACGATCCAGCCGCGGTGCGCCAGCGACCAGCGCAGGGCGCGCCCGTATCCCCGATCGATTTTCGAATACAGCCAACCTTCGCGGGATTCTTTTCGAGGCTTCCCTTCGTGGGCTCCGCGAAACAGGAGCGAGCAAAGCATTGGCGTCAGCGTAAAGGCGACAAACAGCGAGACCAGGATCGCAACGGCGATCGTCAGTCCGAAGCTGTGCAGAAAACGCCCTGGGATCCCTCCCAGAAACGCGATGGGAACAAAAATAACGACCAGCGAAAGCGTGGTGGCCATAACGGCCAGGCCGATTTCGGCAGTGGCCTTGTGCGCGGCCTCCTTGGACCGATACTTCTTTTCTTCGATGTAGCGATAGATGTTTTCGAGCACGACGATCGCGTCGTCGATGACGATGCCGATGGCCAGCGTCAACCCGAGCAACGTCATGATATTGAGCGTAAATCCCATCCAGCGCATGAACGCGAACGTCGATATCAGCGAAATCGGGATCGCCAGTCCGGCGATCAGCATGCTGCGCACGCTCCACATGAAGACCAGCACGACCAGCCCGGCAAAGACACCGCCGAGAAACAGATGCTTGGTCACTTCATGGATCGACCCTTGAATGAACTCGGACTGATCGCGAACAATTTGAATGTTCACGTCGGCAGGAACCAGAGCGCGAATCTGCGGCAGCCGCTCTTTGACGGCGTCGATCACTTCGATGCTGTTGGTGCCCGACTGCTTGCGAACTTCCAGGGCAATCGCGGGCTTGCCGTCCAGCCGCGACAGACTGCGAACCTCGCGGATGCCGTCGACGGCGCGGCCGATGTCCCCGAGCCGGATCGTCCGGCCATTGATGTCGGCGACAACGATGGCCTCGAAGTCCTCGACGCGGCCGAGGCGCGCCGTCGTCCGCAAGGCGATCTCGCTTGCGGCCGTCTGCAGCCGCCCGCCAGGAACCTCGACGTTCTGACCGGCCACGGCCTGCCGCACTGCGTCGATCGGCAACCCGTAGGCATTTAATTTGACCGGGTCGACTTCCAGATTGATCTCGCGCCTGCGCGCGCCCAGTAGCGCGATCGAACCGACACCCTGGACCGATTCAATCTGCTCTTTGATCTGTTCTTCGGTGATCTCGGTGACCTCGCGCAGATCGCGATCGCCCGAAACGACCAGCGTGAGAATGGGTGAAGCATCGGGGTCGATCTTTTCGATGACGGGCGCCTCGGCGTCGCGCGGGAGATTGGCGACAATCGTCGCGACCTTGTCTCGGACGTCTTGGGCGGCCTGGTCGACGGAGCGCTCCAATTCGAACTGCACGACGGTAAGGGAAAGCCCCTCGGAGGAAATCGAACGCAGCGTCTCGATTCCGTTGATCGTGTTGATGGCTTCTTCGATGACCTTGGTCACCTGACTTTCGACTTCTTCCGGACTGGCGCCCGGCAGCGCAACGCGCACGACGACGGTTGTGAATTCGACGCGCGGAAACAAGTCGACCCCGAGTTCGAAATAAGAGAACAGGCCGATGACAACCAGCGCCAGGACGAGCATGGTGGCAAACACAGGACGCTCGATGCAGATGTCAGCAAGCTTCATACTCTACCCTTTACAAAACCAGATTCTTCATAACTCGAGGCGTCCCCAAGCGCGAGCTACGGAACTACGAAGGACGAAGGACGAAGGACGAGGGACGAAGGACGAGGGACGAAGGACGAGGGACGAAGGACGAGTTAAGAAGTATGAGTTACGGACGCCAGTCGTCTGCATTCGTAATTCGTTCTTCGTAACTCGTCATTTGTCCCTTGTTTTTCGTCCCTCGTCCCTCGTCCTTCGTACTTCGTCCCTCGTCCTTAGTCCCTAGTCCTTCGTAGTTTTGACAGCCTGACCCTCGCCCAACTGGTTGAGTTGCGAAGTAACGACGCGCTCACCCGCCTTCAAGCCTTCGACTACAATCTGATCTTCGATCGCATTGCCGGTGGTGACCGTACGCGAGCGCACTGTCCCACCTGATACGACAAACACCTTTCGGTTTCCGGCAATCGAATAGACCGCTTTCTGCGGAACCGTCAGGGCATCCTTCTCTCCAAAGAGGACGTCGACCCGCGAGAACGTTCCCGGCTTGAGCTTCCAACCGGCATTGGGCAGGATCGCTTCAAACTGCAGCGTGCGAGCCGCGGGGTCGACCGATGGACTGACGCGCGAAACGCGGCCCCGGAATACGCGGTCGGCGAAGGCGTCCACTCGCACGTCCACCGCCAAACCGGCTTTCAGCCGTGGCGCATATTTTTCTGGTAGGGCGGCGTTGAGCTTCAGCGGATCGACATCGACCAGAACGAATAGCTTTCGAGACGGGTTGACCAGTTCCCCAAGAGAAACCAGTTTCTGCTGGACAAAGCCGGTGAACGGCGCGCGAACGACGGTGTCCTGGAGGTTCTTGCGCGCCAGACTGATGGCCGCGCGAGCTTCGCCCGAGGCGCCCTGCCAGTTGCGCACGTTGTCAAGCGCTCCTTGGAGGGCCGCCTCGGCGACTTTCAAGTTACGGGTGGCGGTCACCAGGTTGCCGGTGGGCAGGACTCCCTTTTCAACCAGGATCTTGACACGGCCATGCTGGATGCGAGCTTCATCAAGTTGCGCCTGCGCCTGCCGTACAAACGGGACCTCGGCCGAAACCAGATTCTCGCCGCGCTCGTTGAGTCCCATGCTGGCGTAGATTCGCTCAAGCGAAGCCTGGGCGCTTTCCAGACGCAACCGGTATTTGTCATCGTTGAGCCGCACCAGGGGTTGCCCCTTTTGAACCCGATCTCCCAGGTCGACCTCGATGACTCGCGCGATTCCGTCGACTTCCGGAAAAACCTCGACGCTTTGATTGGCGACAAGCGTTCCCGTCGTCTCGACCTTATCGGCTACCGTCACGCGGCGGACTTCAGCGACGCTGACTTCAACGGGCTGATCGGCCCGGGCCTCGCCGGCAACCGGCTCAGGTCCGCGGCAGGCCGGCGTCGCAACCACGAGCGCCAGCAGCGCGGCGCCGCAGAGTCGCGGCCACAACGCCGAGGGCCTCCATGTTTGCATGCAGGTGCTACCGGTTGACCGCATCCGGCCGTTCTCCTTTCAGGGCGCCGATCTCAATGTGTTGGGACAGCAATATCGTCCCCATCGCGCGCTGCAGCTCGATCAAACTCTGGATCCAGTCCACTCTGGCGCGCAGCGCCAGGCTTTCGCCCAGCGCCAGATCGCGCTGCGCTTCAATCAGGTCGCGGGTCGTGGCCAGGCCGTTTTCGAACTTCGCCTGCTCGCCATCTATCCGCTGGTGCAAAAAACGCACGGATTCGCGCGCGCTCTCGAGGCGAGCCCGGTTCATTTCCAGAAGATTCAAGGCGGTTTGTACCTCGAGCGATATTCGCTGGCGCAGCGCCCTCCCCCGCATTTCCTGCTCGCGCACCTCCAGTTGCGCCCGGGCGCTATCGGCACGGGCCCGGTCGTTGTCCAGCCAGACCGTCAGCCGCACGCCGGCAAGCCATCCCAGAAAATCGCCGCCGAACAGTTCTCGATAGGAGCGTCCGATCCCGGAGGGGTCGATACCGATGGTGGGCGCCGTAAAAATATTTCCGCCGGAAAAATCCCGGATCAACCGATTGCCTCCCAGCCCGAACTGCGTGTAGCTGGCCAGCAGGTCCAGTTGGGGCCGCAACTGGTTGGCCGTGTAGCGCTCCTGGATGCGGCGATTGTCGATCTCCAACTCCTGCCGCCTTACGTCGCGCCGATGGCGCAAGGCCTGCTCGAGCGCCTCCTCGCCGGAGGGGAGCACGACGGCGGCCACGTCGGCGAGTGGCTCGAGCGGGACGATTTCTCCCACAATCTTTTCGGGCGCCAGGCTGGAAGTCAGCTGCGTTTTCAGTTGATCCTGATCAATGCGATATCGATAGCGTGCGGCGATCAGGCGCTCCTGGCGCGCGGCTACTTCGGCCTCGGCCTGAATGACGTCCAGCCGGGCAGCTACGCCGTTTTCCAATTGCCTGCGGTTGTTCTCCAGTGTGACGCGCGCCAGCTCGACGGCCTTTTCGCGCACGGCGATCTCCTCGCGATCGTGCGCCAGCTCCCAGTAGGTCCTGCGCACGCCGGCCACGACGTTTTCGACGGCCTGTTCAAAATCGGCCTGGGCGATGGCGTGATTGTTCTCAGCCTGGCGAACACGCCACAAGGTAGTGCTGCGGCCATAGTTCTTCAGCAGCGGCTGGACCAGCGACAGAGTCAGCTCTGTATTGATTGCGGGATTGAGGCTGGTAAAGATGCTGGAGGTTTCAAAGCGGAAAATGCGTGCCTTCAGGCTGGCCTCGGTTCCACGCGAAAAGAGCTTGGTAGCGCCGGCTTCCAACAGATCGACAATCTGCGTGATGCTGTCGCCGCCGGCCAGCAGGCTTGACGCCGGCGTGCGCTGCCGATCGCGGCTGGCGTTGACGTCCAGACGCGTATCCAAAATGGACCGAGCGCCCAGGACTTCCCAGCGGCTGCGCTCGGGCGCGAGGCGCTCGATTTGCACGTCCAGGTTGGACTCGATCGCCAGCAAAATCGCCTGCCGTTCGGTCAGTTCGATGCGGCCCGCGCGCAGGTCGACGCGCTCGATTCCGCGGTCGGAGACTTTTACCAGGGCCAGCTGCGGCGGCCGGTAAGGACGTGTCAAAAAGTAAAACGCTCCCTCGGACTTATTGCCCGCAGCGTCGGTCGGACGTTCACTTCGCGCGACCGCGCTCAGACAGACCAGTACGAGAATTGGAATCGCTGCAAATCTGCCTTTGCACCGTGACATGTTCAGCCTTTGCTGTGCTGTGCGCCGTCGAGAAACAACCGAACGAAGTACTCGGCGGCTTTATCGAGACGCTTGGGACCGACCGGCTCTTTCTGGAAAAACTCGACCGAAATGATGTGGTTGATCACCATTCCAAGAAATGCGCGCACCGCCATTTCGGGTTCGACTTTTTTGAAAGCGCCTTCCTTGATGCGACGCGCGATATAGCCTCCCAGGAACTGGTGGAGCGGTTCCGCGTAAGAGACAAACACCATGTCGGAAAGCTCTTGCGACTCGAGCGCGCTGAAATACAGCGTCCGCAAAAACGTCGGTTGAATCTCAAGTTTCCTCAGGATGCCGTGCGCGATCGTGTAGAAGACTTCGTAATCGTCCGACCTGTCGGCGGCTTTGACCGGCATGGCCATGGGCTGCGCGATCTGGCTGTCGATGATGGCGGCAAAGAGTTCCTTCTTCGAGGCAAAGTATTTGTAAAGGCCGGCTTCGCTGACGCCTGCCGCGGCTGCGATCTGCTTGGTCGTTACGCGGAACCCGTGGGCCGAATACAGCTTGGAGGCAACTTCTATGATCTGCAGCCTGCGATCCCGGCCGGCCATCCGGCTTCGAGCCGGCGCACTTTTGCGAACCACGTCTTGTCCTCTTCAAAGTGGTTAGTAAAGACTTACTAACCTATTTCTAAGAGCAGGCCCATGTCAATTACAATTGCGGATTGGCGCCAACCGTATGCCGTATGCCGTATGCCGCAGGCCGGCGCTGCCTACTGCCGGCTGCCGACTTTGGTTGCGGCTACGCCGCGCGGTCTCTGTGGTGAAGCCGCTTTTCATTGCACCGCAAAGCGTCACTAGGATCAATGCTGTTGGTATCAATTCAGATGTTACAGTCCACTAGTCCCACGAACAGCGATCGCTAACCGAACGTGTTACGCTACCGAACCATGTTTCTGTACCTGAACGAAGAGCAAGTCGCTTCCCTCGTCACCGTGCGCGAGGCGATCGGTCTGCTGGAGAAAGCCTTTAGATCCTGGCACGCCGGACGCGCCATCAACGAGCCGCGCAGGCGCTTGCGCTATCCCGGAGGGACTCTGCACTGGCTTTCCGCCGCGCTGCCGGCCGCAGGGTATTTCGGCTACAAGGCCTATACGACGGCAGCCGGCAAAGCGCGATTTTTCTTCCACCTCTTTGACGCCGCCAGCGGTCAGCTCCTAGCGATGATGGAGGCCGACCAGCTCGGGCAGATTCGCACGGGGGCGGCCAGCGGCCTGGCCACGCGGCTGCTGGCCCGGGCCGGCGCCCGAACCGCCGCCATCATCGGCTCGGGCTGGCAGGCGCGCAGCCAGTTGGAAGCGATTGCCTCGGTGCGCGATTTTTCCGAGGTCCGCGTCTGGAGCCGCCAGCCCGACAATGTTGCGTCGTTTATCGAAGCAATGTCGGTTGCCGGCGCGCCGCTGCGTTCGGCCGCTTCTGCACGCGAGGCGGTCGAAGGCGCCGAGGTCATCTGCACGGCCACGTTTGCCGCCGAGCCAGTCCTGCGCGAGGAATGGGTCGCGGCAGGCTGTCACATCAACGCCACAGGATCCAACGCACTGACGCGCCGCGAACTTCCTACCGCCCTGCTGACACGCGCCGACCTGGTGGTTGTCGACAGCCGGCGGCAGGCCGCGCTGGAAGCCGGGGATTTTCTGGAAGGGATCGAGCGCGGCCTTCTGCATCTGGACCGCATGCGTGAGCTGGCCGAGATCGTTGCCGATCCCTCTCGCGGCCGCGTCGACGCGCGGCAGATTACAGTTTTCAAATCGTTGGGGTTGGCGCTCGAAGATCTTGCCGTCGGAATTTTCGTCTACGAAAAAGCCCGCGCCCAAGGAATCGGGGCGGAGTTTGGCGGCGAAGTGACATAGCAGGCCGGATTATTCACAAGATGAAAAAGCAAAAAGGGGTCTTCGCCGATTTTGTATGCAGGTCTGCGCCGATCGCGATGACGCCCCTAATGCATTGGATACGTTGATGGTTGTCCCGTCGATGTTTGGATCACTTGGCCGAGAACGGGTGTTTCACGCGCTCGACCGTTGCGGGGTCCAGGCCGCGGCGCTCGTCGTCATCAGAGACCTTCGGTCGAGGCAAGAAAAGCCGTGATTCCAATCGATTGCGCCACATTAGAGCTGCGCATACAAATCGGCGAAGAGCCCGAATTCTGAACCGATTCTCAGCTAATTTTCGACAACAGTGGTAATAGATACCTTGAAAGTACGGTGCTTTTTGGCTATGATGTTCTTGGTACAAGCCGCATTTTGTCACAGGAGGAGCGGCGCTCGCGTCGATTGCCGCGCAATAACATGACAAGAATATTTTTGATCCTATCAATCACAGCTGCACTTCTGAATTCCTTTCAAGTGGTATCTCCGGCACAACGACACAGCGAGGGCCAGAAGAGCCTAGACCCTCCTGAGCGGTTCCTCACAAATGGTCCACGACCAATTTCAATCCGGCAACTTGGTGCCACTGATTTGCGTTTGGTAAGAACAGACGTATCTAAACTTGAGCGGACCATTGAAAGGGCCAATTTTTTTTTCCAGAACCAGACAGAAAAGCAAATTACTGCTGGCGTCTTCATCTACAATGTGGTCGTGGGTGAAAGCATCCAATTCTCCCAGACTGAATGGTTCGACTCACGACTGCTTCCGGGTACAACTAATGGAACCGAGCCGCTACGAATTGTATCCGCCGAGTTCGATGATCAGATCCAATTTGGTACGGAGCCAAGTGGTATCCAACTCATCGTAGATTATGTCGAGTTTTCTGATGGGAGTTGGTCTGGTCCCAACGCTCGGAAGATCAATGAAATAATAAAGGCTGAGCGGAGGGGGGCTCAGAGGGCGTTGGGCTACGTTTCCAAGAAATATTTCAACGGAGAAACAGCTGAGGTGACAAAGATTTTGGAGGCCGCACGACACCATTAGCTCGAGGCGTAAGTGGAAACCGACGATGACGATCAGCCAGCCTATTAGGTCAGTGCTTTTGGCAGCACTTATAGTGGCGTTCGTCGAGCCAATAACGTTGGCCCAGACAACGACCGTTCAGGTTCGTGAAGTTGAATACATTCGTACTGAAAATGCTCCATATAACGGATGCCGCATAGTGTATGCATATTTGCCCTGCAATGGTCTGAGAGTGTCAGGCGCGACTGGGTGTAATAATGATTTGGATTGTCACGACAATTGCATATGCACAGTTGGCCAAAACGAGTATTCGACCGGTTGGACGGACAATTGTGTCAGTCCACCTATTTTCAAAACTAGGGTCACGAGGTTCGATGTGGTCAGTTGTCAGAGAGTGGATAGCGATAGCGACGGGTACTATGCGATATTTGATGGCGGTGACGACTGTGATGATTCCGATCCGACGATCTACCCTGGAGGCTCTATCCAATGCCCAGGTTACGGCCAGGATCGAAACTGCAACGGAATCGAAGATGCCCAAGACTGCCAATCTCCCATTATCGTGGATGTTAAAGGAGATGGTTTTCGTCTCACCGGCAGAGCGGGAGGAGTGTCGTTTGACTTGGATGGGGATGGCTTAAGCACGAAGATTCCATGGACCGCCGAAGATTCGGATGACGCATGGCTCGTGTTACAGTAACGGCATTAAATAACTTGACATAAAGGACGAATCTTCCGAGAACGCCATTGACGCTGTCGCTTTCGGATAGCCTGCTCGATCAGATCAATAGTCTCAAAGTACTGGTTGGTGGTGACTTCGTAGCGGATCATCCGCCAGACACGTTCTTGAGGATTCAGTTCCGGGTGATACGGTGGTAGATACTCAAGTTCGATTTCAGGGTGGGCTGTCAGGAAGTCGTCCACTTCCGAGCCTCGGTGGAAAGACGCCTTGTCCACGTAGAGGTAGATTTTGTTCCAGCCACGAACCTTGTGACAGAGGTACTTCAGAAAGGCCAGGAATCCTGCGCGGTTACCCTTGGGCCAACGAAACAAACCGTGCCAGCCGTACAAAGGCTCCACCCAGCCGAAGAGGTTCAAGCGCTTCTGATGGTGACTGGTGGTTGGTACCTGAGGCTTGGAACCGCGTAGAGCCCAGACGCGACCCAATCGAGGGTGTAGAGAAAAGCCGGCCTCGTCGGCGAAGATCAGCAGGGCTAACTCTTTCTGCTCTAAGATTCGGTGGAGTTTTTTTTGAGCCCGCGGCGAAATTTCCTGACGCCTTTGCCGGTGGCTTGAATATATCGGTACACAGGCTGCTTGAGCACGAATCCCAAGTTCTTCAGCCAGTTGCGCGCCTGTCGTGGCTTTAATTGGACGTCGCATACCTTGTCGAGAAACTCCACGACCACAAGGCCATCCCAACGTGTCCGTTTCAACCCGAAATCCTCGGGGGACTTCGCCAACGCTTCCTTGAGCTTTTGTTGCGTACCGGCGTCCATCCGTGCCGGCCGGCCGGGCCGGGCGACATCGAAGATACTCTCGACTCCACGTTGATTGGCTTTCCGGATCCAGTCCACCACCGCCTGACGACTCAAGCCCAGCAGTCGACTGACGGCTGTCGAGTTCCAACCCGAAAGTATAAGCAGCAGGCCGGCGATACGGACGCCAACCCAAGCGCCAGGGGTTGCTTCGGCCTGCCGCAGCAGAGCCTTGCGTGTGAGCGAAGGGTGAGACAGTTTGAGAGGTTTCATGCATAAAGCTTATGCGGGCCCCAGATCTATGTCAAGTTATTTATTGCCGTTACTGTAGACCGAAATGGTAACGGTACCATCGATAGCGGCGTGGAATTGTTCGGAAGCTTTACGCCGCAGCCGATCGCAGCACTTCCGAACGGGTTTCTTGCCCTCGGCGAGTTTGACCGGGTTGAGAATGGAGGCAACAACGATGGCAAGATTAGCGGGGCGGATGTAATCTTTAGGTCACTGCGCCTTTGGCGGGACTCTAACCACAACGGTATCTCCGAACCGACAGAGTTATATAGTCTGCCGGCTTCGGAGATCGAGAGCTTGGATCTAGACTATAAGGAGTCCAAGCGGAAAGACCAATTCGGAAATGAGTTTCGATACCGGGCGAAGATTTCGGATTACAAGGGAGCAACAGTGGGCCGTTGGGCCTATGACGTGTTCTTGGTGGCTCCATGAGTTCGCCAAGAAATCGCGTGCTTCGATAGCTAGATGGCTGTAAACCCTGCCGCGAACTCATTTAATGGTGTTGTAAGAGTCGACATCCAGTCCCGGAATCCGAGTCCCTCGTCCAGCGATCCCACTTTGTCCTCCTTTGTGTGTTGTCACGCCAAGAGAAGACATGTCCGGGTGGTCCGGTGGCCAGTGGGATCGTCATTGTTCAGTTGGGAAGGCCGCCGAACAGCCCCCCCAGCAGCGGAGCCCGCGCAGGCGGCTGCGTTACGTCATCACGGTCCCTGTTCTACTGCATTCAAATTGACGAAGAGCCGCAAAAAGACAGTGTCTCTAACTTAACTAATACGCGGCGGGCAATCACAAACGATAATTACGAGTTACAAATTACCGAATTACGAAACGCAAGGTTATCGTAGCTCGTAATTCGTAACTCGTAATTCAAAATGCCGCCACTGATTGCCCACTCGCTTACGCTCGTGGCCCGGACTGGCTCGGACATCCCCTACTCAATTCCATACGCCTTGATCTTCTTGTACAAATTGCTGCGCTCGACATTGAGCGCTTCGGCCACCTTGGCTACGTTGCCGTCGAATTCGGCCAGTTTCTTGAGAATGTAATTGCGCTCGAAGGTATCGCGCGCGTCCTTGAGTGATTCCTGGCCGTTGGCGCCTGCCTGGCTCCCTTCCTGCGCGACGATCGCCCGCGGCAGATGATACTGATGCACCTCGTCGCCGGGGACCATGATCATGAGGCGCTCGATCGTATTCTTCAGTTCCCGGATGTTTCCGGGCCAGGAGTACTGCTCGAAACGCTCCAGAATCGAAGCCCCGAGCATCTTTGGGCCCTTGCCGTAATGCCCCGCGAACTCGTGCAGGAAGTGATCGACCAGCAGCGGAATATCCTCGCGGCGGTCGCGCAAAGGCGGAACCTGAAACGGGATCACGTTGAGTCGATAGAATAGATCCTCGCGAAAGGCGCCCTTTTCGATTTCCAACTCCAGATTCTTGTTGGTCGCCGCCAGAACGCGCACGTCGACTTCCAGCGCGTCGTTGCTGCCGAGCGGATGAAAGCGCTGTTCTTCCAGAACGCGCAGCACCTTGGATTGCGTCTTGAGGCTCATGTCGCCGACTTCGTCCAGGAACAGCGTGCCTTGATCGGCCAGCTGGAATTTGCCGACACGGCTCTCCGTGGCGCCGGTAAAAGCGCCCTTGACGTATCCGAACAGCTCGCTTTCGATCAGGTCATCGGGGATGGCGGCGCAATTGACTTCGACCAGCGAGCGGTCGCGGCGCAGGCTGCGCGCATGCAGCGTGCGGGCGACCAGCTCTTTGCCACTGCCGTTTTCGCCAAAAATCAGCACGCGCGCGTTGGTCGGGGCGGCAAACTCGATCTGCTGGCGCAGCGCCTGCATCGGAACCGATTCGCCGATCATGACCAATTCCTTGACGACCTGGTCGCGCAGCAGGCGGTTTTCGCGCTCCAGCTGACGTTGTTTGAGCGCGTTTTTTACAACCACCAGAGTCTTCTCAAGCGAGAGCGGCTTTTCCAGGAAGTCAAACGCACCCAGCTTGGTGGCGCGCACCGCCGTTTCAATGGAGGCGTGCCCGGAGATCATCACCACTTGTGCATCCGGGTGAGCCGTCCGGATTTTTTCGAGGGTCGCCAGACCGTCGCAGCCGGGCAACCACACATCCAGAATCACCAGATCGAAAAGCTTCTGGCGCATGCGCTCCAGGCACTCCTCGCCCGAAGCGATCAGATCGCAATGAAAGCCTTCGCCGTCGAGAATACTCGCCAGCGAGGTGCGGACATTCTTTTCGTCATCGACGATGAGAATTCGAGCTGTTGGCACGCTCTGTCACTCCGTATGCCGTATGCCGTATGCCGTATGCCGCGCGACTATTTGTAAGTTTCGAGGTCCTGACATCCGCGCATATCTAAGACTACGTGGAAAACGCAGAATGCACGATAGAAACCAGCGGCATACGGCTCGCGGCATACGGCATACGGCCGACGGCTGGCAAAGCATCATGCTTGGGGCAATTCAATAATGAACCTCGACCCATACGGGTGATTCGCCTCGGCCCGAATGTAGCCATGATGTTCGGAAATAATCTGTCGGACAATGGCCAGCCCCAGGCCGGTGCCGCGCTTCTTCGTGGAGAAGTACGGCAAGAAAAGGTTCTCGTAGTCTTCCTGGGAAATGCCTTGCCCGTTGTCGGCAATCTCGATGCGCACGGACCGATGCCGCGGGTTGGGGGCCGCGCTGATGTCAACCCGTTTGTCCCGCGGCGTTTCCTGCATCGCTTCGATGGCGTTGTCCAAAATGTTGATGAGCGCGCGCTTGAATTGATCGGGATCAACGTGCAATTCGGTGGCGCCCGGATCGATCTGGGTCCGGATTTCCACGTTCTGAAAGCGGCCGTTGTAGGCCGCCAGCGTATCGTCGATGATCTGGCGCAGTTGGCAGGGCACGGGGCGGGCCAGCGGCAGCCGCGAAAAGCGCGAGAACTCATCGACCATGTTCTTGAGGGTGCGCGTTTCCTGGACGATGATGCGACCTACCTCCAATAGAAACTCGCGGTAGACCTCGGCGCTCTCGCCGGGACCCATCCGTTCGGCGCGGCGCAGGATCTGCTCGGCCGACAGCTGAATCGGGGTCAGCGGATTCTTGATTTCGTGCGCCATGCGCCGGGCGACTTCCTGCCAGGCGGCGAATTTCTCGGCCTGAATCAGCTCGGTAATGTCGTCGAGCACCAGCAGGAGCCCGAGCTCGCTGTTTTCGGCGTCGTAGTTGACCGTAGCCGTCACGGCCAGGTGCGCCGATCCCTGCTGCCGCTCGAGCGTCACATCGCGGCGGTACGATCCGAACACCTGGGCCTTCTGCACGATTCGCGCAATTTCCTGCGCCACGCTTGCCGGCAGAATCGTCTCGAGCGACTGGCCGGCGGCACGATCACGGTCCACTCCCAGGATCAGCGCAGCGGCGCGGTTGATGGTCGAGACGACCCCCTGCCGGCTGAGCGAAACGACGCCGGTTGCCACATTTTCGAGGACGGTCTCGATGTAATGACGCCGCTCGTCCAGCCGCAGGTTGCTGATGCGCAGGTCCTCGTTGGTCCGCTCCAGCTCCTGCTTGTGACCCCGCAGATCTCCGGCCATCTGGTTGAATCCGTCCACCAGGATGCCCAGTTCGTCGACGGCTTCGCACTCGACGCGGTGATTGAGATTTCCGGACGCAATTTCCCGTGCGCCGGTGGCCAGCGCTTCAATCGGAACCGTAATTTTTTTCGCGATGTAAAGCCCGAACCAAGTGAAGCCGAAAATAACAACGACGGTCGTCAGCCCCAGGATGAGCACGTAGGTTGTCCGCAGCGGATTGCGCTGTTGCTGCAGGTCGGCATAGCGGCTGGCGGCCTTCTGCGCCTCGATGGCGTGAAACGCGACGCTTTCCGGAATCGAGAAGGATGCCAGCAACACGCCCTGGATGGCCGCTCCGTGATCGGAGCGCAGCGGCACAGCCACCAGAACGTGGTCGAGTTTGATGTCCCGGCGCGCGTTAAAAAAGGGGTGTCCCTGCAGCGCCCGCTCGAGCGCGGCGGCGCGGCGCGGATCGCGTCCAATGGAATTGTTGACGGGAGTGTCGCCGATGACCGCTCCCGAGGGCGCCACGGCCTGGACCTCTTCGAACAAAAACCGGCGAGGCTCAATAGAGGTAGGGCTCGGGCCCGATTCCACATACCGGCCGGCCAGCTGCTCGGCCAGCGCAATGCTGTCGATCTGCCGCTGGGCATAGTAGGCTTCGGCGATGCGGCTGGCTGAACTGACCAGCGTCTCGGCCGGAGCGCTGGACCATTCCTGGAGTTTTCGATTGATCAGACCGAAAGCCAGAAGGAACAGCAGAACGGACGGCACCAGCGAGAGAGTCACCAGGGTCAAAACCAGCTTGGTCTTGATGCGCGAGCCCCAGCGCCCGCCGCGGTACTCGAAATACAACTTGATCAGGTTGCGCAGCAGGACAAAGGCCAGCGAAACAACGATCAGAAAATTGAGCGCCGACAGCAGCGCGAAGATAAAAAAATTGCTCGAGAATTTCGGGTTTCCCACCGAACTGGGATTGAGAAACTCACTGGCGACAAACAGCAGGGTGAAAAACAGCAACGCGCCAAGCAGCAGGAAGATGTTCCGCTTGGACCGGGAGAGACTCATGGGGGCAATTCTAGCACCTCGTCAGGGGTCAGGCTCCAGGCTTCAGGCTCCAGGGATTGCGGATTGCTCCTTAACAACACGTGAGTTCGATGCCTAGCGGTATGGAATACCCGGAGCAAAACTGATTCAAGTCCCCTCCTGCCAACGGGGCGGCCATCAACGGTGCCGCGAGCGACGCGAGCGGGTCAGTGCCACCGACCATACTGGCGAGCTATTTGAGATTTGTGTTACTTACTTCCACCATCTGACCAAATGAGCGCAGCGGACCCGCTCGCGTCGCTCGCGGCACCGTTAATTGTGGCGCCGACAACAGCGCCGAGTCTGACTCGCCGGCATTTTGCAGAACCCTACGAGGTTCCGCCCATTTCAAGCAGCGGGTTTTCCCATTGCACTCCTGGAAAGCGAGCAAAGTCGCCGTCCGTCGAGCAAAGTTTCAGTCCATGTTCGATGGCCAGGGCGGCCAGATGAGCATCGGGGACTAGATTGGATCGTTCGCCTCTGGCAAGTAGCGAGCCCAGAACTTCGCGATGGTGTTCGGTTGGCTGAGGAATCCAAACCGGGTCGCGATCGAGCCATTGCTCTACCTGGCCCCAAGCGCTCGAAATCGACTCCGGCTGCTCGAAGACGCGCGGGTTGGATACCAGGCGCACGAAAGCCAGCAGGCACGGCCAGGGAAGACCCACACGGATTATCCCGTTGAGCCGGCCGTCGAGCCACACACGCGCAGCTTTGTGCTGCGGCAGACCGGCGACGTGAGCGTAAATCAACAGGTTGGCGTCAACAAGAATCAACGAAAGGCCTCGCCTTCGGCTACCGCCAGCGCCTCTGCAACATCATCGAGGCTGCCCACCAGACACCGACCGAGCGAAACCGCTGGCGTCCGGTAACGCCGGGAAGGTTTGTTCGGGGCGGTCATGCGCGCCAAGCCCTCGCGCAGAGCTTCGTTTACAATCTCCCTCAGATTCGTATTTCGCTTCTCTCTTGCACGTTTCAACAGCGCAGCCACATCGTCGTCCAAGGTCAGTGTAGTTCTCATGCATCAAAGCATACCAATACTGATGCTTTGATGCAATCACGCTGATGAATCAGACTTCAGACTTCAGGCTCGAGGCTCCAGGCAATTGCGGATTGCACAATTGTGGTTTTGGATTCAATCTCTAATTCATGGTCTCTGGGCCCTGGAACCTGAAGCCCGTGGATGCGATCGGGCCGCAATTAACATTAACAGAGCCGCGAGCGACCGCGAGCGGGCCAGCGCCACCGGTTGCGATTGGCGAAAGTAAATCCAGTTGATATCACCCGCTCAGCGATTCTCAAAAAATCCGCTCAAAACGGGCCAGGGCAGGACTAGGGCTCGGTGTCAAATCCTGCTTGCCGGAAATGGCGATCAGTCGTGATGGCGGTTTCAAGCCCAAGCCTTTGCATCAATGCAAAAGAAGTACAGTCCGTGAAGGAGTAGTGTTTGTCACTATGACGGGAGAAAAGTTTCCAAGCTTCCTCCTCGTCCTCGACAGCTATCCGTACCAATTCGGCGACGCCGGGTTCAAGCAGCGCTTTTCCAACTGCCAGGGCCGTGGAGTGCCCGAGCCGCGCACGCACCAGCGTAATCACTTCGTCAAACACAAAGTTACTCGTCACAAGCCGAGTCTCCCATCGTTCCATTGCGCTTTTCACCACGTCGTGGTCAGGATCGTCGGCCCGCACGAAGGCGTACCATGCGGCAGTATCTACAAAAACACGCTTCACCTGCGTTTCCAGTCGTAGAGAACAGCGTCGTGATCTCGGCCAGCCGGGCCCAGCGGATCCCGCCCGAGCGCACACAAGTCGGCTAAGCGAGCGCCCGTTGTATTTCTGCGGGGGCTGAGCCACTGTGCAACGGCTGTGCGGACAAGCTCCGAAAGGCTTTTCCCTTCGCGCCGGGCGCGTGCCTTTAGGGCTTGGTACTGTTGCTCCTTTAACAAGACTTGAGTTCGATGCATAGGGCACAATTATACATCATTACATCACTTTTTGGCCGAGAACTCCTTGGCGCAATTGTCCAAATGGCAAGCGGTGTGGAAAAGTCCGGAGCAGAACCGATCCAAGTCCCCGCACCTGCCAAAGGGGCAGCCATCAACGGTGCCGGGGGGGGGGGGGGG
>JBPCNK010000200.1:0-7808 GCA_051001345.1 Acidobacteriota bacterium | reverse complement strand
GAACGGGAGCGGCAAGACGACCTTCCTGGATGTCATCGCCTTCCTCGGGGACTTGGTGAGAAACCGAGGCGAGGTCCGCAAGACGGTCTTCGACCGGAGCTTTAACTATCGGAAGCTGCTGTGGCTGGAAGAGGGGGCCGATTTTCAGCTCGCCGTTGAAGCGAAGATTCCGGACGATATTCGGAAGGCGATGTCTGAAGACAAGCAGCGGTTCTCGCACGTTCGCTACCAGATCCAGATCGGTCTTGGAGAATCGTCGAACCAGGTTGGACTGGACCATGAGACGCTCTGGCTCTTCGAGGGAGGGCACAAGCCAGCGCAACCTCGATTCGAGTTCCCGCGTCCTCCGGAGCTTCCCGAGACGCTGCTGGTCGGTTCGAGCAAGCGAAGAAAAGCCGCGATTACGAAGAAGCCGGGGGGCAATGACAATTACTACACGGAGGGCAAGAAGTCCTACATGCCGTCGTTCCGGTTGGGTCGCGGTAAGTCCGCGCTCGCCAACGTGCCCGCGGACCTCGACAGCTTCCCCGTGAGCACCTGGTTTCAGGGCTTGCTGGAGAAAGGCGTGCAGACCTTCGCCCTCAACGGATTGGCGATTCGGCAACCCAGTCCGCCGGGTGTGGGTATGCAGTTTCTCCCCGATGGGTCGAATCTGCCCTGGGTAGTTGACAGTCTCCGGAAGAACCCGGCCGCGTTTCGGCGCTGGCTGGAGCACGTAAGAACGGCGCTCGCCGACGTCGTTGACATCGAGACCGTTGAGCGCGAGGAAGATCGTCACCGCTACCTGGTCCTGACCTACGCAAACGGCGCACGCGTTCCGTCCTGGCTTGTGTCGGATGGAAGCCTGCGGTTGCTGGCGCTGACGATTCCGGCGTACCTTCCGGATCTGACCGGAACGTTCCTGATCGAAGAGCCCGAGAACGGCATTCACCCGCGCGCGATAGAGACCGTGGTTCAGTCGTTGTCATCGATGTACTCGGGCCAGGTTCTCCTTGCGACTCACAGCGCAATCGCCCTGAACATGGTCGAACCACGCGACGTCCTGTGCTTTGCCAAGGATGGGTCAGGAGCCACGGACATCGTGTCAGGTGATGAGCACCCGGCGTTGCGCGACTGGAAGCGTGGTGAACCCGACCTCGGGGTGATGTTCGCATCTGGAATCCTCAGTTAGGTCAGCGTCGCGATGCGCGATCTCATTCTGCTCGTGCCCGACAAGAACACCGAATACACCGTGCGAGGCGCGCTCAGTCGACCCGAAGCGCTTGGAATTCGGCAGATCGATTTCCAGGTGATCGTGGACCAAGGTCGCGACGGCGGCGTGCGGCGCCGGGGCAGCCAGGTGTTGGGCGTCCAGCAGGCTCGGTTTTCCCATGCGCTGCTGCTGCTGGACTACGAAGGGTGTGGTTCAGACGTCGCTCCCGTTGAGCTCGAAGCCCAGTTGGATAACGCCCTTTCCGGGATGTGGGGTGACCGCGCCAAGGCCATCGTCATCGATCCAGAGGTGGACGTGTGGATGTGGGGAGCTGAGACCCACCTTCGCTCGATGGTGGACTGGCGTTTTCCCGAGGGTATCAGGCCGTGGCTGGTGTCTCAGTCCTTCGCGTTCACTGCTGACGGTAAGCCTGAGCGCCCCAAGGAAGCGCTCGAGGCGGCGTTCAGGCGCGCTCAGACTCCGCGCTCGTCGGCGCGTTACGAACAGGTCGCACAGAGCATCAGTCTGACGCGCTGCAGGGATGAAGCCTTCCTGCGCCTTCGAGCGTCGGTCGTCGGGTGGTTTGGCGCACCGCAGCTAACTGCGCACTAGCGTCAACTGGTCAGGTCGGTCGGTCGTCACGGGCCTTCATCCGTCAGTGCGTGGCACGTCTGGGCCTCGGTGGAGTCGGGCTGACTGAAAAGCCACACGCGATTGTGTCCAGCGTTCGTGCTCGGACGCGATCACTCGAATCTCGGCGCACAGCTCACAGAGATCCTGCGTTCTGTCCATCGACGAACGCGACGGCGCGTTTGGTGGAGGGCTCGGCCCGCATGGCCCAAAAAAATAACCCCGCCGGGGCCTTACGGCAAGTCCAGCGGGGAGGAAGTACGCTTTGAATTTAGCGCCCTGTGGACAGCAGTGTCAAACGCGCGGCTTCGTCCACGCTCATCGGGCTCACCTGAACCGGCGAGAGCGGTCGGGAGGATCAGATTCCAGCGTGACGCAAGCAGGCGGCGACGGCTCCCCCGTTCTAAATACTGCGGAGAACGCGGGAGACGTCGTTCGAAAAGGCCGAGTGTCTGAGCAGACACATGAAAGCTCTTCAGGAACTCTCACGCACGTGGAGTGTGAACGGCCGGCTCGACGCGCTTGTGGCCGACGAGCCGCCCGGCATAGACCAGACAGGCTTGAATGTCATCGCGTTCGAGCCACGGGTACTCGCGCAGCAGGTCATCGATGGAGTCTCCGGCCGCCAGCATGCCAAGAACATGCTCTACCGCCAGGCGCCGGCCGCGAATGATGGGCTCGCCGCCGAACACCTCCGGATTGACGGTGATCCGTGCGAGGAGAGTGTTCCTCCTGAGCCTGTGTCATCGCCTTTGTTCCCGTGTGGGGAAAGCATAGCACCGCGACCGAGCCCCTTCCTCAGGGCCGTGGAAATTCACACGCCCTCCGGACTGTAGCCGAGGATGGCGTCCTCCTCCTTGCGCGTCAGCCGGCGCCGCCGGTGCTTGCGGGGCACCTTCGGCCAGACCTCGCGCTGCAGGAACGCGAGGAATTCGGCCTGCCGGTTTCGGCGAACGACGTGGGTGGCGAGGCGCGCCTTGCGTTCCTCGAGCGCCCGGCCGATCGCTTCGGTCTTGCTTTCCCTGGCGAGCTTCGCCACTTCGGCCGCCAGTCGCTCCACATGAGGATTCTTGATATTGAGAGCCATGGCGCCTCAGTGTGGAGGGCATGGTGGAACCTGTCAACCTTGGTGTAACCGTTGAATCAGCCTTCCTCCCGGTTTGGACTGAGGACGTGTTCTGGCACGACGAGGTTCCAAGCCTGCATGCGTGGCATCAAGATAATCGAACCGACACGAACATTCTGGGACAAGAGGTAGCGGCTCGCGGTGGTCGTCGGGCTGGCGCGGGCGGTTGCCGGTCGGTATCATGGAGGTGTGGCCACGGTTACGGGCTCCGGGAAGGAGACGATGTCCGCCGCATCAATCGCGTTTGAGCTCAAAAGCGGGGACCTGCAGGTGCGGGCACCGTTTGCCGAGCCGGCTTTTGGCCTCTTCCAGGATTTCCCTGGTCTTTGTCAGAGGCTGTACGGCGCGCTGGCGTCTTACGGTGTGGCCCTTGGCGACATGAAGTTCGAGGGCAGCGCAGGGTCGCTCGGTGACGTCCATCTCGCGGTCACGGTCCTGAGGGCCTCGGCAGTCCTTCGTGTGAGGTTGGATTACGTCGAGCTCCAATGCTTCAACGTCCGTAACGCCGACGAAAAGGATCTGGCGGAGGTGTTCGTTCAGACGTCGCAGGTGGTCGCGGATCATTCGCCCGTCGCCGCCGCCGTGACCTATTCGCTCGCGGTCGGACTCCATGGTTCACTCGATGGAGTCCCGACGAGTAATTTCATCCAACGATTTGTCACGGCGCAAGGTTTGCCGCTGGGCCCACCATCTGGCGTCGGGGCCGTCCTCTACTTTGGCCCTCACGATTCCAGACTGGGAGCATCAGTGACGTTGGATCTTTCAGCAATGGTTCCGGACGGCCTGTTCCTTCGGTCGAATGCGATCTGGAAGGCATCGTCCGTGGACGCGCGCGCCCTTCCGGCCAAGGGTCGTGAGTTTTTCGACCAGGTGACGACCGAGCTCGGGCTCACGGTGAGGTGACTTCTGACTGTTGCACATCCGCTCGTTGCGACGCTGTCTCCCCTCCAAGCCATGTCGGCGGCCGCTCCCTATTGCGCCCGGGCGGGGGGCTTCCCCCAGACACCGGCTGAGGAGTCGGCCGCTCTCAGCGTGCCGGCGGGAGCGGCGCCTCTGGCAACGTGGCATGGAACGCCGATTCACGGGTTCAGGGTCGGCACCGCTCCCCAAGGAGCCAACCAGGGAACCAGAGTTCTCTTCCATGCGTTGCTGCGTCACGGAGCAGCACGCGAATCCACGTCTCTCTCGCAGTCTCTGCCTGTTTCCGAGCCAGTGTCAGCGGTCGCTCGGATTGTCGCCTGGATTGCGGAAGACTCCGCCGGCGGAGCAGGCGACTGGGAATTGCTGAAGGCGGAACTGGACCAGGATCGCCTTTCCTCGAGGAAGTTGTTTGGAAAATGACGCGTGTTTTTCTTGACACGGGCGTCCTCGGGCTCGTGACGCATCCCAACAACACCGACGACGCCATTGCCTGCAAGAGGTGGTTTCGGGCCCTCATCGAGGCCCACGTGCCAATCCATCTTCCCGAGATCGCCGATTACGAGCTCCGCCGAAAGTTGCTGCACCGCAACTCGACGCACGCGTTGCAGCGTCTTGATGAACTCCGGACAATGATTCAATTCGTTCCGATTACCACTCCCGCCATGCTGAAAGCCGCGGAGTTCTGGGCCGAAGCCCGGCGGACCGGCCAACCAACCGCTGCAGATGAGGCGCTCGACGGCGACGTCATTCTGGCCGCCCAGGCTGCGACCTTACACGCTGACGACCCGGAGGTCGTGGTGGCAACCACGAACGTCGGCCACTTGTCGCGTTTCGTGAAGGCCGCCCTCTGGCAGGACGTTCCGGGCGCTGCGTCACGCACGGCGACCTGATCCAGGAATCAACCAGTCGTCGGTTGCTGGCGGGCGCTCGCTCAGTTCTCGCCAGTCGAACTGGATAGCGAAGGCTCCTCATCCGCCAAAGGTCGGCTGTTCGGACCACCCGGATTCGGCGACGGGCTTCTCGGATGAGGCGAGGCGAAAGTCGGCGCGTTTCACGGCTGTTTGTGGCGTCTTCTAAACGTTCGCCCTGCCATCAAATGCTTGTTGTGCGGTCATTTACAGGCGCTTTCGCCTCACACACTCTCCCTCCTTGCATCACACGGGAGCAGGCGGTACTATCAGGAACATGGGTTCAGACTTTCTCTTCGCCATGCCATCCGTCTTGTCGGGCGTGGCGAGGAGTCTCGACCTCGGCGCCACATTCGATTCCTACAACGAGAGCCCCAACGAACAGGTCGCTGACGCTCAGGCCTTGTCCTCCGACTGGTGGTCGATCGGTCGCGCCCTGCTCGAAGCCATGAACAGCGCCGACTGCAAGCTTGAGACTTCCTCGTCAGAGTTGGTGTCAGCAGTTGGCGAAACGGCGAAATAAGGGTTTCGCCAATCGGACGCAAATCCAACCTCGACCCCAGGCCGTTAATCCCCCTCCTGCACAGCGCACTGTCTCTCTCACAGCTTCCGCCAGCTTCCACAGTGGGCCACTCCCAGCGCCGTCAACGCTGGCAGAGTACGAGCGTGTTTTTCCAGGATGCGCCGAGCGCATCGTCGCAATGGCGGAGAAGCAAAGCGCTCATCGACAAGACCTCGAGCGCACGGTGGTTCGTGGAAACGTGAACGCTGAGCGGCGCGGTCAGATATGTGCCTTCGTTCTCGGTGCTATCGCGATTGGTGGCGGTATCTACTTGATCGCGACTGGCAAGGACGTACAGGGACTTGTTGCGATCCTCGGTGCGCTCGGCGCATTGGCTGGCGTTTTCGTTTACGGCCGTCGGCGCCAAGAAAAAGAACGAGAGAAAAAGCGCCAGGAAGTCGAGAACCCTCAGCTCCCCATTCCGTTCGACCCCCCGGCATCAAACTGACCCACTACCCGCCAGCCGCTTTGCGGCCCTGCGGGACCATCACGCGTCAGCGTTTGTGGTCGCTGTCGAGCGATCATCTTCAGTCGAAGAGCCGCCTCGGATTCCCAGAGGCGATATCGACGACGGTCTTGCCAACACCGTGGGTGTTGTCCGCGAACGCCTGATCGGAGCCGTCCGATGACGGAGCGATCGGAGTGTCACGTGAAAGATTCCGCGCGTGGCTCTCGCACTCCCGCCACGACTCCTCGGCCGTCTGCGCGAGCTGCCAGTCGTAGAACCGGGGGCCGAGGCGGCTGGCCACGGGCTGCGGCACCTTGGAGCGCTCGTCGTGGCCGAGGCCGTAGTCGGCGAGCCGCAGCGTCTCCGGCAGCATCCAGCCCTCGCCGTCGTTCTGATTCAGGAACGCCTCGATGCCCTTCTCGCGGTCGCCGCCGCACCCGACAATCTTCGCCTCCAGATCCGCAAAGGCCACCAGCGTCAGGACCGTGTGACGCAGCTCGGGATCTCTGTCTTTGTCAACTCGCCAGAATCCCTTGGGATCGAGTTGCCGTGCGACTGCTTCGTTCCGCAGCTCGTCGCACGGGCGGTCGGAGTCACGCAGAATCCAACGCAGACCCGCGGCCTCTAAGCCAAAAAGACCAGAGGCAACGGCATCAAGGATGCACCTGCGACGCAGGCGATCCGTAGAGGATGCCGCCCACAGCTGTCTCCACGGAACGTCTGGCATCGCCCAGAACCCGGCAACTGCAGCTTGACGCCAGAACGGAGCAAAAGTCACTGACGAAAAGGAGAGGCCTGCAGCGTGCCTCGCGAGTCCCTGACGAGCCGCTGAACCGACTTGCGGCACTGGCGTCTCATCAAGCACGTATCCAGTGATGTTCAAGCCTCCGAGTCGCAATCGCACAACGAAATCGAACGCAAACGAGTTCAAGATCGCGGACATGACGAGCCAGTCGTCGATACTGAAAGCCTGTTGGACCAATTCACACAGGGAGTACACCGACGGAGTGTCAGGCAAAACCGTGCCGATCATGGTCCTCGAGTTCGTCGCTGACGAGATCTTCATGTAGTAGAAGGCTGCTACTCCTATCCGCTTGTCAGACGCCGCGTAGTCGGAGGCCGACATCAGATACTGCGGGCCTGGGATCTTGTTGCGCCAATCAACTTCGGCCCAGACTGCGCGTCTGCCCTTTCCAGACACCCAGCGCTTCTCCGATGGGTCGAATTGATTGATCATCCTGCCCTCAAAGACAGGCAGGGCAGCGGCGCCGCTCGGACTGCGCCAAAGACCATATTCATCTGGCTCGAACCCGTCACGTTGCCACGTCGGCACCGGTGGAAAGAGACCCGAGTCGGTCGTCATGTCAAATTGCTGAGAGAAGTTCACCAGATTCCCTAGGTAGGCGGTGCCGGTCTGAATCCTCTCGAGAATCTCGAGGTCGCGCCGGGACTGAATCTCCAGAATCGCTTTCGACCGCGGGCTGAACCGCTCGACCTGCTCCCGTGCGTACGCGTCGCCAGCGCCTCGGCGGACTCCCAGTCCTCCAGCCGGCGGCGCATGAACGCCGTTCGGATCGCCCGCGTCTGGCCCCCCTTCTCGATGATGACGGGATTGAACTTGTAGGACCGATGAATCTCGAAGATCTTGTCGCGGTTTTCGAAGCCGAAGAGCCACTCCCACCGGTACCGATCGAGAAACAACCGTCGAAGATCGCCCGTGCCGTGATCGGAGTAGAGGCCGGACGGGACGATGAAGCCGAGCCGGCCACACGGGCGCAACAGCGCGTGCGCCTGCTCCAGAAAGAGCTTGTAGAGATTCAGATCCGCTGAGCCCTGATATCGAAAGACATGGTCTGGATCTGAGAAACCGGGCGTCTTCGCGCGGGCGTTTCGCCGCGCTTCGTGCGCCGTGTCGTTGCCGTGGCCCCGAGCGACAGCGAATCTGTCGCCTCCCTCAGCCACCTGCGCAGGATCGCCAAACGGAAACGCCACCGAACCCACGAAATTGGACTGTGCGCGGA
>JBPCNK010000199.1:0-13916 GCA_051001345.1 Acidobacteriota bacterium | reverse complement strand
CCGCCACAACCACACCCCCCCCCCCCCCCTTTCTCCCCCGGCTCTGTTTTCGTCCTTAGGCCTTCGTCCTTAGTCCTTCGTACTTCGTAGGATCACCCGGCCGCGGGTCAGGTAGACCATGCCCGAGAAGATCGTCAACGCCGCCGTCACCCACACCAGCTCGCGATACAGCGGCGGCGTCCAATGCTGCCAGTTGGCCACCAGCGTCACGGTGATCAGAGCCAGTTGAAAAAACGTAGTGGCCTTGCCCCACAGCGTCGGAAGAAAGACACGCCGCTCGACGGTCAGATTGACGATGACGACGCCGACAATCAGGAAGATGTCGCGACTGAGAACGGTAATGGTCAACCACAGCGGCAGTGGCAGAAACAGCGTCGGAAAGCTCAACGTGATGAAGGCTGAGGACAGCAGCAGCTTGTCGGCTACTGGATCGAGTGTCGCGCCCAGGGCCGTCTGTTGTCCAAAGCGCCGCGCGATGAAGCCGTCCAGGATGTCGGTTAGTCCGGCGATGACAAACGCAGCCAGTGCCAGATCGACACGGTCATAGGTCATCGCCAGAATGAATACTGGCACGAGAATCATCCGCAGTACCGTCAGATGATTGGCTGAAATAACCACCGTGCAACCCTACCAGAGATTGAGCAGTATCGCCACAGCCGAGCCGCAAACATCAGTGTCAATCCAACAGACCCGCAAACTGCGATGCAGGAGGCGTCGATGGCTAGTCAGACCCCGTGCTGTCGTCGGCGCCGTTGATGGGCTGTCGTCGGTCAGGTGCGGGGACTTGGATCCGTTCCGCTGTCGACGGCTAGTCAGACCCCGCGCTGTTGTCGGCACCGTTGATGGGCTGGGCTCGGGCAGGTGCGGTGAGTTGGATCAGGCTGATTCTTCCGTGGGCGGCGAGACCACTCATCAAGAATTTAGAGATGGGGAAATCCCAATTCCATATAATGCGCCTTTGTCCTTCGTCCTTTGTCCTTCGTACTTGTGCCATGGATGAAAACACTACCTCGTTGAAAGAGTCAGGCCAGCGCTGGTGGCTCCTGGTGTTGCTGGTGACAGGCATGATCTTCTGTTACGTGCATCGGGCAGCGCTGTCGGTGGCGGCTCCGTTCATGATCGAGGAAATGCACCTCAACAAGGCCGTCATGGGTGTGCTGTTGTCGGCTTTCTTCTGGTCGTACTCGTTTATGCAGATCCCGGCGGGCTGGCTGGTCGACCGCTTCGGCGTCCGCATCGCTTATGCCCTCGGCTTCGCTGTCTGGTCGATCGCTTCAGCCATGACCGGTTTCGCCAGGAGCCTATACGCTCTCATTGCGCTTCGCATGACGCTCGGAGTGGGCCAGTCGGTCGCTTTTCCGGCCAGCGCCCGCGCCGTAGCCAACTGGTTTCATGACCGTGAACGCGGCACCGTCACGGCGACTTATTTGACTGGAGTGCGTGTGGGTCAGGCGCTGGCGGTCGCCGTCGGCGGCTTCTTTCTGGCGCGCTACGGATGGAAAGTATTTTTTCTGGCCACGGGCGCCGTTCCGTTGCTCTGGCTGTTGCCGTGGATGAGGTTCTTGCGCAGGTGGGATGAAACGTCCGGGCGGCGTGCAGCCCCGCAAGTGAGTGGACTGTCTTTCTTCCAGAGCCTGGCCCTGCTGAAACACCGCACCGTTCTTGGCATCTTCCTGGGCTTTTTTGCTTACGACTACACCTGGTTCCTCTTTACCTCCTGGCTACCGGGATATCTCGTGCTCGAACGGAAATTCACGGCCGCCGAGATGGGCATCTATGCGTCGGTGCCGTACTTGGCGATGTCGGTCGTCATTCTGCTTTCAGGATTCTCAAGCGACTGGCTCATACGGCGTGGCTATTCAGAGGTAGGTGTTCGCAAAGCCTTCATCGTCATCGGTCTGGCCATTGCGTGCCTGCTGGTTCCTGCCGGGCTGGTTGAAGAGAAGATGACGGCCGTATGGCTGCTTACTCTTTCCCTTTGCGGCCTGGGCGTCTGCTCTGCCAACACCTGGACCCTGACTCAGGCGGTCTGCTCCAAGAAAATCGTCGGCACCGTTTCTGGAATTCAAAACTTCGGCGGCAATATCGGAGGCGTCATTGCGCCGGCACTGACCGGTTACATCGCGCACGTGACCGAATCGTTCGCCCTGGCGCTCAGCATCACCGGCGCAATTCTGGTGGGCGGAATCCTGTCCTACTGGCTGCTCATTTCCGAAAAAGTGGAAATCGACGACCACTAAACTACGAAGGACGAAGGACTAAGGACGAAGTACGAATTACAAGTTACGAGGGCCAAGAAGTGGTCCTTAGTCCTTAGTCCTTCGTAAGTTCGTAACTCGCACTCCGAATCTAACTCGGCGGTCGTTCGCGCCGCTCAGCCGGGGGAGGAGAAGGCGCCTGTCGTTCGATTCGTGCCGGAGGAGCGGCGGCAGGCGCTGAGGGCGATGGCATCCGCTCGATCCGGCGCTCCAGCATGGCCGGTGGCCGATCCGTTCGGTCCGAACGGCGCGGAGCAATCGCCGGCGCAGCGCCTCCCGGCGAAGATGGACGAGCCGGACCGGAGCTGTTCCAACTGGGTCCCGGCACAGTCGCCGCAGGAGCGCGATTCGGATTGACAACTTGAACCCGCGGTCCATCTGCCGGGCCCGACGCGACCGGGTTCGAATTCCCAGACGACGGTGCAGGACGTGACGGATTGACAACCTGAACGCGCGGCTGCGCAGACCACGTCGGCGCCGTCGGAGATTCGGCACGAGGGTGCGGCCGGATAATCGTTATCTTCGGCGGAGTCGATTGCGTCGGCGCCATAGTTCGTTCGCCTGTAGGATCATTGCTGAGGGCAGCGGGCGGCGCTGTCGTGTTCGGTACAAATGTGACATTCGGCCCTGTCGCAGGCGCAGAGGCTGCCACCGGCGCTTCCGTTCGTTCGATGGTCTGCATTCGCTGCGCCCCAGGTTGGTCGGCGCGTTCGCTGCGACGCACCTGGATCTCGCGGGGGACGTTGACGGGAGGGCCGGTGCGCGTTGCGCCGCGCAAAGGATCGATCATCGGCTGTCCTTCCAGCGGCATGCCGCCGGGGACAGCCAACGGACGGCCCGTTGTGGGTGAGCCTCCGTTTGCAAATCGATCGTGCGGAAGACCGATGACTGCGCCGGGAGCGTTGCGGTTGACCAGACGATCCAGCGACGGGCCGCCGCCGCGGGAGACAATCGGGCTGCGCGCAAAGAGCGCGACATTGTTGAAATTGTAGAAATTGACGAAGTCTCCCGGACCAAGCGGGCACCAGGACACGTAATTGTTTCCGTAGAAAAAACGAACCAGCGACGGTGACCAATAACCAAAGGAGGAACTGTACGTTGGAGTCCAGCCCCAACCGGACAGCTGATCGTAGTACCAGCGTCCGTGGTGATACGGCAACCAGCCCCACGGCTCGTCGGAAATCCACGTCCAACCCCAATTGGAGCGCCACAGCCAGCGGCCGCGCGCGTAGGGAGACCATCCGCGGGACACCGACGGAAACCAAACGTCTCCGAACTGGGAATGCCGGCTCCACCGCCCGTAGCGCTCCAATTCGTAGACGCCCGAATAGTTTCCGCTCGGCAAATACTGTGTCGACGCCAGCGATATGTGTTGCGCATCGCGTCGATCGCTCCAAAGGTCCAGGGCATCGGCCAGACGCGCCGTGGTGAGGTCCACCATGCCGCCGCTGCCCAGCTGAACCCATTGGCCGGTTGTGATCGACCGGGACGCGCGCCCGACGGTGACCAGCGCGTCCCCTTTGCGTACCCACAACTCGACGGCGCCTTGTTCGGCGACATCGAGACGGTACACGCCTTCGCGGGTGAGATGCACGTTGCCCTGGGGCGTCTGAAAGTCGAATCGCGCGGCCGGCGCCAGCCGGACGACGGCCTGACCCAGGGTCAAGCGCCCCTCCAGATCCCCTACATCGCTGCGGACGATTTCAAGATCCGAACTGGAACCCAATCGAATAACCGTCCCGTCGGTCCACTCAATCTCGACTCTGCCGCCCTCGTCTACATAGAATCGGTCCCCTTCTCGGACAGGGAGATTGATCACCGCCGCAGACCAGTCGACGTCTCCTTGGGAAGCAAACGCGACGCGGCCCTCGACATAACTGACGCGGGCCGGCTGGTACCCGACCCCCAGTGCAGCCGCCCAAAGGCAGGCTAGCGACAAGCACATCCCAACGGCTTTTCGCATAGAGAGTCTCCCTTGACCTTATAGATGACAGAAGCCGGCGGATGGATCAAGGAAAAGAGGGGTCAGGGGTCAGGGGTTGGGGGTTAGGGTTCACGGTTAGGGGTTAGGCGCTGGGTTAGGCCGACATTATTTATGAAAAGGATTCCACGGTTGAGCGCGGTCATAGGCGCAACCGTATGCCGTATGCCGTATGCCGCAGGCCGGCGACGGAGCGCCAACAGTGCCGCGGCCGGAAGGCTGCGGGCCGGCAAATAGGAAGCGAGATCAAAAATCTTGCTCAAATAACAAGATTTCACCAACTGGTACTACAAAGAACAAAGGACGAATGAAAAGAAATCTCAGTGTAACTCGTAACTCGTAACTCGTCCTTCGTCCTTAGTCCTTAGTCCTTAGTCCTTAGTCCTTAGTCCTTTTGTACGGTCTCTGGGATGGACGACTGCCTACTGTGCCTACTGCCTACTGCCTGCTGCGACCTGTCGGCTGCCGCCCGGCCAGCAGGCGCCGAAGGTCTTCGGGCAGCATCGGCTCCAATTCCTGGGCGGCATACCGGCACATCTGGTCGGGAGACGACATTTCCAGAAGCGGCGCCACAGTACTCCGGACCTGCTGGCAGGACACGCTGCTTAACAGGCGGCGGATCAGCGGGATCGCATGAGAATTCATGCTGAAACTGGTGGCTCCCAAGCCCAGCAGCATAAGGCAATACAGTGGATCAGAGGCCACTTCGCCGCAGAACTTCACCGTGATGCGATGGCGCTCGCCGACATCAACCAGCTGTTTCAGGCCGCGCAGAATCCCTGGATGCAGGGGTTGGGCCAGATGAGCCACCTTCTGGTTGGTACGGTCGACCGCCAGCATGTATTGGAGAAAGTCGTTAGTTCCCACGCAGAAGAAGTCCACGAGCGGCGCAAACACATCGGCCGTCCAGACAGCCCCGGGGACTTCAAGCATGATTCCAACGCGTTCTGGCATTCGATGGGCGATACCACGGGCCTCCAGGCTTGCCGCACACTCGGAAAGAATCTCGCGCGCGGCCGTCACTTCATCAACGCTTGAAATCATGGGGAAAACCACGTGCAGATTGCCCAGCAAATTGGCGCGCAAGATCGCGCTGAGTTGATCCCGCAGAATTTTCTTGTCTTTGAGTCCCAGTCGTATGCCGCGCAGGCCCAGTGCCGGAGTCCCCTCGTCGGCCAACTGCGCGAGAAAGCCCACACGCTCTTCTCCGAGATCCAGAGTCCGGATCGTAGCTTTGCGCTGCCCCACCGCCTCGGAAAGTTTACGATACGTTCGGACCTGCTCCTGCTCGGAAGGAGGCGCCAGGCGCTTCCTCAGGAACAAAAACTCGGAGCGATACAGTCCAATGCCTTCGGCGCCATAGTCAAGCGCCCGGTCAATCTCTTCCGGAATCTCGGTATTGACCTCGATATGGACACTCACGCCGTCGGACGTCGCACACGGACCGCTCGGACCTTGGGTCACGTGGCCTGCCAGGCTGCGGTCTTCAGCCATCCAACCTGTCAGTTGCTGGATAACCCGCGCGGTTGGTTCGACCCACACGACGCCCCGGTAGCCATCAAGCGCCACGCGCTGGCCAGTCGTGACGGCGTCGGGCAGATTCGGGATCCCGGACACTACGGGAATCTCAAAGGACCTTGCAATAATGGCGCTGTGCGAAGTCCAGCCGCCTGACGCGACGACCACACCGTGCACACGCGACAGGTCTAACTCGGCCATCATCCCGAGACTGAAGTGTTCCGATACAAGAACGACGTCATTGGGCAGCTTGCCGTGAGGGATCCGGATGCCTCCCAGCACTCGGATCAATCGATCGGTGACCTCCAGAAAATCGCGGTCACGCTCCCGGAAGAATTCGTCGTCACTGGAGCGATAAATGGAAAAGACTTGTTCGGCGGATTCCTTTACGGCCAGCTCGGCGCTGACACGCCGTTGGCGTATGCTCCGGATCACCTCGTCGACAAAGCTGCGATCTTCGAGCATCAGGACATGTGCGTCCAGCACGCTCGCGTGTTCCTGGCCGATTTGGCGGTTCATTCGGTCACGCAGCTTTTGCAGTTGTCGCGTCGCGGTTTTCAGTCCGGACTTGAGACGGCGCACTTCGGCCTCGACCTGGCTGGCGGCGATTTCAGTTTGCGGAAGCAGCAGATGTTCGCTGTCGAGCCTCAGCGCAGTCCCGATGCCGTATCCCGGCGAAATCCCGTGCCCAGACAGACGGCGCTCGCGGTCTTTCTTCATGCGGTCTCTCCGAATTTCCCCACGAACAGATCTTCGATGGCTCGGGCAGCCGCGCTCTCGTCTTCGCCTTGGAGCGTAACGACCAGTTCGGTTCCCTGGGTTGCGGCCAGCATCAGAATTCCCAGAATGCTTCGTGCATTGATCTGCTGATTTGCGTGCAGTCGCGACAGATGGATGTCGGCCTTGAAGCGGCCTGCCAGTTGTACCAGTTTGGCGGCCGCGCGCGCGTGCAGTCCCAGACGGTTTTCGATCCTAAGAACTCTCTGAATCATCCAGGAACTCGCTGGCCAGCGAGATGCTTTTCTGGCCCTGGTCGCGCACCTGGCGGGCGAGTTCAGCCAGTGACTCGTGGCCCGTTTGTGAGGCGAACTTGATGATCATCGGCAAATTGACCCCGGTGACGATCTCCACTTTTCCACTCTTTAGAAACGAAAAAGCGATATTCGAAGGAGTTCCGCCGAACATATCCGTCAGCACAAGCACGCCTTTGCCCCGGTCTAATCGGCGAATGGCCGTGTCAATTTCGCGCCTCGAATCATTGACGTCCTCGTTCCACCCAATCGATACCTGGCCTAGAAAGCGGACCTCGCCCACAATCATTTCGGCCGATGCCACCAACTCCTGTGCCAGCTGTCCGTGGGTGACCACGACGGCGCCGATCATGGATTTGAGCCTGCGCGCCCCTTCAGGTCGCGGATGGTTCGCAATCCGCAACCGGGAGTTCGCGCTGCGCGCTCACCCCCGGCTACTGTCTTGCAGCCCCGCCAGGGCCGCATCTCAGTTCCAACTACAGTGGTACGACTCAGTTGGGGCTCCATTTCGTCCTTTGTCCTTCGTACCTCGTTCTTCGTACCTCGTACCTCGTCCTTTGTCCTTCGTACTTCGTAACGGGTCACTCTCCCCGGTGAATATCGCGGTGCGCTAGTTGAACGCTGTGGCCAGCATCGCGCAGCGCGCCCTCCAGGGCTACTGCGATCATTACCGAACGGTGCCGCCCTCCGGTGCAGCCGATGGCGACAGTTAGATACGATTTGCCTTCCTGAATGACACGCGGAACCATGTACAGGAGCAGATCGGAGACTTTTTGGAGATACACCTGCGTGTCTTCAAACTGGTTCATGTAGGTCGCTACCTCGATATCCTTCCCAGTCTTGGGCTTCAGCTCGGGCACAAAATGGGGATTGGGCAGGAAGCGGACGTCAAAGACCATGTCGGCGTTGTACGGCACACCGTACTTAAAGCCGAAACTGACCAGTGAGATGACCAGCTGATCCTTGGCCGTCAACGTTCGAAAATTCTCGTTGACCCAGTTCCTCAGATCGTGAACCGAAGTCGCAGAAGTGTCGACGACGATGTCGGCCAGGTTACGGATCTCCCGCAGTTCCTCGCGCTCTTTCTCAAGGCCTTCCAAAATGGACTTGTCATGGGCCAGCGGGTGTAGCCGCCTGGTTTCGCTATAGCGACGTACCAGCGCCTCGTCGGAGGCCTCCACAAACAGAATGACTGTGCGGAAGGGTCGCGCCTTCAGTTCGGTAAACAGGCCCTTGAAATGGCTGGTCGGCTCGCCTAGCCGGACATCGACTACGACGGCCAGCCGCGGGATCTGCCCACCGGAGGCTTCGCCCAGTTCCAGCAGGCGCGGCACCAGCGGGATGGGGAGATTGTCGACACAAAAAAAACCGATGTCTTCGAAGGCCTTAAACACCGTGTGCTTGCCCGAGCCGCTCATGCCGGTGATGACTACTACGGTTTCCGTGTTCACGTCGTCTGCTCTGCCTTGAAAACAGTTGCCCGGCTTCAGGGTTTAGGACGTGCACGTGCTCGTGCACGTGCTCGTGGTCGCCATCGATTACCCGTACCCTTCCGGGTACGGCACTGCCATTTCGGGCTGTCAGGCGCGAATTAGACCGATGTTCCCGTCTTTGCGCTTGTAGACGACGTTGACCAAATCCGACTCTGAATCGCGGAACACAACAAACCCGTCGTCGGAAGAACGCAAGGTGACAATGGCATCTTCGATCGCCATCGGTTTTTTTGAAATGCTCTTCTCGATGATGCGGTTGCGCGGCGTGGGCGCTGTCGCAGCCGGAGCCGCTTTTGCGGCCGCGCTGCCGGCTGCTGTCGCGCGGCGATTGGAGACAAAACGCTTTTCCTTGTACTTAAGCGCCTGCTTGTCGAGCTTGTCGGCGGCCTTATTGATCGAATTGTACATGTCGGAGCTCTGTTCGACTCCGGTCAGGTGGAGGATCTTGCTTGCCAAAATGATTTCGGCGCGATGACGATGCTTTTCAACTGAAAGAATGACGTGGACTTCGAAATCGTCTTTGATGGCCTTGCCCAAACGCGCCACCCGCTTCTGAACGAAGGATCGAATCGCCGGTGTAATCTCGATGTGGCGCCCCGTGAGTTCCACCTTCACCATCGTGCCCCTCCGCTGATCCAATTCACAGTGAGACGGTCATCTTTCTTTCCCGGGACCCGGAAATGTTGAGCTGGTCGCGGTATTTAGCCACGGTGCGCCGGGTGATCTGAACACCTTCCCGGTTCAAGGTCTCGGAAATCCTATGGTCGGACAAGGGTTTCTTAGGATCTTCCCTTCCAATGATCTCCTTGATCTTATGCTTGACGTGGGAGATCGACAGGCTGTCCCCTTCACTGCTTTCGACACCCACGGTGAAGAAGCTTCTCAGTTCCATGACTCCCTGAGGCGTGTAGACGTACTTGTTGGTCACTACGCGGCTGATGGTGGACGAATGAACGCCCAATTCGTCCGCCACGTCTTTAATCAGCATCGGCCTGAGTGCCGTAATTCCCGACTCCAGAAACTCCCTCTGGCGCTGCACCACGCACGAACACACCCGATAAATCGTCTGTTTTCGCTGGTCCACGCTTTTGAGCAGGTCGATGGCGGCTCGCACCTTCTCCTTGATGAAGTTCTTGGCGTCGCGGTTGAGGCCGTTCTCCTTGAGCATCTCCCGGTAGGATGCGTTCAAGCGCAGCTTGGGAAGCCCGTCCTCGTTGAGAACAATTTCATAACCGCCGTTTTCATCTTTGACAATGGAAACGTCGGGATGGATGTAGCGCGGCTCTTCGGGATTAAATTTCTGCCCCGGCTTGGGCGACAACTGGCGGATCTGCTCGAGTGCCGCCGAGATCTCGGCCAGGTCACAACGCAGCTCGCGGGCTATCTCCTTGTACTTGTGCGCCTGGATCTGCGGCAGATACTTTTCAATGAGCGCCTCGGCCACCGGGTTCTCGATGCCCCGGGCACGCAGCTGCAGAATCAGACACTCCTGCAGATTGCGGGCGGCGATGCCGGGTTCCAGCCCCTGCACCACGCGCAAGGCTTCTTCGACCAACTCCATCGGCGACGACGTCATTTGCACGATCTCATAGAGGGTCGCCGTTAGATAGCCGTCCGAGTCCAGGTTGCCGATGATCGATTGGGCGATTGCCTTTAGCTCTTCGCCGATCTCCGACATGTTCAGCAGCCACTCCAGATGGTCGTACATCGAGGGCGGACGGACCAGAAACGCCTCGAAGGAGGGTTTGTCGGAAGTCTCGTATTCGCGGTGGCGGAATCCAGAGTCAAGATACCCGTCAAAGAAGTACTCGTAGTCGAAATCGTTGTCGTCGGACTTTGCTTCCTTGCCCGCTTCGGCCTTGCCGTCGGCCTTTAACTCGAGCATTTCCGAAGAGTTCTCCGGCAGCATATCGTCCGAGGGGTTCTCGTCAGGGCTTTCCTCCAGAACAGGGTTCTCGATCAGCTCCTCGCTGAGGAGTTCGCTCAGTTCGAGCCGCGACAACGTCAATAGTTGGATTTTCTGAAGCAGCGATGGGGTCATCGCCAGCCGCTGTGACAGGGACTGGTTCAGGCTGCCTTTGAGCGAAAAATTCTGGGCCATCAGTTCAAACGAAAATTTTCTCCGAGGTACACCTTCCGGACTTCGATATCGGAAGAAAGCATGTCCGGCGTACCTGTTCTGAAAATTTTTCCTTCTTTGATGATATAGGCGCGATCCGTAATTTTCAAGGTCTCGCGGACGTTGTGATCGGTGATCAGGATGCCGATTTTCTTGGCTTTCAGGTGCATGACGACGCGCTGGATATCCAGGACAGCCAGTGGATCAATTCCCGCAAACGGTTCATCCAGAAGAATGAACGACGGGGAGATAACCAGCGACCGCGCGATCTCAAGGCGCCGTCTTTCTCCGCCTGAAAGCGTGTACGCTTTGTTGCGGCGAAGATGCCCTATGCCAAACTCCTCGAGCAGATCGTTGACCAGTTGGTCTTCGTAGCCAAGCTGTAGATTGAGCGTTTCGGCGATGGCGTACAGGTTGTCTTCGACCGACAACTTGCGGAAAACGGAAGGCTCCTGCGGCAGGTAGTTGACGCCCTTTCGCGCCCGCACGTACATGGGCAGTTGAGTGATCAACTCCCCATCCAGATAAACGTCGCCTTTGTCGGGCTGCGTCAAGCCGACGATCATGTAGAACGTTGTGGTTTTTCCCGCGCCGTTCGGGCCGAGCAAGCCGACGACTTCACCCCGATGAACTTCCAGGTCGACTCCCTGAACGACAGGTTTCCCTTTATAGCTCTTGCAGAGACCTGAGGCGGTCAACGTCGACATGATTCAGTCGCCAGTCACCAGATGAACGGGGGGATGCGCCGCGCTGAAGGAGCCGGCCGGTCGACACGGAGCGCCAACAGAGCCGCGACCGTAAGGGAGCGGGTCGGTCGACTGAAAGCATGGTCGAAAATTCCTATGAAATGACAAGATTAAGCGCATTAGCAATACACAGATCGGAAGGCATAAAACCAAATAAATCAATGATTTCCATCGACAATGAGGGTATCATCTCGAAGCGAAAAAGTCAACCGGCGCCCGCGCGTCGTGCCCCGTTTGTCGTCGCTTACGAGCGCGGATTTCCCCGTCAAAATGATCTTTTCTTCCGCAGAAAAGTATTCGGCGCGGTCTCCGCTGGCATTGCGTCCCGGCGCGCTGATGCGAACGTTGGTTTCGCTTACGGCGCGCTCGAGCTTCTGGCCTTGCTGTAGAAACGCCACCAGGCGCTCCGACTGCAGCAGCGCCTCGTCGGTTCGCAGGCGCACCCGGCCTTCGTAGACGGCGCGGTTTTCCCTTTGGAAATACTCCAGACGATCGGCTTGAATCTGGGCGCGCTGTTTTTCGGACCTGCGGTTGACCCGGAAGAACACACTCTGCACGTCCTGTTCGGCAACCATCCGCTCGTCCTTCTGAAACAGCCGGACAGTCCTGGCCGAAGTGGAATTCTCGCCCTGCACAGCCTGCACGCCCCCCAGGTAGACCGCCTCCTGTTTTCTTACGTCGACCTTCAATTCCGGCGCCGCGATTAACAGCGGCTCGACGGTGGTCTTCTCGCTCTGCGGCGAGCTGGCTGCCTGTACGTACTCGGTCCGGACTCCTCCGTCCAAATGAGCCTGCTGTGTTCCCGGCCAGTAGCGGACCACGCGGGCCGTCGTGCGGTTTCCTTGCTGGCGCAGTTCGGGCAGGCCCTGCTGCGATGTTACGGTGACCCGGTCCTCGGCCCCCTCATACACTGCGTTCTGGCCACGGACCTCAAGCGAGTCATCCACGTACCGGAAGTTTCCTGATTGTTCGATCCGGCGCGCGACATCCCGGTTTTCGAACTGACCGCTGATTCGATCGCTTCGCGAAGTCTGCTGCTTGCCCGCCGGCGAAGCGTAATCGACCTGAACAGCGCCGTTGCCCCGAAAAGACTCGATGGTTCCGTCGGCTCGCACTTCGGCCCAGAGCTGCTCGGCCCGCAACGTCCGGACCTTCGCAGACGGCCCTCCGGCGTTTTCCACGACGGCACTTCCCTCTCCTTCGATCGACTCGATGAATTGGCCGGTCGCGTCGTATTTCAATTTCATTCGCCGGGCCGCGGAAACATTGCGATCGCCGCGCTGGGAATCCTGGATCGTCCCACTCGACGCGCCCGTGGTCACGATCGATTCAATTCTGCCGCGGGCAAACGTCACATTCGCCTGCGGCGCGGCGGCGCGATAACCTGACCCCGTTCGCTTTCCTTCCAGACGCACTCGACCCCTCAACTCGGCGCGCTGCAATTGATTGGTTTGCAGGTCCATCCAGCCGTCCATCTCGTCGGCGTAAACGTGGGTTTCCTCCGAGGAACCGGTTCGTTCGAGGACCACCAGTTTGCGAGCGTCAACCTTGGCCAGGCGCTGCTGGTCGTCGAGATGGCCCGTGATCAAATCAGCCTGCAGCGACTGTCCTCCGGCCTGTGACCAGCGCGCCGGAGCCCGGCCTGAAAAGGAGTCGACCCGCTGAGCTTTTCCCTTGTCAAACAGGAAGACAATGCGGTCGCCTTCCAGCGCGCTGGGCTCTCCGTGACCGACTCGCTCCAGACGAGCTCCCTGTTCGGCTTCAACCCGCTCGAGGGTGCGCCCCGGCGGGCGCGTCAACCACATCCGGATCAGTGGGGCCTTCAGGCGGTCCTGTCCCTTCCAGATCTGGGCATTGCCCTCCAGCAGCACCGTCGACTCGTCCTCGAGATAGGTTGCGTGGCGGGCTTCCAGGTGCAGCGCTTCCTGGCCCGCACGGGCCGCGACGGACTCAATCGAAAGCCCCTTGAGGATTTCCAGTTTGCGCGCGCGAATGTCGTAGGTGAGATGTTCGCCGCGACCGTGGACCTCGCTTCCGCGAATCTCAAAGGGCGAGGAAATCGTCGCGACTTCGCTGCCCATGTCTGCCAATAGCCTTCCGGCGAGAACATCGACACCGGGAAAAAGGTGGAGCACGACCTGGTCGAGAAATTCCGCATTCTTGGAAGCGACATCGTAGCGTGCCTGGCGACTCTGAACCGATTCACTGGGCTTGCCATCGGTGTAGCGCTGCAGCGTAACGCCTTCGCCAAGCAGGATCCGGTCCAGGCGTTCCTCGCTGACACCGGCCGACAGCTTGAACTGAGGAACCCCCTTTCGGTAATCGGTGTGCTCGAACCCTCGCGTCAGACGCGTAACACCGGCCCCGACCATCTCGCCAGGCTTGGCCGTGCCGGGAATGATCGGGTGCTTGGAGAAATAGCTGACCGCTACGGCGATGAGTAGGCCCACAATCAGCAGAATGAGCCCGATGCGGATTTTTCGAAGGGGCTTCATACAATTGAGGATTGGGGATTGGGGATTGGGGATTGAATTGTGGATTGCGGATTGCGGATTGGGGAGTTGATTGGGGATTGCGGATTGGAGAATTGAGGATTGTATTGATCGATTGCGAATTGAATCAGCATTTGGTTATGCGATTGCTTCCATAAGGCCGCCGCTCCCTGCCGATGGGCGGTTCCGTGGTGCACCTAATCCCCAATACAATCCGCAATTCCCCAATCCCAAATCGTCAATCAACTCCGCAATCCCCAATCAGCAATCCAAAATTC
>JBPCNK010000198.1:0-5844 GCA_051001345.1 Acidobacteriota bacterium | reverse complement strand
AAACCACCCCATTTCTTCCGCCCCTCTGGGGCTCATGGAGGCGACGAACCCTAAACCCAGGGCTCACACCCTGAGCTCTATGATTTGTTCCCTTCGGGGGCACGGCACTCGCCCTCCGCATCGGAGCGGTGAGAACCGTTGGGCCGTCGCAGGAGTCGAAACGAAAGTTGCCCCGCAGGGGCGAAGGATTAAAGCCCAGGGCGTAAGCCGGCGTAAGCCCTGGGCTTCCGTTCGTCGTTTCGACAAGCCCCGCAGGGGCGAAAGATTAAGCCCCGCGCGCAAGCGCGGGTTTGCCGGCGTGAGGAGCAAGCGAGGCCCGAAGGGCCGGCACCTTCCAGGCGCCAGTTCCGTCACAAATGTAACTGTCAATGGAGGGATCCATGGCGCTTGATCCAAAGCGACGTCAGAAACAACTCGCCAAGAAAGCGGCGAGGCGCGCAAAAAAACGGGCGAGCAGGCCACACTCCTCCGGGTCGAAAAATGTAGGTGTGAACCCAATGGAAATGGCGAAGGCCATCAGTGCCCCTATCTACGAAAGCTTGATGCCTCAACGCCTTTTTGAACTGGGCCTCGGAAATCTTGTCGTTAGCAGGAGAACGGCTGACCGAGTGGCAGTTGGAGTGTTTCTGGTGGATGTTTTTTGTTTGGGCGTAAAGGACGCCTTTTTTAACGTGATCTCTCTTGAGAAGTATCAGACTCTCTTGGCAAGCATGAGTCGTGAGGGTCCCTATGTACCCCTTCATCCCACCTGCGCTCGCAAGCTGGTGGAAAAGGCTGTGGAGTATGCCCGCAGTCTGCGGCTCGACCCCCACAAAGGCTACAGGCTCGCCAAGGTGATTTTCGGCGATTTGGATGGCAATGTGTGCCCGACGTCTTTCGAGTTTGGCAAGGATGGCAAACCTTTGTTCATTTCCGGCCCTAACGACACTCCCAAAAGATGCAGGCAAATCCTGGACGCTCTTTCCAAGCATTGCGGTCAGGACGGCTACCATTACGTCATGACCCCGGACCAGATGATTTGACGCCAAAGGCCTTTCTTTTGCTCATTGATTACTGGGCTCCAAAGGCCCGGGTCAGGCCTTTTCACCTGACCGTAACTTTGTGTCCTCCGAGTTAGGTTACAATTATCGTTTGATGAGTCTCTCCAGCAGACGTCTGACTCCGACGGTATGGATCGGCAAGGTCCCCGTCGGCAGCTGCCATCCCGTGGTGGTTCAGTCGATGACCAACACGGACACTGCCGACGTGCCGGGCACCGTGTCGCAGGTGGCCGAATTGGCGCGGGCTGGTTCCGAGCTGGTCCGGGTCACCGTCAACAATCGGGAAGCCGCCGAGGCTGTGCCGAGAATCGTCGCTGAGCTTGAGTCGCAGGGTGTCGATGTTCCCATCATCGGCGACTTTCACTACAACGGACATCTGCTGCTGACGCGTTATCCGGATTGCGCCCGGGCTCTGGCCAAATACCGGATCAATCCCGGCAATGTGGGAGTTGGCAAACAGCACGACGAAAATTTTAGACAGATGATCGAAGCGGCGCTGGTTCATCAACGGCCGGTCCGCATCGGAGTCAATTGGGGTTCTCTCGATCAAGCGTTGTTGACGCGCCTGATGGACGACAATTCAGCCTTGGCTGAACCGCTGGAAGCCTCCGAAGTCATGCGGGAAGCGATCGTTCTAAGTGCGCTCCAGTCGGCCGCCTTGGCGGAAAGTTACGGGCTGCCTCATGACCGGATCATTCTCAGCGCCAAGGTGTCCGGTGTTCAGGATCTGGCCGCTGTCTACACGGTGATGGCCAACCGATGTGACTATCCTTTGCATTTGGGTCTGACCGAAGCGGGCATGGGGCGAAAGGGAATCGTTGCCAGCACCGCGGCCCTGGCGGTCCTGCTGCAGCAGGGAATCGGGGATACGATCCGGGTCAGTTTGACGCCTGCGCCCGGTGGGGACCGGACCGAAGAAGTGGCCGTCTGCCAGCAGATTCTCCAGTCGTTGGGCATTCGTAGTTTCTCGCCGCAGGTGACGGCCTGCCCAGGCTGCGGTCGAACGACCAGCACCTTTTTTCAGGAGCTGGCTTCCGATATCGAGAAGTACTTAATCCGGCAGATGCCTCTGTGGCGCGAGAGCTTCGAAGGGGTCGAAGAGCTGAAGGTGGCCGTCATGGGTTGCGTGGTCAATGGGCCGGGCGAGTCCAAACATGCCGACGTCGGAATCTCGCTGCCGGGAACCGGCGAGGATCCGAGGGCGCCCGTTTTTGTCGACGGCCGCCTGATGACTACGCTGAAAGGCGCGCGCATCGTCGAAGAGTTCCTCGCCATTCTGGAAAACTACGTCGTGACCCGCTACGCCCGCAAAACCGCACCGAATATAGCGGTGCCGCGCGCGTAAGCGAGCGGTCCCTCAGCAGAGAAGCTAATTGCCTTCACGTGCTGTTGCCAGCAACATCTCCGCCAAGACTTGAGCCGGCAAGGCGATGGTTGCTGCCATGCACAGGCCATGCAGATTCTAAACGGGCAAAACACGCAAGCTCGACGCAACCGGCCCGGGAACTGGCTTAGCGGGCGGCTAATTCCGGAAGCGCCGCGAGTCGATTTCGTACTTCTTCACTTTGTAATTGAAAATGCGCTCGGTGCACTGCAGCAGGCGGGCGGCTTTGGCACAGTTGCCGCGGGTGCTCTTGAGGGTGTCGGTAATCAGGTCCTTTTCATACTGATTGACGGCGTCGCCCAGAGACAGTTGCGTGACGGTTCCGCTGACTTCAGCCGTTTGCAGACTGGGTGGCAGGTGATAGCCATGCACAACGTTGCTCTCGCAAACGAGACCGGCGCGCTCCATGCAGTTTTCCAACTCGCGCACGTTGCCCGGCCAATGATAGCTGGTCAGCATGTCGATGGCTGGCGTCGAAATGCGGCGAATGTTCTTGTTCAGCTGCCGGTTGAATTTCTCCAGGAAATGATCGGCCAGCAACAGGATGTCCGACTTGCGTTCCCGCAGCGGTGGTACGAAGATGGCGAATACGTTGAGCCGGTAGTATAGATCTTCGCGGAACGTGCCGTTGGCGATGGCCTGCTCGAGGTTCTTGTTCGTCGCTGCAATCACGCGCACGTCGGCGCGGATCGGTTCATTTCCACCGAGCCTTTCGAACTCGCGCTCCTGAAGCACCCGCAGCAGTTTCAACTGCAGCGAGGGAGTGAAGTCGCCGATCTCGTCCAGAAAGAGCGATCCCCCCTGGGCGGCCTCAAACCGCCCACGCTTGCGCGCCACCGCTCCGGTAAAAGCGCCCCGCTCATAGCCGAACAGCTCCGACTCGATGAGGGTCTCGGGCAACGCGGCACAGTTGACTTTGATAAAGGGTTTGGCGCTGCGCAGCGAGTTGTAGTGAAGCGCGTGGGCGATGAGTTCCTTTCCTGTTCCGGACTCGCCCCGTATCAGGACGGTTGTGTAGCTCCGAGCGACCTGCTCGACTTGTTCATAAACGGTGCGCATCGGACCGCTGCTGCCGATGATATTGCTGAAGTCGTACTTTTCGCGCAGCTCGCTGCGCAGGTGAGTATTCTCATCGACCAGCTTGCGCCGGTCCGCTTCTATGCGCCGGTTCAGCTTGTAAAACTGGGCTACCATCGAAGCCAGCACATGGTAGAACTGCACGACGCGCTCGAAATTGCGATCGGCTTCGAAATGGTAAATGGCGTTGATCGCGCCGGCGGAGCGCTCGCCGACCAGAATCGGAACGCACATGAAGCTGAGGTCCAATTTACCTGAACCCAGGTGTTCGAACAGCTCCCGGCACAGAGGCTCGCTGCTGGCCCGGGGAATCGCCACCGAACGACCGCTTTTCAGGACGGGTTTGACCAAGTTCTCCTCAGTCCACTTTTGCCAGACCGGTTGGCGGAAGCCGTTGCGTGACTGGCTGGCCACAAGTTCGAATTGCCCGGTCGAGGTGGCAGGCCCCAAGACAACCAGGCTCATCTGCACACGCTGCTGTTTTTCCAGTAATTCCAACACTTTATGAAGGCCTGCGCTCAGGTTTGGAGTGCCCGCCAAGACTTGGCCGACCTCCAGCAACGTCTCCAGTTTCCGAATACTTCCCGATTCCATGAGTAAGAGGGCCTCGCTACAAAAGTGTAGTATAGAGCCCAGTTTATTGGCAACCTGAAAGTAAGAATCGCGACCCGATATGACACTATCTTGCTTTCAATTCTCATATCTCGAACCAGAATTGCTAAATTGCCATAATATTCTGACAGAAAATGCAGATTGCAAGTAACACCTTGGCGTTAATTCAGTTGGTTTGTACTTAGCGGGTCCGAAAACAGCGCCTTTCGTAATCCGGTAGAATGAAGACGAGTCGTGGAAACTTTCCTCAAGATCCTTGCTGCGCTGGTGCTGGTGCTTCTCAACGGGTTTTTCGTACTGGCGGAGTTTGCGCTTGTAAAGGCGCGGCAAACCAGAATCGACGTGCTGGCGCGGCGCGGCAGCTTTGCGGCACGGCAGGCACAGCGAGCCCTGAAGAATCTGGATACCTACCTGTCGGTAACACAGTTGGGGATCACGATAGCCAGCCTTGGCCTGGGTTGGCTGGGAGAACCGGCTTTCGCGCACCTGGTTGAACCCGTGTTTGCCTCCCTCGGGGGAGCGGCGCCTGTGCTGGCCCATACGCTGGCCGTCGCAACCGCGTTTCTGATCATCACGTTCCTCCATATTGTTTTTGGCGAGCTCGCACCCAAGTCTGTAGCCATCATTCGTCCGGAAAAATCGGTTCTTCTGACGGCTTTACCCATGCGGGTATTTTATTTCCTGCTCTATCCAGGAGTTTGGGCTCTCAACGGCGCCGCCAACATCCTGCTGAGCCTGATGGGTATCCGCGCGGCAAGCGACCGCGACCGTTCTTTTTCGGAGGAAGAGTTACGCGTGATCCTGGCCGAATCGCACCGCACAGGTGCAATCTCCGGAGGCTCGCGCGAGATGGTGGAACGCGCCTTTGACTTCACCATGCGTCGCGCCAGGCAAGTTATGGTGCCGCGCGTCGACATCACGTTTCTGTCCACCCGTCAAACGCTGCGCGAGAACTGGCAGACGGCTCGCGAAAGCGGTCACACGCGTTTTCCGCTGACCGATGGGGACCTGGATCAAACGCTGGGGATGATCCATATCAAGGATCTGGTGGGACTGCTGGAAGCGTCCGGAGGTGAACACACAGGCTCGGAGGCCGCTGCCGCAGACATCCGCCAAATCCGGCGCGAGATTCTATTTGTACCCGAGAGCCAGACGCTCGAGCGGCTATTGTCGGAGTTCCAGCAAAGCCGATTGCACATGGCCATCGTCGTCGACGAGTATGGAGGAACGTCGGGCCTTGTTACGCTGGAAGACGTACTGGAAGAAATCGTCGGCGAAATCCAGGATGAGTTCGACGAAGAGCACCCCAAGATTCACAAGCTCGAAAACGGCAATTTTCAGGTAGATGGAATTCTGCAGGTCGAGGAACTGGCTCGCAGGTTGCGCATTCCGCTGCGGCCGGAGCTGCATACGACGATCAGCGGTTACGTGCTCGACGAGTTGGGACGCACGGCTCGCGTCGGCGACGAGGTGCAGCTTGGCGACTATACGGTTCGTGTCACCGACGTCAAGGGACCGCGCATCCGGCGGGCGGTCGTGCGGCTCAAGTCAGAGGGCAGTGGGCAGGTGAGTAGGCAGTAGGCAGTGGGCAGGAGATCGAATTGTTGCTGGAAACTAGCGGCATTGATCGGAAAAACGTTACCACCGCGCGGAAGCGGGGGGTTCGCGCGGATCCTTTCTCTTCTCCCCATCTTCCGCTGCCGACAGGGGAGTGTGAGTGTCGAGTTCTGT
>JBPCNK010000197.1:0-5701 GCA_051001345.1 Acidobacteriota bacterium | reverse complement strand
GGAAATTCACCCGCCGCGATCTTGCGGCGTTACTCAACAAGATGCAAAATGCTCCCGGGGCTTCTCGCAAGGCCGCAGCATAGGCCCGGACAAATACGTTAGTGTACTTATGAACCGACGTACTTAGGCAAGTTCCTGGCCGCTCTGGACACGGGCAAAGTTCTCAGACAGGAGAGCCTAGCAGGCGCTGTGGTCCCCGGTAAGGCTCAACGATGGGACGGAGAAAGGCTATGGCCTGGGGTGGACCATCGATGGACATAAAGGCCACAAGGTTGTAGGGCACGAAGGCGGCGGCTCAGCCTGGGCGGCACACTTTCCCAAACAACATCTTTCCGTAGTCGTGCTGTGTAACCTCAACAACTCCAAAGCCGATGAAATCCAACACGGCGTCGCCGACCTTTACTTGAAAAGTGATCTGACGGGAAAGTAGGCGGTGCCAGCGCGGCATCGGCAAACAGCGCCTCGCAATTTGCGGCAAATTCTTGAAGGGGCCCCGGCACTGACCACTGGCCACTGACCACTGGCCACTGGCCACTGGCCACTGAATCCTTCTCAATTCAATCCCCAATCTCCAATTTTCGATTGCGCCGTGATAAATTAATCCTCCTCGGAGGTTCCCATGAAATCTAGACTGATTCTCGCAACCGTAGTTGCGCTTCTTGCTTCCGCACCACTGTTGCATGCACAGGCAGCACAGCCGGCCCTTCAGGCCTTTGGCGGCGTATCGGCCCCACGCAGTTCCGCTCGCGTCTTTTACTGGAATTCGCAAAAGAATTCGAGCCCTGGGCAGTTTGTCGTCAACTACACCGCACCGGCCTGGTCAAAAGAGATGGACGATCCGGCCGCGTTTGACAAGGCGACCAAAGGGAAAATCTGGCGTCTCGGCAAAGATTTCTGGACCACGCTGGACACCAACATCCCCTTGACGATCGCCGGCAAAGATGTCGCGCCTGGAAGCTACTATCTTGGACTGGAGCGATCCAGCGACGGCGCCACCTGGAGTTTGGTGTTCGTCGACCCGGTCAAGGCCCGCAAAAACTATGCCGACGCTTCCGACATGACGCTCGCGCTTGTGGAGTTCAAAGTTCCTGCCACGGTCCAAAAAGGCACACCAAAGAACGAGAAACTGGTGATCGATCTGTCCTACGCCAAGGAAACTCCCAAATCCGTCACGATGAAGATTTCCTGGGGAACGATGCAGGTTTCCGTGCCGATCGAGGCGCAGGTGGGAATGTGACTGGTTGGCAGATTGACAGACTGCCCCGACTTACCGGGCCGCGACCGTCAGGGAGCGGGCAGTCAGAGGCAACCAGGTCAGAGCCACCACCGTCGGGAAGCGGACAGTCACGGGAAATCAGGTTCAAAATGCAGCCACTGATTGCCCACTCGCTTACGCTCGTGGCTCGGAAATGGGCCCGGAAATGGGTAGCGGCCGTCGTGATTGTGCTGGCGATTGCTGGCTCTGCAGCGGCATTCGGCCCACCCTATCGTACGCTGGACGATCGGTACCAGGTTGCCGCCCATCCGTCGCGCCAGGCCTGGGAGCAACGCGCCGCCTACCTGCGCGACCGCATCCTGGCTTCTTCCGGACTGCTTCCACTGCCTGAGAAAACGCCGCTGCGAACTGTCGTTTTTGGCGAAAAGAAACAAGACGGCTACTCTGTCTTGAAAGTCTACTTCGAGAGCCTGCCGGGATTTTTCGTCACTGGAAATCTCTACCGGCCAGCCGGCGCGGGACCCTTTCCAGCGATTGTCTCACCGCACGGCCACTGGACCAACGGCCGCCTGGAGAACACGGCGCTGGCGTCGGTTCCTGGCAGAGCCATCCAGTTGGCCCGGATGGGATTTGTCGTCTTCAGCTACGACATGATCGGTTACCTGGACAGCCGGCAGCTCAACCACCGGTTTGGCGGACGCCGTGAAAATCTCTGGGGGCTGAGCCTGGCTGGACTGCAGCTCTGGAATAGTATCCGCGCCGTCGACTTTCTTGAATCGTTGCCTGAAGTCGACGCTGCACGCATCGGCGCCACCGGGGCTTCGGGCGGCGGCACGCAGACGTTTCTTTTGGCAGGCGCCGACAGCCGGGTCAAGGTCGCTGCTCCGGTCAACATGATTTCGCTGCACATGCAGGGAGGTTGCCTGTGTGAAAATCCACCCGGCCTGCGCCTGGATACAAACAATGTCGAGCTTGCAGCTTGCATCGCGCCACGCCCGCTGCTGATGGTCTCGGCTTCGGGTGACTGGACCAAGGAAACGCTCGAGCTTGAATTCCCGGAGATGCGCAAGATCTACGCTTTGGCCGGCGCCGCCGACCATGTCGATGCGATGCAAGTGCAGGCTCCGCACAATTACAACCGCCAGAGCCGGGAGGCGGTTTATGCCTGGATGGCCCGCTGGCTGCAAGGTCGTCCTGCCGGAACCAAAATCGAAGAGAAGTCGTTTTCTGTAGAGGTTCTGCCCGACCTGCTGGTCTTTTATGGCCGGCCGCTTCCGGCAAACGGTGTCAGCGCCGAAGAGCTGACGAAGAACTGGATCGCGGCAGCGCGTAAACAGCTGGCCGACACTCCGGTTGAAACCCGGCAGCGCGCCCTTGCCCACGCGCTGGGAGCATCTCTTCCCCCTGCAACAGCACCCGCGCGGCCGGCCGGCGGGCCCGTTTCGGTCGTCCTGGCCTACGACAGCGCTCAACTGGAGTCGCGCCTGGCCGCCGCCGGTCATACGGTCCAGCGCGTTGCTTTTACACTCCCGGACGCGGCTGCCGCCGCGAAAATTTCTCATTTTGAAACCTACAACCGGACGGTCGCAAGCCAGCGCGTCGCCGATATCGCTCACGCCATCACGGAGGCCAGAGCCGCTTCGAACCGGCCTGTGGCTCTCATTGCCGACGGCTCGGCCGCGCTGGCAGCACTGCTGGCCCAGGCCATTGCGCCTGTGGAACGATCGATTCTCGATGTCGGACAATTCGACACCTCAAGCGACGAGGCTTTTGTCGAACAGTTCTACATTCCCGGCATCCGAAGAGCCGGCGATTTCCAGACAGCCGTTTCCTTTGCACCGGACAGGATCGTCATTCACAATGCCGGGTCGTCGTTTCAGGTCACGGGCCCGCGCGTTGAGGCACGGCAGTTGCGTGTGGAGGAAATCTTGAAGCTCTTAAGCTACTGGCCCGCGACTTTCAAAAGCGAAGGACTAAGGACGAAAGTACTAAGGACGAAGGACTAAGGACAAAAGACGGAGGACAGCAGTGGTGGCACCGGTCGCCACTCCTTCGTCCTTGGTCCTTAGTCCTTAGTCCTTCCTTCGGTAATGGCCGGAGTGTTCAAAATGCGCCGATCCTTGCGTCTTGCATTCTTGGCATTGGCCTGCTGTCTTTTCCCCGCCTTTTCCCAATCCACCAACCGCTGGACGCTGATTCGCGCCGGGCAAGTCTACGACGGACATCAGATGATCCCGGGCGGAATGGTTCTGGTCCGTAACAACCGGATCGACTCGATTGGGACACGATTGGAAGCGCCCGCCGGCGCCAGCGTCATCGATCTCGCGCAATCCACTGTCCTTCCCGGCCTGATCGATGCCCACACCCACATTTTGCTGCAGCCCGAAGATGAACAGGTCGCGCCGATCCTGTATAAGTCGCAGGCCTACCGGACTGTTCAGGGCGTCGCGGCTGCCCGCCGGGATCTGGAGGCGGGCTTTACCAGCCTGCGCGATCTCGATTCAGAAGGCGCCGGATTTGCCGACGTGGCCATCCGCGACGCCATCGCCCAGAACATCATCCCGGGCCCGCGTCTGCAGGTGGCCACTCTGGCCATCACGATTACGGCCGGCCACATGAACAACTCGGGATTGAACTCCGACATTGCGATCCCCGATCCAGCGGCGCTGGCCGACTCACCGGCGCGCCTGGTCGAAGAGATCCGCCGTCAGGTAAAGTTCGGCGCCGACGTCATCAAGATTTACGCCACCGGAACGCTGCGTCACATCAATACGGAGACACTCGAGTCGCTGCCGCAGTATTCCGAAGAGGACCTGCGTCTGGCCGTGGCCGAAGCGGCACGCTGGGGCAAGTTTGTCTCTGCGCACGCCTACGGCGGCGCCGGGGCGCGCAACGCCATCCGTGCCGGCGTTCGTTCGATCGAGCACGGCATGCTGCTCGATGACGAATCGCTGGCGTTGATGAAAGAGAAAGGAACGTTCTGGTGCCCGACGCTGTCGGTCTATGCCGACGGAGAACAAAACGAGCTGCGACGCCGCATCGTGGAACGTCATCGCCAGGTTTTCAAGAAGGCGCACCAGATGGGCGTTCGCATCGCGTTTGGGACCGACGTCGGGGCCTTCGAGCATGGCACGGGAAACCGCGAGTTTCTGCGCATGCGCGACTACGGCATGAGTCCGCGCGATATCCTGCGGTCGGCCACGCTGACGGCAGCCGAACTGATGGGCTGGCAGAACCAGGTGGGGAGTCTGGAAAAAGGAAAATTCGCTGATATCGTGGCTGTGCAGGGCAATCCTCTCGAGGACGTCGCGGCGCTGACGCGTGTGCGCTTTGTGATGAAGGACGGAGTAGTTTACAAGAAAGACAATTGAGACTGGCGGATTGGCACCAGAGACCTTGTATTCCTGCCACTGATCACTTGCCACTTGAACGGAGGACGGCATGTTTTTTCCGATCGGAGACGACGACAGTCAGGTCACGATAACGCCGCTGGTCACCTACACCATGATTGGTCTGAACGTCCTGGTCTTTCTCTACCAGCTTTCGCTGGGGACTAACATCGAACAGTTTTTCATGGCCTGGGCGACGATTCCGGCCGAAATTACCAGCGGCCAAGACTTGCCGCCCGGCATTCCCGCTCCGGTATACGTGACGCTGCTGACTTCCATGTTCATGCACGGTGGTTTCATGCACATTTTTGGAAACATGGCGTATCTCTGGGTCTTCGGAAACAACATCGAGGCGGCGCTCGGTCACGCTCGTTACGTTATCTTTTATCTCGCCTGCGGCCTGCTGGCCAGTCTGGCTCACGTCTTCTTTAACGCGAACTCAGTCATTCCGAGCCTGGGCGCCAGCGGCGCCATTTCGGGAGTTTTGGGCGCCTACATCGTCATGTTTCCGCGCGGCCGGGTCAGGGTCCTGATGTTTAATTCCATCACCCACGTGCCGGCTTTTGTGGCGCTGGGAATGTGGATCCTACTGCAACTGGTCAGCGGAGTGGGCTCGCTCGGCGCCGACACTGCCCAAACTGGAGGCGTCGCCTACATGGCGCACATCGGCGGTTTTATTGCCGGAATGGCGCTGGGGCCCATTTTGCGGCAGCGAGCGATTCTGCGCACGTAAGGTAAATTAGAATCGGCCAATGTCTTCATCAACGTACGAGGTACGAGGTACGAGGTACGAAGGACGAGGTACGAAGGACGAGGTACGAAGGACGAGGTACGAAGGACGAGGTACGTTCTTTTGATTCGTAACTCGTAACTCGCAGTTTGTAACTCGTAACTCGTAATTAGTATTTCGTACTTTGTAATTCGGACTTTGTAATTCGTACTTTGTAATTCGTACTTCGTACTTCGTACCTCGTACCTCGTACCTCGTACCTCGTACCTCGTACCTCGTACCTCGTACCTCGTCGGGTGAGGCGGCTTTGGTAACCATGCTTCTGGAAGTTCGAAATCTTCGGACGGAATTTCATACCGATCAAAG
>JBPCNK010000196.1:0-9166 GCA_051001345.1 Acidobacteriota bacterium | reverse complement strand
CGGTAGGTCTCTCCCGAGATGCCTTTGTTTGCCGACCTCCGTCGGGTGGGAAAGCAACGCGGCCGTATGTTCTCGTTTTCGAGTCCAGCGCTGGAATCGGACATGGCGTCGGACTTCCTTATCCTGCCGCACGTGTTGACAGGTGGAGGCTATTCGACGCGCCTTTGGATTGCCAATCCGGGCGTCCTTGCGCTTGAACTCCAAGTGGAGCTACTGGACTCAAAAGGCCGCCGTCAAGCAGTGGAGAACAACCCCCGGCTGCACTCGATTGACGCCGGACGTCTGTTGGATGTCCGGCTCGACGCCGCCACGCCTGAAGTTGCCAGCTACGTCCGCATCAAGGTCCAGACTGAAGGTGGAAGGGTCATCGCTGTTGCCCTCACATCTGGCGAGACGGCCGGCAGCTCATTTTCGGTGCAAGCTCTGCGCCCGGTGCGCGGCAGAGTTGTATTTCCTCATTTGGCACAGGACCGCAACTACTACACGGGCTATTCGGTCGTGAATCCTTACGATTTTCCAATTCGATACGAAGTTGAAGTCTTTGACAAGGATGGCGCCAGGGTCACCGGCATAGAACGATGGATTGGGGCTTTTGAGAAACATTCGGAACTCCTTGCGTCGCTTTTAAGCGCCGACCAGGTCGGGGGGCGCTTTGTCATTGACGCGGAATGGCCCGTTTCGGTTGTTGCTGTCATCGCAACGGCATCGGGTTCCGCGATCGCGAATTTACCTGCTCACTGAGAATAACTTCCATGGAGGGGCATAGCTCCCCCACCAAGTCTCGGCTGGAACTTCAGTGCCACAACATCCGTGCGGCGAACGAATAGAGCGGTCAGCGTCAGTCCGTTTCACGCGTTTCCGTAGCCTGACGCGCCAATTCCGCGTCAACCTTGCGTTTGATATTGATGGTGATAGTCATGGCTTCCTATATCCGGTCAGTCCGCGCTGCATGCCCTGTTGTGGGAAAAGCACACAAGGGCGCTCCCTTGTATTCTTGCTACTGATCACTTGCCCCTTGAACGAGCAACTGGCGAGCTTGCTGAGGTGTTGCTACCGGCCTACCCAATTCTTCGGCGATCCGCGCGACGCGTTCGACTAGTTGGGCGTTGCTGGTGGCCAGTTCTCCTTTCCGATAGTAGATGTTATCTTCGAATCCAACCCGAGCGTGCCCGCCTTCGAGCGTCGCAGCTGTGGCCAGTGGCAACTGGTGCCGCCCGATGGCAGCCACCGACCACGGGCGCGCCGCTGGCAAGGAATCACGGAGAAACAGGAGATTATTCAGCGACGCTTCCATTCCTCCGGGAACACCCAGAACAAAATCGAAATAGTACGGAACCCGCAACAATCCGTCCTGGATCAGCCGGCGCGCCGTGCCCAGCATTCCGCTGTCGAAGATTTCCAGCTCGACGGGAATCTGCAGGCGATTGAGGCGCTCGACATAGTCGAGGACCAGCGGCATCGGATTGAGAAAAACATCCGGACCGAAGTTGACGCTGCCCAAAGTGAGCGTGGCGATGTCTGGGCGCAGATCGAGTGCGGCGACGCGCTCTTGGGCGCTCATGCCGACGACGCCTCCGGTCGAGAACTGCACGAGCACATCGCTTGACGATCGGACTGCTTCGAGAATACGGCGATAGGTTTCGCGATCCTGCGTGGGAGTGCCGTCGGGGTGCCGGCCGTGAACGTGAACGATGGCGGCGCCGGCTTGGCGCGCCCGGCTCGCTTCGGCGGCGATCTCTTCGGGTGTGATGGGCAGGGCCGGGCACTGCTGGCGGGTGAGCTCGGCGCCGTTGAGCGCTGCGGTGATTATCAAAGGATGCATAGTGCAGGGGCTAGGGGTTAGGGGCTAGGGGTCAGGGTCTTTGTCCTTCGTCCTTTGTCCTTCGTAAATTCGTAACTCGTAATTCGTAACTGCCGACTGCCTCGCTGGTTGCCCCTGATTGCCCGCTTGCTTACGCGCGCGGCTCTGTCCTTGCGCGCGGCACTGCCATGCCTAGGCGCTGTAGGACGTGCTGCACAACCAGCGCGGCGACGTGTTCGGGCAGCGCGCCACGGCCGAAACCGGCGTCGTAACCGAGCTCTTTGGCCAATTCCGGCGTGACGTGCGGACCGCCCAGCACCAGCAGGATCCCTTCGCGCAGCCGCTCGGCCTCCAGCAGGGCGGCCATGCTTGTCAGGTTTTTGACGTGCATGCCCTTTTGCGTGACCGTCTGTGAGATCAACAATGCGTCGGCCGCTTCGCGCCGGACGGCTTCGATGACCTTGTGGAACGGTACCTGCGCACCGAGATTGAAGGTGCGGAAACAGGCGTAATGTTCCAATCCGGGATGGCCCGCAAATCCCTTGAGGTTGAAAATTGCATCCAATCCCACCGTATGCGCATCGCTTTCAAGCGTCGCCCCGACGACGACCAGGGGGCGGCCGATGGGACGCGCGGCCTGCTCGATGCGTTCGATGTCCCAACCTTCTGCCTCCGTTGCGTCAAGCGCCGTAGCGGCGACGGCGAAGTTCGTCTTTCCGTAGACGATAAAAAAGGTGAAGTCCGGAGCGATCGAGCGCTGCTCGACAATCGCGACATCGCTGAGATTCATATTGGCTGCAATGCGGCGGGCGATTTGCTCAGCTTGCCGGCCTGCCGCAACCGGCAGCGTGAAGCTCAGCTGGACGACGCCATCGCCCAGCGCGTCGTAGTAGGGACGAACCCGGGCCAGATCAACTTTGCAGTTCATGATCAAACGGATTGTAGTACTGCGAGTGCTTGGTCACAACGCCCTCCAGGCCGCGGCCTTCATCGCGGCGGCGCGCAATGCCGGCAAATGTGCCCGCGGCAATGGAGTCAAACAAGGAAGTCTCTGCAATCTGCTCCAGAAGATCGTGACACTGGCCCAGCACCAAAGCTGCGCGTTTCTCCAGGATGCCCCCGGGTCGTACCTCCAGTTCGTCGGGAAGATGTTTGAGGTTGTTAGCCACGTAGCGCGCATTCTGCAAAGCCAGGTAACGATCGTGGATTCCCGGATTTTGTACCGCCTCGCTCAGCATGCCCAGAAGCTGGATGTGCTGGCGCGAAAGCAGCGACGCGAGATTGAAGAGACCGTCCTGCAGGTAACCTTTGAAGATGTCGCCGGTCTTGTACCGTGTCGGTGGCATGTACTTCAGCGGAGCGCGCGGAAAGGCCTGGCGCGACAGCAGCGCCTGAGCCAGCTCGTAGAGAAAGCCATCCTCGATATCGGGATCCATTTCAAACGCGTGGCCCAATCCCATTTGCTCGTCGGGAACTCCGGAGAGCGCCGCCAGTTGTTCATTGATGAACTGCGAAGCCAACACGGTGTGTGCGGCGCGCAACCCGTCGTCCGTTTTCAGATAATTGTCTTCTCCAGTATTGAGAATGATGCCGGCAAAGCCGTTGATGCGGCGCGAAAAGAACTGATCGGTCAGCGTGCGCAGCATGTTGATGTCGCGGAAAATGATCCCGTACATGGCGTCGTTGAGCATGACGTCCAGTCGCTCCAGGGCGCCCATCGCGGCAATTTCGGGCATGCACAGGCCCGAGCAGTAATTGCACAGCAGGATGTAGCGGCCCAGCTCGACGCCGGTCTCATCGAGAGCGGCGCGCATGATGCGAAAGTTTTCCTGGGTCGCGAACGTTCCCGCGTAACCTTCGGTGGTGGCGCCGTAGGGAACGTAATCAAGCAGGCTCTGCGCCGTCGAGCGGATCACCGCGATGATCTGCGCGCCCTGTCTTGCGGCTGCCGTGGCCTGCACGACGTCCTCATAGATGTTGCCCGTGGCGACGATGCAGTAGAACCACGGAGGCTCAGCCGGCGGGTAGCGCTCCATTAGACGGCTGCGCTCCTGGCGCACGGCGCGTAATCTTTGCGCCGCAGCGCGGGCCAACTCGTCAATCGGCGCCTTCCAGTTTTCGACCTCTTGAAAATCCTGTTCCGGCTGGCCATCCATCAGAGGGGCGAGCGCTCGGCTGAGCGAACAGTTGCGCGCGGCCATCCGATGGCCGATCCAGTAACAGACGCCCCGCCCCAGTTGGTCGCGACTGAACTGATCGACGACACGGTTGGGCAGCGGGACACCCTGGTCGTCGATGCCGTCCACGCCGAGCAGTCGCAGTGTCGCCCGCTCGGTGGAGACTGTTGTGTTCGGAGCAACGGTCCGCTGGACGTCTCCGGCGATGCGCGCTGCCAGCTGGCGGCAACCGTCGACCTGCTCTTCGTCGATGCGCAGCGCAAGCGTCACAGGATTGCCTCCAGACTTTCACTCTCCATATCGTTGTTCGAAATAGCGGCGCAGGGGGACATGGCTTCTGAGAAGGTCCAGAGCGTATTCGATCCAGCCGGGAGTATATCCTGAGCCGATGATCATCTGCACATCGCGCGCCAGGCCCTCGGCAGTCAGCGCAGCCTGCGGAAACGACGTCGCCATGCTGAAGAAATAAATCACGCCGCCTTGCCGTGTGGCCAGGATCGAGGAGCCCTCCGTGCCGGGCTGGTTGACGACGTTGATGGTCAGGTCACACAGGCGCCCGTCTGTGGCCGATACGACAGCCTCAAGGACCGCCAGAGGATACCGGGCGTCCAAGGGGGCGCTCCAGTCGCAGAGCTCGAGTCGATGCATCACGGCCAGAGCTTCCACCGAGGTGTCAATTACCAGGATGCGGGCCGCCGGGTTCTCGCGACGGATGGCGGCGGCGGAAAGTAGCCCGGCCTTTCCTGCGCCCAGAATCAGAATCGTGTTGTGCCTGGGGCACAACCGCGCACATTGGGCCGGTGCGCCCAGGACATCAAACAGAACCAGCGCGACCGTTTCGAGAAGATCGGATGGAAGGGGACAGTACAGCGTCTGTTCAAAGAGGATCGCCGTGCCCGCGACGTAGACGCGCTCGCGCTCGATGTCGATGCGCCCGATCGCGTCGATCTTCAGAGGAGTCAGCGTCAGCGAAACCAGCGACGCGATCCGAAGGCGACCGAGGCTTCCGGCCTGCGCGATCGACCCGATCAGCATTCCGCCTGAGCCCGTGACCGGGTTGTGCAATTTGCCGCGATCTTCGACGATTCGAAGAATCAGATCAGCCAATTCGGTCTTGTCGCGGCGAGACTGCTCAAGCAACTGTCGGAAGGAGGAGGAATCGACATTGAGAACCTCAACGTCGACAGCAGTCTCTCCAAAGCGCGGAGCAGGGTTGTTGTCGATCCTCCAGCAGTTCTGCGGCAGCGTGCCGGGCGGGTCGAGGACTCTGTAACATCCGAAGGGATCCATAAAGCAGGGGCCAGTGGTCAGTGGTCAGTGGTCAGGGTCGTGAAACGAAGACGGTGGCCATAGTAACTATTCCTCCATTTGTAATATTTGTAATCCACAATCCCAATCCGCAATCCGCAATGCACTGACCACTGACCACTGACCACTAGATCAACTCCAGCGTCTCACGCGCCCGCTGAATTGCTGCTACCAGCAACTCCAGTTGGCGGCGCGCTCGAGTGGGATCTTTTTCTACCAGCGCTTCGCGAACTCCGGGAAACGTCTCGGCTTTGTAACTGGGCAAGGGCGCGTAGACCAGGTGTTTGAACCAGGGACGGCCGGGCAATCCCTCCGGTGATGTGAAGTCGCGCTCGACTTTCAGCAGCAGAGCGTTGATGCGCTGGGCTTCCCCGCGACCGACCGATCCCGCCAACAAGCCATCGATCTTTTTTTGCGCCCGCGCCGCGGCCGCCGCGAAACGATCGATGGCGTCAACGAGCGTCGACCAGGGCAGCTCGGCCGGCGCCAGCTTCTGAATGTCCGCGGCGTATTTCTTTAGATCGCGGCCCGACTCCTGGTACTCAAATGGAAGAATGTCGGCGTCGGCCAGGCGAGTCGCCATCAGTCCCCACACCGAGGCCATCGCCGCATGGTAACGAAAACCAGGGTCGCCGATTCGGCTCATCCAGAAATGATTGTCATAACGGGAATGATAGACGCCATACGGGCCGTCAAAGAGCATGTCGACTGACGGCATACCGAGGAAGTTGAAAAAGACCGTGTAGTCCGAGCCGCTGCCGAGTATGCCGATGTCGACGGGCTGATCGCCGGGTACGCTGACCGAGTAGCCGCGAATGTTGCCCTCGCGCGCGCCGGTCCATTTCTCGAAGATGGTTTGAGACGAGTTCGGATCGCGGCAGGCGCGCGTGGCCTCGATGATAAACCGCCGCAGACTTGGCACGGCTGTAGCCGCAAACGTATGGCCCGAGACCGACGCGTCGACGTTCAGACAGGCGACTCCTCCGCTGCGCAGCCGTTCGGCATGCTGTTCGCCCCACTCGGTGGAGCCCGTCAGCGTGTACTCTTCGGCATCCCAGCAACCCAGGACAATCGTTCGGCGTGGCCGCCATCCCTGCGACAACAATTTTCCGAGTGTGTGCGCCAACTCGATCATTGTCGCCGTTCCGCTGGAAGGATCCACGGCGCCAAACACCCAGGCATCATGGTGATTGCTGAGGACGACCGTTTTTTCCGGCTCCTGGCTGCCGGTGATGGTTCCGATGATGTTGTAAATCGGCCGCCGCTCGCGCGTGATCTCCAGATTGAGATAGACCTCGGCTGGGCCGGGTCCGACGTGATACGTGAAGGGCAAGCCGCCCTGCCACGGGCGCGGCACGGCCGGACCGGCCAGGTTCTTGAGCAGGTGAGCGGCGTCGGCGTAAGAGATCGGCACAGTGGGAATGCGCGGCAACACTTCGGTCTCGTCGAGCGCGAGGCGACGGGCTTGACTCGTCGAAGCCCAGCCGGGTGTCAGCGGATCGCCGGGAACTTTGAAGTCATAAACATTCGCTCCGCGTTGGACATGGCTTTCCGGACCCCATGGGCCTGCAGGATAGACATCTCCCTGTATGTAGCCGTCGTCGGCCGGATCAGAATAAAAAATCAGCGCCGCCACGCCGCGGCGTTCCGCCTCGAGCGATTTGCCGCCGCGATATCCTTGGAAATGACGCGCCAGGACGATGCGCCCGCGCACATCGATCCCGAGCTTCGCGAGCTGATCGTAGTCTTCCGCATTTCCATAGTTGGCGTAGACGATCTGGCCTGTGAGCTCGCCGCTGGCCGAATAGGCATTCCAGGGAGGATCGATCGCCGCATGGGCCGTGTCTCCAGCCGCGTCGTAAGCCATCTCGGGGTTGGCCAGCCGGACTGTTTCGGGCACGCGCATTTCCAGTTCGACCTTGCGCGGATAGGACAGCAAAACGTCGTACTGGACCAGTTCGGTTGGAATCCCGGCGCGTTGGAACTCTGCATAAATAAAGTCGGCGACCTGTTTGCCCCCGGGGGTACCGGCGACGTGGGGCTCGCGAGTCAAACGGGCGTGGTACTGGCGGCAGCGTTCGGGGCTGGGAAATTCAAGCAACGTTTTTTCGATTTGCCGCTGCGAGGATGAAGTTGCGGCGGTAAAACCCGTGATGCCGCTTTGCTGCGCGGCCGCGAGCCCCATGCCCAGGCAGAGGCAGAAAGTCGCCAGTCGCCCGAACAGTCGCCAGTCGCCAGTCGCCAGTCGCCAGCCGGCGATTGGCAATCGGTTCTTCGTCACTCCATTCCGGTGCGCGCCCATCAATCCGCAATTTCCCAATCGCAAATCCTCAATCAACTCCCCAATCATCAATCCGCAATCTGAAATTCAATCCCCAATCCCCAATCCCAAATCCCCAATTTTTTAGGCCGCCGGCAATTTCGAATCTCAGGTTGCCCCAATCCCCAATTTGTGATGTCGCGGTAATTTCGGGATAAAGTATCAGAGTTGCATAATTCGGGAGCCAACTCTGATGAAAAAATCATTGACGCTGTCTTTCGGGATCCTTCTGGCTGCCTGGGCTGTCGGCGCCGTAGACGCACCGGCCCAATCACGGCCGCGGGCGCGTGACCTCGGGATTCCTCTGGAAGGGACGCCCGGCCCGCTCAATGCGATTACCGATGTGGCCGGTCTCGCCGTCGGGCATCGCACGCTGATTTCAGGCGAGGGCCCGCTCGTAGTTGGCAAGGGACCCGTGCGCACGGGGGTGACCGTCGTCCTGCCGCGTGGAAAACAATCGGGCGATCCCGTCTTTGCAGGCTGGCATTCGCTCAACGGAAACGGCGAGATGACGGGAACCACCTGGATTGAAGAATCCGGATTGATGGAAGGTCCCGTCGTCATCACCAACACGCACAGCGTGGGAGTGGCGCGCGATGCCGTCATTGCCTGGCGCGTGCGCAACAAGATGATGAACCAGCCCTGGTCGCTGCCTGTCGTCGCCGAAACGTATGATGGCTGGCTCAACGACATCAACGGATTTCATGTCCGCCCCGAGCACGTCTTCGAAGCGCTCGACGGCGCCGCCGGTGGAGCGGTGCGCGAGGGGAATGTCGGCGGCGGGACGGGGATGATCTGTTATGAGTTCAAGGGCGGGATTGGAACAGCGTCTCGCAAGCTGGGCCAGCGGGCGGGAGGTCATACGGTCGGCGTGCTGGTGCAAGCCAACTTCGGCTCGCGCAGCCAGCTGCGCGTGGCTGGAGTTCCTGTCGGCGCGGAGATCCCACAGGAGACAATCCGGTCCGGGGACGATGAAGCCGGTTCGATCATCGTCGTCGTGGCGACCGACGCGCCGCTGCTGCCGCACCAGTTAAAGCGGCTGGCGCGCCGCGTGTCACTGGGTATCGCGCGCACCGGCAGCATCTCCGGCAACGGCTCGGGCGATATTTTCATCGCGTTTTCGACCGCCAACGCGGAGGCGTCCAAGACCGACGGGACGGCGCAATTGACGATGCTTCCCAACGAACGGATCGGCCCGCTGTTCGGCGCAACCGTCGAGGCCACCGAGGAAGCGATTCTCAACGCGCTGGTCGCAGCCGAAACGATGACCGGTGTCGACGGCCACCGCGTTATGGCGCTGCCGCATGAGCGGCTCAAAGAGGTATTGAAAAAATACAACAGATTGAAGTGAAGGACTAAGGACTAAGGACTAAGGGGGCAACTGTCACAGCCTCCCGAACACTTTTGAGGCATGGCGTGAGGTCGAGACACGTGGTTCCAAAGTCAAAATCGTGTCACTGCCACAGTCTGCCGAACACCACGTGGTGCAGGTTATCACCGAGTGGCGTTCGGGAGGCTCTGTCAGTTGGAGGTCCGCGTTTTGAGGCCTGTGGCGTCTCA
>JBPCNK010000195.1:0-28700 GCA_051001345.1 Acidobacteriota bacterium | reverse complement strand
AAAAAAAAGGACAAAGACAGGTGGGGGGGGGGGGGTGTTGTTTCGGCATTTGAAACAACCCCCCCCCCCGCTTCTTCCCCCGGCTCTGTTTCCGTCCTTCGTAGTAGTTATTTCGGAGGAGGTGGAGGTGGTAGCGGAACACGTTTCTGTTTGGCCATTGCCGGTGCTGGAGGCGGTGGTGGCGGCGGCGGAGGCAAACCTATGATGCCTACTCGGGCGGGCGGAGGGGGTGGAGGCGGAGGGGGCGAACTTCTGACGCCTACTCGGGCTGGCGGAGGGGGCGGAGAAGGCGGGGGAGGCGGGGGAGGCGGAACGTCACCCCATACTGTTCCATCGGCGAATTGGACACCCGAAACACTAACCGAAAGCGGTTGGGAAGCAAAGGATGCTTCCAGGTTGGGGCCTCCTTCGGGTGCAACAACGAAGACACGAGTCTCGTTGGGCGGAATCCGAAGGGTGTGACTGAGAGTCAGCGTCTGTCGACTGCTTTCCTGACGGAAATTAAGCACAACCTGAGCAATCTCCTCGGCTGTTTTATTTCGCACCGTCACGGCGGGAGTGAACAAGAGCCGGTTGGAGGAGCGGACGCCACGGGTGGACGTTGCGAGTACCATCGTCCTGGCCACGGCGCTCTCGATTGCGAGGGGCGCCCCTTCCAAATTAATGATTCGAAGCGGCATTCCCTGAACGGATCCGGTGACGCCCGCTTGAATACCGCCAGCGACTCCTCCTCCGCCGCCGCCGCCCATTCCGCTGCCCGCTCCGCTGCCGACTCCACCGCCGACACCTAAGCCACCGCCAACCCCGCTGCCTCCTCCAGTGCTCACTGCGCCACTGACGCCGCCCGGAACGCTACTGACGACACCGTCCACAACTCCACCTTCAACTCCGCCCGGAATTCCCCCTACGACTCCCTTGACCTTCCTTTCAGTCGGCTGGACCGTTGTTGCAGTTTGAGCGATCAAGCTGCTCAGCTCGGCTCCACTCCACGAGCCGGCTGCAATGGAAAGGGTTACTACGGCGATAGCAACGGCGGCGATCGCAAAACGATGAACGGTTTTCAACTCTCGGATTTTGGTGTCCATGATTTGGTTGATCCTCTTTCTCAGTTGAGATCCGGTGACGCAGCAGACGCCGGCGGTCTTAGGGCCAATGGCAAAACGCGCGGATTTGAGAATGCCCGCGATGTAAGTTTCGCGATGGCCTCCTAGCGCCAGGACGGCTTCGTCGCAGCTCTCTTCACGCGCGGCAAGCAGGGCGCGGTCAAGCAGCCAGACAACTGGAAAAAACCAGAACAGGAAGCACAAGCACTTCTGCAAATCAGCTGTGAGGTTGTCCCAACGCAGGACGTGAACCAGTTCGTGCGTCAGAATGGTTTCGAGTTCTTCGTCATCCAGGTGCCGATTGAGATCTACGGGCAGGATGATGACTGGGTGGAAACTCCCCCATACGGCAGGCTCAGACACAGCCGGACTTACAACCAGCTTGACGGCCCGGCTGACGGCGGCGCGTGCAGCGGCCCGTTTGAGGATCTCCACGTCGCGCCCGCTGCGCAGAATCGTTCCGGCATGGATCTGTCGCGCAAACGCACGACGTTGTCTCAACCAGCCTCCCACGAGCCCCAGAACTCCGCCCAGCCAGAGGACCGTCAACAAAACAAAAAATGTGCCAGGCGGATCAGCGCCAACGGCCTCGATGCTGCTGGAGGGTTTGATCGGTTCGATGATCCAGACGAAGACTCGGCTGGCGGTCGGAGTTGCCGAATCAAAGAGCCGCTCGGCGCGAATTCCAACCGCTGCGGCAAGCGCCGCAAAAAGCGCCGACGGGATTGCTGCTTTGAGCGAACCCAACAGCCAGCAGCAGTGTCGCACATGTGCGGGGGCGCGTCGCAGCAAAGCGACGACGGCGGCCACCAGCGCCACTACCAGCGTTGTCTGCCAGAGGTGATTGGCCAGAGCGGGCCAGAACCAGCGCGATGCGCTCTCGAAGGTTTCGTGCCATGGCATTCTTCTACCTCCTGCGGCGCTGCCGTTCGGTGGATTTGCGTCCGTGCGCCTCGAGCATACTTTCCATCTCGCGCAGATCTTCCAGCGTCAGCTTGCGCGACTGGATCAGGTGCGCCATCAATGGCCCTGAGCCGCCGAGTAGGTCGACAAACTCCTCGACCAGACGGCGATGCGTTGCCCGGCGCGAAACGAGCGGCTCGAAAATGTGCGCGTTGCCGACCTTTTTGACGCGCCGGACTGCGCCCTTCTCCTCCAGGCGATAGATGATCGTCTGAATGGTCGTATAGCCGGGGCGCTTCGATTCGGACAGCTTCTGGTGGATCTCCCGTACCGATGCGCTGCCGAGGCTCCACAAAGCGTCCATTATTTCAAGTTCGAAGCGGCTGAGGCGGACTGTTTTCATAAAGCCTTTTGATTGCACCTACAACTGTGGGTTAATCTATGACAAGTGTAGTAGCACTGTCAAGTACGAATTACGAAGTACGAATTACGAAGAAAGATGTCAGTGCCACGAACGAAGTGAGTGGCGATATTGACACACGTGGCTAGAACTCGATGATCACCACTCTCTTCGTTCGTGGCACTGACATCTTCCTTCGTAATTCGTAATTGGTAATTCGGTTATAATGAAAAGCTTTTTGCGAGGTCGCATGGCCGTACGGATTCTGTCAATCGAACCAGGCTCTCTTGCCGAGCGGCTGCCGCTGCTGGCTGGTGACTCGCTTGTCTCCATCAACGGAACCAGGCTCCAGGACGTCCTCGACCTGAAGTATCACCTTGCCGGCGACGAGGTCGTGCTGAAGGTCCAGCGCGAAGAGGAGACTTTTGAATTCGACCTGGGCCTCGTCGACGAGCCGCTGGGTGTCGACGTCGAGCCGATCAAAACGAAGGTTTGTGGCAACGACTGCCTCTTCTGTTTTATCGATCAATTGCCGGACGGTACTCGCCCGACGCTCAAGATCCGCGACGACGACTTTCGTCTCTCCTTTCTGCACGGCAACTACGTGACGCTGACGAATATGACCGAGAGGGAGATCGAGCGCGTCATTGAGCAGCGCCTTAGCCCGCTGTTTGTCTCCGTCCATTCCACCGACATGCAGGTACGGACTTTTCTATTGGGCCGTCGCAAGGAAGCCGTCTTCTGGCCCAAGTTCGAGCGCCTCGTAGCCGGAGGCATCCAGCTCAATTGCCAGATCGTATTGTGTCCGGCGATCAATGACGGGCCCGTTTTGAAGCAGACCATCTACGATTTGCTGGCGCACTACCCGGGAGCTAATTCGATCGCAATCGTCCCGCTCGGATTATCCGATCACCCTGCCGAAAAAATGAAGGCCCTGACCCCCGTAACCGACCGGTTCTGCGCCGAGATCGTCGAACAAGTTGAGCCGTACCAGCGGGATATCCGGGCTCGCATCGGAAAGTCTTTCGCTTATCTGGCTGATGAATTTTACCTCCGGGCAGGCAAGCCGATTCCTGCGTTGGAGCATTACGACGGTTTTCCGCAATTGGAGGACGGCATCGGAATGGTCCGCCTGTTTTTGAAGGATTTCGAGAACGGATTGCGCCGCCTGCGCCGCCGGCCTGCCGCGTTTCTGTGCGGACAGCGCGCCACGCTGGCGACCGGCGCTTTGTTTGCCCCCGTGTTGCGTCTGGCTGTCGAGCGCTTCAATCAAGCAACGGGAGCATCCTGGCAGGTCCTGGAGGTTCCCAACTGGTTTCTCGGAACGGGCATTACTGTCGCTGGACTGATGGCCGGCTGCGATATCATCCGCGCGGCGGCGAATCGGGACCTGGGCCTGTTCTTTTTGGTACCCTCCGAATCGCTGGCCAACGAGCGCCGCCTGTTTTTGGACGACCTGAACGTCGAGCAGTTGTCCGTGCGCCTCGGCCTGCCAGTCTTTGCGGGCGGCGAGGGCAGCAAGGATCTCTTTGAGTTGTTGCCGCAGTTGGCTGACCCTGCGGCCCTGCAGTCGGGCGCCGTCACCATTGAGGTCTGAGAAAGGCGACGCATGAGTCCGGATCTCGTCATCGTCGCGGGCGCGCGAACTCCCATGACCGAATATACGGGCGCGCTCAAGGATGTGAGCGCCATCGATCTTGGCGCCATCGCCTCGCGCGCAGCCATCGAGCGCTCGGGATTTTCTCCGGCGGATTTCCAGCACGCCGTTTTCGGTAACGCACTGCAGACCAGCGGCGACGCGCTCTACGGCGCGCGCCACGTGGCGCTCAAAGCCGGGCTGCCCGTGGAGGTCCCGGCGCTGACGGTCAACCGGCTGTGCGGATCGGGCATCCAGGCGATCATCTCGGCGGCTCAAATGTTGCAGCTGGGCGAAGCCGATGTCGTGCTGGCGGGCGGAATGGAATCGATGAGTCAGGCGCCGCACGTGTTGCGGGGAGCCCGAACGGGTCTGCGACTGGGAGAAGGCAAGCTCGAAGATTCGCTGATGGTCGCCCTGTTGGACACCTACTGCGGCTGCTACATGGCGCAGACGGCTGAAAATCTAGCCGGCGAATTTGACATTCCTCGGGCCGCCCAGGACCAGTACGCGTTGCGCAGCCAGCAGCTTGCTGCGCGCGCTCAAAACGCCGGAGTCCTTGCCGAGGAAATCGTGCCCGTCGAAATCCGCGGACGCAAAGGAGTGGAACGATTTGAGCGCGATGACCACCTGCGTCCCGATACAACTTTGGAGGGTTTGGCCCGTCTCAAACCGGCCTTCAGTAAGGAAGGATCCGTGACGGCCGGCAACGCTTCCGGCATCGTCGACGGAGCTGCGGCCGTCGTCGTCACGACGCTCGCGAAGGCGCAGAGCGGCGGCCGCCAGGTTCTGGGAACGGTACGGGCCTGGGAAACCACCGGCGTGGAGCCGTCGCGGATGGGGATCGGCCCGGCGCCTGCCATCAGGCGCCTTTTGAGTCGTGCGGGTTTGGGACTGGGCGAAGTCGATCTGTTTGAAATCAACGAGGCGTTTGCCGCCCAGTATCTGGCCGTCGAAAAGGATCTCGGCCTGGATCGCGAGCGGGTCAATGTCAACGGAGGCGCCATCGCGCTGGGACATCCGTTGGGCGCCACCGGCACGCGCCTGGTGTTGACGCTGCTGTATGAACTCAGGCGTAGAAAAGCGCGCTACGGTGTCGCTGCGGCGTGTATCGGCGGGGGCCAGGGGATCGCTATGCTGGTCGAACGGATCGGATAGCGGCGTGAACCGTATGCCGCGAGCCGTATGCCGTGGACCGTATGCCGCGAGCCGCTGGTTACTATCGCGTTTTCCACGTAGTGTTAGATATGCGCGGCATGATGCTTGGCCGAGAGTTTTGTCCCTCGACCCAAATAGTCGCGCGGCATACGGCATACGGCATACGGCATACGGTCTCGCAGGAGGGAATCGATGAACATCAGTAAGGTTGGAGTAGTCGGATGCGGCTTGATGGGCTCGGGAATCGCACAGGTGTGCGCTATGGCCGGATATCCGACTGTCGTTCGCGAAGTCGGCGACGAGCCGCTGCAGAAGGGACTGGCTTCGATCGAGCGCTCGCTGGCTAAATTTGTCGAAAAGGGCAAACTTACCGGCCAACACGCCGACGAGGCGCGCAAGCGCCTGGCGCCTACCACGGAGCTGGCAGATCTAGCCGGCTGCGACCTGGTCATCGAAGCCGTTACGGAAAACCCGGCCGTCAAGCGCGACATCTATGCGCAACTGGACCAGATCTGTCCGAAGCATACGATCTTTGCGACCAATACCTCATCGCTGTGCGTGACTGAACTGATGACGGCGACGAGCCGGCCGGAACGGTTTGTCGGGATGCATTTTTTCAATCCGGTGCCGCTGATGCAACTGGTCGAGGTCGTCAAGACAATCGTCACCGATGCTGCGGTTTTCGACGGCGCCGTGGAGTTTGTCGCCACCCTCGGCAAAGTTCCGGTCCGCGCCACCGACCGCAGCGGATTTATCGTCAACCGCCTGCTGATCCCGTATTTACTCGATGCCATCCGTGCGCTGGAAGAAGGTGTCGGTTCCGTCGAAGATATCGACAACGGGATGAAGCTCGGATGCGGCTACCCGATGGGCCCGTTTACGCTGCTGGATTTTGTGGGCTTGGACACGACCTATTACGCGGCCAACATTATGTTCGAAGAGTACCGGGAAAAGCGGTTTGCCCCGCCGCCGCTTCTGAAACAAATGGTCCTGGCTGGACGTCTTGGTCGCAAATCAGGTCGGGGATTTTACAATTATTCTGCTCAGACCCGCTAATATCACATTGGCTTCACCGCAGAGACGCAGAGCAGGCTTCAGGCTTCAGGCTCCAGGGAATTGTGGATTTCGGATTGCGGATTTCCGATACTGAACCCTGAAGCCTGGATTGGGGAGTGGGACAATGGAATATCGGTTCCTGAAAGTCGAATCGCACAATCGCGTCCAGACGATCACGGTCAACCGGCCGGAAGTCCTCAACGCGTTGAACCGCCAAACCGTCGAGGAACTGCGGGGGGCCTTCGAGCGGGCGGCGGACGACCAGGCAGTCGGCGCCGTGATTCTGACGGGCAGCGGCGAGAAGTCGTTTGTGGCTGGCGCCGACATCAACGAGCTCAGCACGCAGGATCCGATCCTTGGCCGGGAATACGCACTGGCCGGGCAGCGGGTCTTTAGCCTGATTGAGACGCTCGGCAAGCCTGTCATTGCCGCCATCAACGGCTTCTGCCTGGGAGGCGGATGCGAACTGGCGCTCGGCTGTCATGTGCGCGTCGCGGCCGAAACGGCACGCCTGGGACAACCCGAAGTCAAACTCGGAATTATTCCAGGTTACGGCGCAACCCAGCGACTGGCGCGCCTGGTAGGGCGGGGACGGGCGCTGGAGCTGCTCTTGACCGGCGAAATGATTTCAGCCCAGGAAGCCCACCGGATTGGCCTGGTCAACCGCGTCGTCCCGCTGTCGGAACTGACGTCTGCGGCCGAGGCGCTGGCTGCCGCCATGTTGAAGAACGCGCCGCTGGCGCTGCGCTACTGCATCGAGGCCGTCCATCACGGCGCTGAGATGCCGCTCGAAGAAGGCCTGTTGCTGGAGGCTTCGTTGTTTGCGCTGCTTTGCACCAGCGACGACATGAAAGAAGGTACGCGCGCGTTTCTGGAAAAACGCGTCGCCAATTTTAGAGGTCACTGATCGCGGTGGTCCGTATCCTGGAAGGAAAACGCAGCGGGCACAATCTGCGGGTTGGAATCGTCGTCAGCCGTTTCAACTCGACGATCACCGACCGGTTGCTGCAAGGCGCGCTGGAGGCGCTGGAGCGGGCCGGCTGCGGCAGCGACCAGATTGAGGTGGCGCGCGTGCCGGGAGCGTTCGAAATTGCGCCGGCCGCGCGCCAGATGGCTGCGTCGGGCCGCGTCGACGCGATCGTCTGTCTAGCCTGCGTGATTCGCGGCGAGACTCCGCACTTCGACTATATTTGCAGCGAGACGGCGCGCGGCATCGGCGAAGTGGCCTGCCAGGTCCCACTCGGAATCGGATTCGGAGTGCTGACCTGCGACACGATCGACCAGGCGCTTGATCGGGCCGGGCGCAAGATGGGCAATAAGGGCAGCGAGGCGGCCGAAGTGGCTCTGGAGATGGCCGATCTGCTGAAACAGTTGCGCGGCAAGGCGTAGCCGCGCGCGTAAGCGAGCGGCCCCCCAGCAGAGATGCCAATTGCCTTCGCCTGCGGTTGACAGCAACATATCCGCCGGGAATTGAACCGACAGCTGTGGTTGCTGCCATTCACGCGCCATGTAGGTTCAAAATGGCGGAGTGGGGCCCGCTCGCTTACGCTCGCGGCACCGCTCATGTACGCTGTGGTGAGAGACAACCCGGAATTTGAGGAACCGTCCAAATGGGAGCCAGGCGCAAGGCACGGGAATACGCGCTGCAGATGCTGTTTGAATCGGACGTCGGCCGCAACGCCGTCGACGAGATTCAGAAGAATTTCTGGGCCGGCCGAAGCGAGTCGTCCGATGTTCGCCAGTTCGCCAACTCGCTGTTTACGGGAACCGTCGCCCGGCGTGACCAGATCGACGAGCTGATCCAGCGCCAGGCGGAGAACTGGAGGCTGGAACGGATGGCTGTGGTCGATCGCAATGTCCTGCGGCTGGCCGTCTACGAATGCATGCTGCAGGACACTCCCAAGGCGGTCGTCATCAACGAAGCGATTGAAATCGCGCGCAAGTTCAGCTCCGACGAGGCCACCGAGTTCATTAACGGAGTTCTCGACGGCATCAGCAAGCAACTGGAGGGCTCCGGCTAGCGAGACGCTCCTATGCAGACACCCACGACCGATCCTTTCGAGCAACGCCGTCACAAGCTGGAGGAACTGCGCCGCCTGGGCTGCGAGCCCTTCACGTATCGCTTCGATCGAACCCACAATCTGGCGGCGCTGCACGCAGAGTTCGATTCCTGGGCGGCTGAAAAGCTGGAGCAGGACCAACCGCGCGCGCAATTGGCCGGACGACTGGTGGCGCTGCGCGGCCACGGCAAGGTCGCCTTCGCTCACATCGATGACGGCCGCGACCGGATGCAGTTCTATATCCGGCGTGACACCGTCGGCGAAGAAAACTTCCGCCTGTTCGAACTGCTCGACCTGGGAGACATCATCGGAGCCCAGGGACGAATTTTCCGAACCAAGACCGGGGAGCTGACGCTGTTTGTCGATCAGGTGTCGATCCTTTCGAAGGCGCTGTGTCCACCGCCCGAAAAATGGCATGGCTTGACCGACGTCGAGACGCGCTATCGACAGCGCTATGTCGACTTGATGGTCAACAGCGAAGTACGTAACGTATTCCTGACGCGCGCGCGCCTGGTCCGGGAACTGCGGGACTTTCTGGAGGCGCGCGGCTATCTTGAAGTCGAGACGCCCATGATGCAGGTGCTGCCCGGCGGCGCCACGGCGCGCCCTTTTGAGACCTTCCACAAGGCCCTGGGAATTCCGCTGTATCTGCGCGTCGCGCCGGAACTCTATCTCAAGCGGCTCATCGTGGGTGGGTTCGACCGTGTCTATGAAATCAACCGGAACTTCCGCAACGAGGGCGTCTCCACGCAACACAATCCCGAATTCACGATGCTGGAGTTCTACCAGGCGTACAGCGATTACGAGGACTTGATGCAAATGACCGACGAGCTTCTGCGAACCGTAGCAGAACGCGTGTGCGGAACGCTCCAGGTTGAGTATGGCGAGCACAAGATCTCTTTCGAAAGCTGCGAGCGGTACACGGTGCTTGACTCGATTCGGCATTTCTGGAACCGCGACCAAGCCAAGCCCGCGCCCGAACAACTGCGCGACCGGGCTGAGCTGGAGCGGATTTTTGCGGCCAGCCGCATTCCGATTCCGCGCGAGATCGGCCCTTCGGCCGGCGTGCTGCAGGGCCTGCTGTTTGAAACGATCGTCGAGCCGCAGTTGATCCAGCCGACGATCATCTACGATTATCCGATCGAGACTTCGCCGCTGTCGAAGGTCAAACGCGGCGATCCGGCGCTGGTGGAGCGATTCGAACTCTTCATCGCCGGCATGGAGATTGCCAACGCCTATAGCGAGCTGAACGACCCTGACGAGCAGCGCCGCCGCTTCGAAGCGCAGATCCAGGCGCGCGAACGGGGCGACGAAGAGGCCCACCGCATGGACGAAGACTACCTGCGCGCGCTCTCTTACGGAATGCCTCCGACTGCAGGGGAGGGAATCGGCATTGACCGGCTGGCTATGGTCTTGACCAATTCGCGTTCCATTAGAGAGGTGATTTTGTTTCCGCATCTGAGGCCGGAAGACTAGAGGCAGGGGTCAGGATTCAGGGGTCAGGATTCAGGGAATCATATCGGAGTAGTTTTCGTCGAATCTATGTCGAATCTAATGGAGCATTAGACGACTTTGCCGAGGCTTAGCAAATGGTGAAAGTACACCCTGACCCCTGACCCCTGATCCCTAACCCCTGACCCCTGAAGCCTGACCCCTATGCACTTAGAGCTCTTCATCGCCTTCCGCTATTTGAAAGCCAGGCGCAAGCAGGCGGTGGTTTCGATCGTTACGGCCATCTCGGTTATCGGTGTCGCCGCTGGAGTGGCGGCGCTGACCATAGCGCTGGCGCTCAGCACGGGCATGCGCGAGGAGATTCAGGGAAAGATCCTGGGCGCCACTTCCCACATCAGTCTGATTACCAGCGATGACTCGGGCATCCCCGGCTACCGGGCGCTGCAGGAGAAGCTTTCGCGCATCGACGGCATCGTCGGCGCCGCGTCGTCGGTCTACGGCCAGGTATTTCTCAGCGGCGATCTGCGCGAACGAGGCGGCGTCTTGAAAGGGATTATTCCAGAGGAAGAGTCGCGCGTGTCCGATTTGTTCAGACACATTGTCCAAGGCGATGCGTCGCGGCTGGTACAGCCCACAGGATTGGCCGGACGGGAAATCCCAGGGATCATCGTGGGCAAGGACTTGGCCGAACAACTGGGTGTCGGTGCGGGCGACACGGTCCGCGCCGCCACGCTGCAAGGCGGTAAACTTTCGCCCGTCGGCGTGCTGCCCAGCGTGCGGACCTTTCAGGTCGTGGCGATTTTTTCTTCGGGGTTGTGGGACTACGATTCGAGCTGGGCCTACGTTCCGCAGGACACCGCGCGCGGGTTGCTCAATGTGCCGGCCGACCGAGTCAACGCGCTGGAGTTCAAACTGGCCGACATCTACGCGGCCGAACAGGTGGCCGCGCAGATTCGCGCCGTGGCGGGCAATGACTATCTGGTCAAGACCTGGATCGAACTGAATCGCCCGCTCTTTTCAGCCATGAAGTTGGAAAAGCTGGCCATGTTTGTCGCCATCGGTCTGATCGTCCTGGTCGCATCACTCAATATTGTGACAACACTGACGCTGATGGTCATGGAAAAGAGCCGCGACATCGCCATCGTTACGGCCATGGGCGGAACGCCGCGGACTGTTATGACCGTGTTCATGTTGCAGGGTTTGATTATCGGGCTGATTGGAACCGCGCTGGGCGCGGCGCTCGGGATCGGTGCATGCTGGATTCTGGATACGTATCAGGTGATCCGTTTGGCGCCGGAAGTGTACGCGATTCCTTACGTCCCCTTTCGCGTTCGAGCCTCCGACGTGGCCGTAACGTGCGCCGTGGCAATTGTGATCAGTTTCCTGGCGACGCTTTATCCGGCCCGGAGCGCTTCCCGTCTGGATCCGGTCGAGGCGTTCCGTTATGAGTGAGGGACAATCTGACGTCGGGGCCGAACCTCTGGTGGAGGTCGCCGGCTTGCACAAAAGCTACCATTCTCCCGCCGGACCGCTGCATGTGCTCAAAGGCCTCGACCTGGTGGTTCGGGAGGGCGAAATGATCGCCATTACGGGTGTCTCCGGCTCGGGCAAGAGCACCTTGTTGCATATCCTTGGTGGCATGGATCGGGCCGACAGCGGCAGTGTCAGTTGCGCGGGGCGCCGGTTGCAGTCGCTGTCAGGCGTCGACCTGGCGGCCTTTCGCAATCGGGAAGTCGGCTTTGTCTTTCAATTTCACCATCTGCTACCTGAATTCAGCGCGCTGGAGAATACAGCCTTCCCGCTCTGGTTGCGGCGCGACGATCGGCGCCACGCACTGGAAGAAGCCCGCCACGCGCTGGATTCCGTGGGGCTGGCCGATCGCCTGCACCACCGGCCCGGCGAGTTGTCCGGCGGCGAGCAGCAGCGCGTGGCGATGGCCCGCGCGCTTGTGGGGCGGCCCAGGCTTGTGCTGGCCGACGAACCGACCGGAAATCTGGATCCAGCCACAGCCGCTGCCGTTCACACAATGCTTCGAACGATTCAGAAAGAGCGGTCGCTGACCGTGGTTCTAGTCACCCACAACGAAGAACTCGCTCGCCTGGCCGACACGCGCCGCCGCATGGAGGGCGGGCGCCTTGAGTGAGTCGCCAGTCGCCAGTCGCCGGTTGCCAGAAAGTCGCCAGTCGGTCGGCAGTCTTAGGTCAGCGGGAAAATCGATTGGCATGGACCTGGGAGCGCGCGCGTCTCGCGCGCATCTAAACCGAGTCAGATTCTGTGGGCGAGACGCCCGCTCTCCCAGGATGACTGGCGACTGGCGACCGGCAACCGGCGATTGAGGGCGCCAGCCCCCTCACTGATCACAACTTTTTTCAAGCAGTTCTTAGAAACTCTCTAGCTGGTGCGGGCGTCATTGGTATTGCCGGTCCCATTTTGTTAGTGGTATAACTAGCTCAAGATTGATCAAACGCTGCTCTTGCCGGAGATTTGTGAGAAGGTTGGCGGCCCATGTTTGAAAAATATACCGAGAAGGCGCGGCGGGTTGTTTTCTTCGCCCGTTATGAAGCCAGCCAGTTTGGCAGCCGCTACATTGAAACCGAACACATCCTGCTGGGACTGATCCGGGAAGACAAGACGCTGGCCAGCCGCTTTTTTCAGCGGATGGATTCAACCATCGAATCGATCCGCAAGGACATCGAAGGCCGAACGGTCATCCAGGATAAAGTGTCGACGTCCGTCGAGCTGCCGCTGAGCGATGAGTCCAAGCGCGTGCTCAACTATGCGGCCGAAGAAGCCGAGCGCCTGCTGTGCACGTTCATCGGCACCGAGCACATCCTGCTCGGCCTCCTGCGCGAAGAAAAATCGGTAGCCGCCGAGATCCTGTATGGCAAGGGGTTGAGGCTTTCCAAGATTCGGGAAGATCTGTCCGGCTCGAGTTCCTCCGAAAAGCCGGCCAAAGAAAAAACCAAGGATTCCTCGCTCATCCTCATGGAATTCTCGCGCGACTTGACCGAGGCGGCGATCAACCAGACGCTCGACCCGCTGGTGGGCCGCGAGCGCGAGATCGAGCGGGTCATCCAGATTCTGTGCCGCCGCACCAAGAACAATCCCGTGCTAATCGGCGAGCCCGGCGTCGGCAAGACGGCCATCGTCGAAGGGATGGCGCAGCGCATCGTGCGCGGCGACGTGCCGGCCATGCTGGCCGACAAAAAACTGCTGGCCCTGGACATTTCGCTGATCGTCGCCGGGACCAAGTACCGCGGGCAGTTCGAAGAGCGCCTCAAGGCGATCATGAAGGAATTGCTGGAGAATCCGAACTTCATCATCTTCGTCGATGAACTGCATACGCTGGTCGGCGCCGGTTCGGCTGAAGGCTCCCTGGATGCCGCCAACATTCTCAAGCCGGCACTGAGCCGCGGTGAGCTGCAGTGCATCGGGGCGACGACGCCGTACGAGTACCGCCGCTTCATCGAAAAGGATCGCTCGCTGGAGCGCCGCTTCCAGTCTGTCAAGGTCAGCCCGCCGACGGAAACCGAGACCGTGGAGATCATGCACGGGATCAAAGACCGTTACGAACTGTTTCACCAGGTCGCCTTCACCGATGAGGCCATCGATTCGTCGGTGTACCAGTCGAGCCGGTACATACCGGATCGGTTTCTGCCCGACAAGGCGATTGATGTTTTGGACGAAGCGGGCGCACGCGTCAAGCTGCGGGCCACGATGGTTCCCGATGAGGTGGCGACGCTGCAGAAGAAGATTCGCGTCATCATGGGGCGCATCGAGACGGCGATCTCGTCCAGGGAGTTTGAAAAGGCTTCGCGTTACAAAGACGAGGAGCGCACCGAGCGTGAGAACCTGCAAGTCGTCAAGGAGCGCTGGAAGCTGCGCAACAGGCTTCCGGTCCGGGTCGAGAAGCACGATATTGAGGAAGTCATCTCACGCTGGACCGGCATTGCCGTCACGTCGCTGCAAGAGGAAGAGATTCAAAAGCTGCTGCGCATGGAGGATGAGCTGCACCGGCGCATTATCAGCCAGAAGAAGGCGGTCTCGGCGCTGTGCCGCGCTATCCGCCGCTCGCGCGCCGGCATCAAGAATCCCAATCGTCCGGTTGGGAGTTTTCTGTTCCTTGGCCCCACAGGCGTTGGAAAGACCGAGGTCGCCAAATCGCTGGCCGAGTACCTGTTCGGAAGCGAGAAGGCTCTCATCCGTTTCGACATGTCCGAGTACATGGAGAAGCACTCGGTGTCGAAGCTGATCGGCTCGCCGCCCGGTTATGTCGGCCACGAAGAGGGCGGTCAGCTGACCGAGCGGGTCAAACGCAATCCCTACTCGGTGCTTCTACTCGACGAAATCGAGAAGGCGCACTACGATGTCTCCAATATCCTGCTGCAGGTTTTTGAAGACGGGCACCTGACCGATTCGCACGGCAATACCGTCGACTTCAAGAACGCCATCATCATCATGACCTCCAACATAGGCGCCCGTTTCCTGAACACCCGCAGCCAGTTGGGTTTTGGCACCGGGGCTTCGGCCGATCAAAAGACGCAGGAAATGATCATGAGCGAGGTCAAACGGGTATTCAATCCGGAGTTCCTGAACCGGCTGGATGAGATCATCCTGTTTGACGCGCTGACCGAAGAGGATCTCGATCGGATCCTCGATCTGTTGATGGCGCCCATCAACAAGAACCTGGCCGAGAAGGGAATTGCGATTCGGCTCGACGCGGCCGTCAAGAAGTACCTCATCGAGAAGACCTGCCATGACCGTTCCTACGGGGCGCGCCCGCTGCGCCGCGCGCTGCAAAAGCACATCGAGGATCCCATCGCCGAATTCATCATTCAGGGGAAGTTTAAACAGCCCACCGAGCTGTTGATTTTCCTGAAAGACGGCAAGCTGTACTTCAAACCCCAGGGCCAGGACGTCGAAGAGGGAGAACTGCTGCAGTACGGCGTCGTGTAATTTGCTTCACCGCAGAGGCGCTGAGAACGCAGAGGAAGCGCAGAGTCGGAGCGTTCCTAACACTTTGCGTCAGCAAATTAGGCTGGTTCACGGCTAGTTGGGTTCTCTGCGCACTCCTGCATCACCAGTTGGCGAAATCTTGTTATTTCAGCAAGATTTTCGATTCCGCTTCCGACCTGCCGGCCCGCTCCCTTCCGGTCGCGGCTCTGTTGGCGCTTCGTCGCCGGTTCGACGCTGCCCACTGCCTACTGCCGGCTGCCGATTTGGTTGCGGCTTGCCGCGCTGCGTCTCTGCGGTGAAGCCGCTGTCCAAAGCTCGCCAAATTCCTTTCCTTCCCAGACCAGGATGTTATAATTGAACGCTTTGACTGGCCTCGCAGTCGTAACCTAATACGGGTGCGGCTTTCTTTGTTGGCTAATTTCGGCTGAGCGACGGAACCCAGACCTTATTTATACGTTCTTGAGTAGAGAGCCTGAGAGGGACATGCACTACCGAATCGCAAGAAGACTGAAAAGCGCCGTCATTTTTCTTCTGCTCGCCCTGGCGTGCCTGCCGCTGGCAGCCCAGACGCCGCCCCAGGAACGGATCGAGGAAGTCCGCATCGTCGGCAACCGGCGTATCCAGGAAGAAACCATCCGCTACTACATCCACACGCAGCGCGGGGACATTTACTCGGAGGACCGGCTGCGCATCGATTACCGGGCGCTTTGGAATACCGGGTTCTTTTCGAGTGTCATTCTGAGCAAGACCTACGGCGACGCCGCCGTAATTCCCGTTTTTCAGGTCCAGGAAAAACCGCTCGTCCGCGCCATCGAATACAAGGGCTACAAATCCTTTAAAGAATCGGACATCCTGGAGAAGTTCAAGGATCGCCGCGTTGGACTGTCGGTCGACTCGCAGTTTGATCCGGCTCGGATTCCGGCGGCCAAAAAGACCCTGCTGGAACTCCTGGCCCAAAACGGACGGCCGCTTGGCAGCGTTGACGCGCGCGTCGAAGAGCTCAGCCCCACCTCCATCAAGATTACGTTTGACATCGACGAAGGGCCCAAGGTCCGCATCGGCGACATCGAGTACGAGGGCAATTCGATCTTTGACGATGGCAAACTCCGCGGCGCCCTGAAGCTCAACAAGGAGCGCGGCCTGATCCCGGCCTTCAAGGGCACCGACAAGTACATCAAAGAAAAGCTAGAGTACGACCTTAACGTCAACATGCTGTCGCTTTACCACGAGAAAGGCTACATCCAGGCGCGCGTGGGCGATCCCAAAATCGAGATCGTGGAAGGCCCGCGCGGCGTGCTTCCACTGGTGCGCAAGACCGAACAGCAGTATTTCATCACGGTGCCGATCGAGGAGGGTGCGCAGTACACCTTCAGCCAATTCGAGGTCAAAGGCGCCACGCGAGTCCCCAAGGAAGCCATCGAGGCAACCTACGGCTTCAAGCCAGGCGACATCGTCAACATCAAGAAGCTGCAAAAATCGACTGAACAGCTCAAGGAAGCCTACGGACAGATGGGCTATCTGGACATGGATACCCAGGAGGCCTTCGACCCCGACGAGGCCACCCGTAAGGTCAGTTTGACCATCAACATCGAAGAGGGCAAGACCTACACCGTCAACCGCATCGAGTTCGGCGGAAACACCAAGACGCGAGACAAGGTCCTGCGCCGCGAATTCGTCTTAGACGAGCAGCAGGTCTACAACAGCCAGTTGCTGAAGTATTCCGTGCTGCGGCTCAACCAGCTCGGATTCTTCGAAAAGATCGAGGAGAAGGACTACGACATCAACAAGGACCCGCAAAAGGGTGAGGTCGACGTTCTCGTCAAGGTCAAGGAACGTGGGCAGCAGTCGATCGGGTTTACCGGCGGCGTCAGCGGCATATCGGGAAGTTTTATCGGACTGAATTACTCGTCCAACAACTTTCGCGGTAAGGGCCAGCGGGTCGACGTAGAAATTCTGACCGGAACGCGCACGACCAACTTCATGTTCTCCTTTACCGAGCCGTACCTGTTCGACACAAAGACTTCGCTTGGACTCTCGATCTTCAATCAGCGGCTCCGTTTTGACACGTTCGGCCTCTTCTTCGGCACCTTCCTGGGCGCCTCACCCGATCCTTCCGACAACATCGAGCTTTTTACACGGCGCTCGGCCGGACTGACCGCGTCGCTCGGCTATCCTTTCTGGACCTTTACGCGCATCGGGTTGACCTATTCGTTTCAGAAGATCAGCGTCGTCAATATTGATCCGCGCTTCCGTAGTTTTGCTCTCAACCAGCTGATCGGATTTGCTCCGCCCGGCAAGATCGGCGAGAACGCTCTGTCGGCCGGCTACTACCGCAGCGAGGTGACGCCCACCTTCCAGCGCAATACCAAGAACAGCTATTTCAACGCGACGCAGGGCAGCAGCACGCAGTTGCAGATCGGGCTGGCAGGCGGCGCGCTGGGCGGCGACTTCAATATCCTTCGGCCGAGTTTCGAGCAGCAGTTGTTTCTACCCGATAAATGGCTGAGCAACCGGCGGCATACCTGGGCCTTTCGTTTTCAAGCCGAGCACTTGTTGCCGTACGGGGACTCGACGTCAGTGCCGTTCTTTGAGCGCATTTTTTCCGGCGGCGAATACACGATTCGTGGCTTTGACATCCGGTCGATCACGCCTTACGCTTTGAGCAAGACCGTCAACAAAGACGCCAACGGAATACCGGTCATCGATCCCAACACGGGACTGGCCCAGACACAGATTTCCATGATTCCCGTCGGCGGCGATACCCTGGGCAATTTCACTTCGGAGTACCGCATTCCCGTTGTTGGCCCCCTGTCGGTCTCGCTGTTTGGCGACGTCGGGACGGCCACGGTTCTGCGTAAGAACAAACTGCGCGTCTTCGGCCAGGACACGGATATCCAGCTTCTGGAGAACACCAATCGGCAATGGCGCGCTTCGACCGGGCTGGAGGTCCAGTTCCTGCTGCCGGTCGTCAACGCGCCGTTCCGGCTGATCTTTGCCTACAATCCCCTGATCCTCAACACCAACACCGTGATCAACGGCGTGCTTTTCCCGTTGCGGGAGGACCGCACCAACATCCGGTTTACGGTGGGCCAAACTTTCTAGAGTTGAAGAGATCGGCAAATTGAAGTATCATAAACGGTTTGAGGAAAGCCCAATCACCCAAATGAAGGAGCGGTTAACACCATGAAGCTGCGTAACGTATTCTTGGCGACCTTGGCGCTGGGGTTGCTGGCGACAGGCGCCTTTGGACAGGCCCTCAAGGTTGGATTTGTCGAGCCCAACAAAATTCTCTCCAGCGTGGACGAAGGGAAATTCGAGATCGAGAAAGTCCAGAAGTTCATGGAAGAGAAGCAGAACGATTTCAACCGGAAGCAGGACACACTCAACAAGCTCAACGAGACCTACACGGCCCAGCAGGCCAAGCTGAACCCCGAAACCCGCGCCGAAATGGAAAAACAGATCGACGAACAGGGGCGGGAGCTGAAACGCTATGGCGAAGACACACAGGTAGAAATCAATCGGAAGCGCGATCTGCTGCTCAACACACTGGGGCAGAGAATCCAGGTTGTCATCGAGGAGTACGCCAAGGAGAATAATTTCAGCGTGATTTTTTCACGGGACGACGGCCAGGTCTTCGTCTCTCCGGCGCTGGACGTGAGCGATGAAATCATCAAGAGATTCAACGCCAAGCATCCTTTGACCGGCGCCAAACCGGCCGGCGATGCTGCCAAGCCAGCGGCCGAGAAGAAACCACCGCAGCAGTAGGCTTCGGGCTTCAGGCTTCAGACTCAAGGCTTCAAGGTCCAGGCTCCAGGCTTGACTGCAGAATCGATTAGTTGAACGGAATCCCACTCCTTCAGCCGTACAATAGCCATGCGTAGTGCAACAGTTACTCTGACTTTGGCTGGTGAAGCCTGAAGCCTGGAGCCTGTATTGGAAAATCATCCCCTGCCGGATATTCGGGAGATCATGCGGATCCTCCCTCACCGCTATCCGTTTCTTCTGATTGATCGCGTCATTGAGCTGGTGCCAGGCCAGCGCATCGTCGCCATCAAGAACGTCACTATCAACGAACCGTTTTTCGCCGGTCATTTTCCGGGTATGCCGGTCATGCCTGGCGTGCTGCTGCTTGAGGCCATGGCGCAGGCCGGCGCCGTGTTGGCGCTCAAACACGGGGCCAACGCCGATCGGATCATGTACCTGGCGGGCATCGATCAGGCCAAGTTCCGGCGCCCGGTCACGCCCGGCGACCAGCTGCGCATTGAAGCGGACATGGTCCGGTACAAGGTCCGGATCATGAAGCTGAAAGGACGGGTCTTGGTCGACGGCGTCGTGGTGGCACAGGCTGAGATTCTTTCTACAATGGGATCCGAGCGTCAGGAATGATTTGCCACGAGACAGCGATCATGGACCCTGCCGCCGAAATCGACGATGCGGTCGAAATCGGGCCGTACTGCGTCATTGGTCCCGAGGTTCACATCGGCGCCGGAACTCGTCTTGGTCCGCATGTTGTCGTGGAAGGCCGCACCTGGATCGGGCGCGACAATCTTTTTACGGCGCAGTCTTCGATCGGCAGCGCGCCTCAGGATTTGAAGTATCGCGGCGAACCGACCGAAGTCCGCATCGGAGACCGCAACGTCATCCGTGAGTTCTGCACGGTCAATCGCGGAACGGCTGCCGGTGGAGGCGCCACGCTTATCGGCAACGATAATTTCTTCATGACGACTGTGCACGTCGCGCACGATTCGGTCATCGAAGACCACACCATCCTGGCCAACGCGGCGACTCTAGCCGGTCATGTCCATGTTTTTTCGCACGCCACTATCGGAGCGTTCTCCGGAGTGCATCAGTTTTGCCGCGTCGGGCCGCACGCCTACATAGCGGGCTACTCGGTCATCACGCGTGACGTCCTGCCCTATATCAAGACGGTGGGGTATCGCAACGAAGCGCGCCTCTACGGCATCAACACGATCGGCTTGGAGCGCAAAGGTTTCAGTCCGGAGACCATCGCCGATCTGAAGAGGGCCTATCGAGTTTTGTTTCGTTCGGGTAAGAACATGGGCGACGCAGTCGGCGAACTGCGGCAAGCCGGCGAGCTGCTGCCCGAAACAGAAGTTCTGGTACGATTCATAGAGACGGCCGAGCGTGGCATCACCCGGTAGGGTCGGCTGGGCTCTCACTTCCTGTGCGACCCGAGCGCGAGCGAGTCGCAATCGAGCCACTGATTGCCCGCTTGCTTACGCGCGCGGCTGTGTACAGGAGGAATCCTGATGGCGGATCGGTGGGGACTGATTGCCGGCAACGGCCGGTTTCCGTTTTTGATTCTCGAGGCTGCCCGCAGCCAGGGAATCGAAATGATCGTCGCGGCCATTCGCGGCGAGGCGTCTTCCGAGATCGAAAAGCACGCACTCGAAGTCCACTGGATGGGCCTCGGCCAACTGGGCAAATTGATCGATACGTTCAAGAAGGGCCGGATCAAGCGCGCCATAATGGCCGGCCAGGTCAAGCACACTCAGATTTTCAGCTCCACGATTCCCGACTGGCGCATGATCCGGATGCTGGCTTCACTGCCGGCGCGAAACACCGATTCGATCATCGGGGGCGTGGCGCGCGTGCTGGGCGAAGAAGGCATCCGCTTGGAGGATTCCACGCTACTGTTGAAACCTCTGTTGCCTCAGGCGGGCGCGCTGACGCGCCGCGTGCCCGAGCCGGATGAGCAAGCCGATCTGGACTACGGCCGCGCGATCGCTCGGGAAATCGCGCGACTTGATCTTGGCCAGACAATTGCCGTGTGCGACCGGGCTGTGGTCGCCATCGAGGCCATGGAGGGAACCGATGCCACGATTCGACGGGCTGGAACACTGGTCAACGGGCGCCGGTTTTCCGTCATCAAAGTGAGCAAGCCGAACCAGGATATGCGCTTCGATATTCCGGTCGTTGGATTGCCGACGCTCGAGGCGATGAAGCAGGCAGGGGCTACCGTCCTCGGTCTGGATGCCGGCAAGACGCTGATTTTCGACCGCGAAGAGTTCGTCCAGCGGGCGGATCGCAGCGGCATCGCCGTTGATATTGCCCAACCAAGTGGCAAGTGATCAGTGGCGGCGGTGCCGCGCGCGTAAGCGAGCGGCCCCTCAGCAGAAATGCCAGTTGCCTTCACGTACTGTTGCCAGCAACATCTCCGCCAAGCCTTGAGCCGGCAGTGTCATGGTTGCTGCCATTCACGGGACATGCAGATTCAATGTTGAGAATCGGAGTCATTGGAGTCGGGGCCTGGGGACGCAATCATGCCGAGGTGTATGCCGCGCTTCCCGACGTCCGCCTGGAAGCGGTCGTCGACGTGGACGCCCGGCGGGCCACAGAAGCGGGCGCTGCGTTTGAGGCAACAGCCCTGCAGAGTGCCGAGGAGTTGATAGGCCGCGTCGATGCCGTCAGCATAGCGGTTCCAACGCGCGATCACGCGCGACTGGGTGTCCTGTTTCTGGAGCACGGTATCCACGTTCTGGTGGAAAAACCGATCTGCCGAACTCTGGAGGAAGCCGACCGGTTGATTGCAGCCGCCCAAGCAAGCGACTGTGTGTTGCAGGTCGGGCAACTGGAGCGATTCAATCCGGCTTTTATCGCGCTGGCCCCGCTGGTCAAGGAACCGCGCTTCTTTGAGGCCGACCGCCTCAACACGTTCACTCCGCGCAGCCTCGATATAGACGTTGTCCTGGACCTGATGATCCACGATCTCGACTTGATCGGCAGTCTGGTTGCCGCCCCTGTCGCCGAGGTTCGAGCTGTCGGAATCCCAATTCTGACGCCGCGAGTCGATATCGCCAACGCTCGCATAGAATTTGCCGATGGAACCGTGGCCAACGTCACTGCAAGCCGCGTATCTCTGGAGCGCACGCGCAAGCTGCGATTCTTTCAGGCGCATGATTACATCTCGCTCGACTTCCAATCTCACCAGGTGCTTGTCGCCAGCCTCGTCAAAGCATCCAATCTTCTTGGCAAGGAAGTGCGGACGCGCTATCTGGAAGTTGGCCAGATGCGGCCTCTGGAGGCAGAACTACGTTCGTTTGTTGGAGCCATCGAAGGGCGCAACCCGGTCGTCTGCCCCGGGCAAGAGGCGCGCCGCGCTCTGGAGATGGCACTAGCAGTGCAGCGGCAGATGAAGATGGCGGCGTACGAGGAGGTGTAGGGTAGCACCGGTCGCCACGCCGGTGTGCCTTTCTTGATTCATGATCGTTGCTGCAATGAAAACAGGGGTCAGGGTTCAGGGGTCAGGGGTCAGGGCGCGGCCGTGTAATCGTGCGGCGCATCCCGCAGTATCGCACCGTTTTAATTGGCGACTGGCGACTGGCGACCGGCGACGGGCGACTCCTATGGTGTGGGCTGTCCTCGGATTGCTGCTGCTAGCGACGCCGGCGTGTGGCAAGAAGAAAGTCGCGGCGCCTCCAGCCGGGTCGACCCGGCCCGCAGCTACCGTTCCCTCGACGAGGCGGCCGGCGCCCGACCGTTCGGCCATTCCCGCCGTCACCGATCGGCCCACGCCGGCCGTCTCGGACCGCCGCTGGGATGCGACGACGGGACCCAGTCTGCGCGTAGGAATTCTGGTTGATGTCTCACGAGTGCGCCTGCGCAGTCAATCCAGCTTGAGAATCGAAGGTGCGGCGCCCGAAATGTCGGCGACCTCCAGCGCCGATGTGCGCATCGGAAGCGGGCCGAGAACTGAGCCCGCCGCAACGGCAGTCTTCAGGATTCAGGTCGCGTCGTTTCGCGAAAAGGAGAGGGCCGATGCACTGGTCAGAGCGCTGCTGGAGGTGTTTGAAGCGACGGTTACGGCCGAGTTGAATGAAAGCACCCGATGGTATGCGGTATTTGTGGGAGACTTCAATTCGTCCGAACAGGCGAACAATTTTCTTCCGGAGACCCGCCGAGAGGGTTTTGCCGATGCCTTTGTGACGGCATTTCGACCTCGCTTGGCCGATGTACCCGCAACCGCCGGCGAGACGTTGGTCGTGAGCGGCCAGAATGGCGAGAGCCGGTCTGCATCAGAGCTGCGGGTTAGCGCTTCCGGGGATTCGCCGGTCGAAGTCGATGGCAAGCCGTACCGGGGATCGGTCCACATTTTCAAGAACACGCGTGGCCGGCTGACCGTCGTCAATGAAATTGCACTGGAGTGGTACCTGCGCGGCGTCGTGCCCAACGAGCTCAGCCCCTTCTCGTTTCCGGAGATTGAAGCGCTCAAGGCGCAGGCCGTCGCAGCTCGGACGTTTGCATTGCGCAACCTGGGGCAATTCGAGCGGCAGGAGCGTTTCGATTTGTACTCTACGGATCGCTCCCAGGTCTATCGAGGGATCGCCAGCGAGCGTCCGCTCAGCGATCAAGCGGTGGCGGAAACCGCCGGCGTCATCGTGACGCACGAAGGGCGTCCCATCAGCGCGATGTATTCGTCGACCTGTGGCGGGCACACCGAAGACTTCGAAGCGGTCTTTGGAGGGCCCTTGGTGCCCTACCTGCGAGGAGTGCCATGTCTTCCTGAGCGCAAAGAGTGGACGGCCAGAGACAGCGCGCGCCCGGCGCTGGAATCAATTTCCGGTGAACGCGGCAACAACATCACGGCTCGGCTGGCGTTGCTGTCTTTGCACGGGATCCTCGACGGTGGCCAGCTGCAGAAAGAAGCGCTCGCATCCCCGGCCCGATCCGACGAGATCCTGCCGTGGCTGCGGCGCGCCGCCAAACTGGCGCGCCGCCGGATTTCGGCCGGGTGGAAGCCGGCAGAACCGGAACGGGTTGAGGATTTCGTACAGGCCGTTGTCGATCTGTTTTTCGGCCAGCGCGAGGCAGACATTCTGGTGTCGGACTCCGACGCGCGATATTTACTGCAAAGTTTTGCCGACTCACAGTCGATCTCCCCGGCGCGTCGCCGGGCATTCGCGCTGCTGGCGCAAAGGAAGTTGTTGGTCATCTTCCCTGATGGCGCCCTGCGGCCACAGTCGCCTGTCAGTCGGCGTTACGCGTTCGAATTGATACACGGCGTCCTTGACGACAAGAAGGCTTTGGGGCTGCAGCAGGGAGAGATCGTGGTTCGCGAGGGTGATCGAATTGACATCCGGATCGGCAAGAAGACCCAGCGCTTTGAGCTGGCCCCGGCTACGTTTTTCTTTAACCGTGTCGGGGGCCAAAGTCTGCCTGCAGCCGACCTGGCATTGGTGGGAGGCGAATCGGCCACGTTCCTGGTCCAGGACGATCGGATCGCGCTGCTGGAAGTCGAATTGAGTGCGCGCGGAACAGCCAGCGATCGATTTTCAGCCTTCGCGAACTGGGAACTTCGGTTGACCCGCCAGAAGTCCGAAGAACTGCTGGCACGATTGGCGCCGCAGATGGGGCGTCTGGTCGACTTGCAGCCGACACGCACGGGAGTTTCGGGCCGCGTCATCGAGATGAATGTTGTTGGGAGCCGGTCTACGATTGCCCTGCGAGGTGGACGCATTCGCTCGGCGCTGGGCCTGCGCGATATCTTGTTCGTGCTCGATCGCGAGGTTGAAGCTGACGGTACTGTCGCCGCGTTTGTTTTCCGCGGCAAAGGCTGGGGCCACGGTGTCGGTATGTGCCAGGTGGGCGCCTACGGTCTGGCCCGATCCGGCTATTCCTTCAGCCGCATTCTCCAAACTTATTACACCGGCGTTAAAATTGAGAAGGCATACTAATTACGAATTACGAGTTACGAATTACGAAGGGCGAAGTACCAAGGACGGAGAACGAAGGGCCAAACTCGAAGTTCGATTTTCGTTTCTCCTGACTCGTAACTTGTGATTCGTAATTTGTAACTCGATTGACGTTGTGACGTTATGACGTTAAAATGGAATTTGTGAGCATTCCAAAACGAGCAACCGTTTACTTTGACCCAGAGATTCACCGAGCCCTGCGGCTGAAGGCCGCTGCATCGGATTGTTCAATATCCGAGATGGTCAACGGCGCCGTGAAGCTGGCATTGGCTGAGGATACCGAGGACCTGGCGGCATTCGAGCAACGCAAGCGGGAACCGAACATGGATTTTGAGCGCTTCGTGAAGGCTCTCAAGCGGCGTGGCAAAACATAGCCTCCTGATCAAGCCCTCTGCCGCTAGGGAGATCGAGGCTGTTGATCAGAAGAAGGATCGGCAGCGCATCGTGACCCGGATCCATTCGCTGGCCGACGACCCTCGTCCGGATGGTTGCGAGAAGCTTGCGGGCCAACAGGACCGTTACCGAATTCGGGCGGGCCGGTATCGTATCCTTTACTCAATCCAAGACGAGGAACTCATCGTGATCGTTGTCAAGGTGGGCCACCGCAGAGAGGTGTATCGATAACGAATTACGAATTACGAATTACGAATTACGAGCTACGAATTACGAAGTTCGATCTTCGTCGTTCTCATTTCGTACGTCATAATTCGTAACTTGTAGTTCGTAACCCGTAGTTCGTCCTTCGTACTTCGTACTTTGTAATTCGTATGAAATCAGCAGTCATTTGCATCATCGGTCCTACGGCGTCAGGCAAGAGCGAATTAGGACTGGCCGTGGCGGCCAAATTCGGCGGCGAAATCATCAATTGTGATTCGGTCCAGGTCTTTCGCGGTCTTTTCATCGGCGCGGGAAAGATTCCTCCGGACCACCGGCAGGGAATCCCACATCACTTATACGACGTCGTCGATCCTGGCGAGATGATTTCTGCGGGCCAGTACATGCAATGGGGACGCCAAGCCATCGGCGAAGTACTGTCGCGCAATCGTGCTCCCGTTGTGGTGGGAGGGACGGGCCTCTATCTGCGTGCCCTGATCGGCGGCCTGTTCGATGGGCCGGCGCGCGACGACGCTTTGCGGGACAGGTTGCGGCTGGTGGCCGAACGGAAAGGCGTGAATTACCTGCGCCGCTGGTTGGAACGGATTGATCCTGATTACGCTCAGGCCGTCGGCGCGCGGGATCGACTTCGTCTGATCAGGGCGCTGGAAGTGTATCTAATGACCGGTTTGCCGATGACCCAGCAGTTTCGGCAAAGGGCAGTCGAGCCGCTTGACGAGCTCTATCAGATCGAAAAGGTCGGTCTCAACTTGCCGCGATTGGAGTTAAGCCATAGAATCGACCGTCGCGTCCAGCGGATGTTTGACGAAGGGGTTCTGGAAGAAACTGGCAATGCCGTCCAGCGCGGTTGTCCGGCGAATGGCAGCGGTTTGGATGGTATCGGCTATCGACAGTGTGTCGCCGTCCTTGAGGGGCGGATGACCCTTGAGCAGGCCGTGCTCGAGACGAAGCTCCGGACCCGGCAATACGCCAAGCGGCAAATGACCTGGTTTCGAAAGGAACCGGATGTCGCCTGGTTTGAGACCGCCGGAGAGCTGCCCGAAACACAAAAATCCGTCCTGAGACATTTGCAGGAACGACTGGAGGGGGCGAGTGGAGTTTGAAGTCGTCGTCGGGCTGGAAGTGCACGCGCAGCTTCTGACGCAAACCAAGATTTTCTGCGGCTGTAGCACCACCTTTGGCGCGCCGCCCAACAGCCATACCTGCCCGGTCTGCCTGGGTCTCCCCGGGGTTCTGCCGGTCCTCAACCAGAAGGCCTTGGCGATGGCAGTTAAATCTGGGCTGGCGCTGAACTGCCACATCAATCAACGTTCGGTCTTCGCGCGCAAGAATTACTTCTATCCGGATCTGCCTAAGGGCTACCAGATTTCACAATTTGAGCTGCCGCTATGCGAACACGGATTCGTAGAAGTTCTCTCCGGCGAAAGGCTCGAGGCTGGCAACATCGTAAACTATCGCAAGAAACGCTTCGGAATCACGCGAGTCCACCTCGAGGAAGACGCAGGAAAATCACAGCATCTAAGCGTAGGCGGCGGGGACGACACGTATGTCAATCTCAACCGCGCCGGCGTTCCGCTGATCGAGATCGTCAGCGAACCGGACTTTCGCAGCTCGCAGCAAGCCTATGATTACCTTACGCACCTGCGAAAAACGCTGCTGTATCTGGGCGTCTGCGACGGGAACATGGAGGAAGGGAGTCTGCGTTGCGATGCCAATATCTCAGTCCGGCCTGTGGGCCGGACCGCCTTTGGCACGAAAATTGAAATCAAGAATCTGAACTCGTTTCGCTTTCTGCAGAAGGCGCTCGACTATGAGGCAGCCCGCCAGACCGAGATTGTGCGCAACGGCGGGACGATCTCTCAGGAAACGCGATTGTGGGACGAAGAAGCCGGCAAGACCCTGCTGATGCGCAGCAAAGAGGAAGCCCACGACTACCGTTATTTTCCGGATCCCGACCTGCTTCCAGTCGTTGTCACCGGCGCCATGCTCGACGACTTACAGGCACAGTTGCCCGAGCTTCCCGAAGTGCGCTGCGAGCGCTTCACCACGCAGTATGGCCTGCCTGGCGCCGATGCGCTGCTTTTGACATCCACACGACCACTGGCGGAGTACTTCGAAGACGTGGCTTCCCGTTCCGGTAATCCGCGCGCCGCGGCCAACTGGGTGACCGGAGAACTAATGGCGCTTCTGAAACGGAAAAACCTGGATGTGGCCGGCTCTCCGGTAAGCGCCGTCGCGCTGGCCGAATTGATCGGGCTTGTGGATTCGGGACGAATCAGCGGAAAGATGGGCAAAGAAATTTTCGAAGAGATGGCGGGCAGTGGCAGCAACCCCGGTGAGATTGTAGCCAGCCGGGGACTCGAGCAGCTCAGCGATGAGGGCGAGCTGGCCCGGCTTGTCGACGAGACACTGGCCAGCAATCCGCGCGAAGTCGAAGGCTTCCGTGCCGGAAAGGAAAAGCTGCTCGGGTTTTTTGTCGGTCAGATCATGCAGGCCACGCGCGGCAAGGCCAACCCAAAACTGGTCAATGAACTGCTCCTTGCGAAGTTGAACGAAGACCGAGGCGCATGAAACTGACGCGAACCGACTTCAACGAGTACCTCCGCAACTACCAGCCCCTCCCTCACGAAAAGTATGACCCGGATGACCGCCGGTTTCGCCTTCCGATGCATTACTTTTTGCTGAACCACTATCGATTATGGAGGGCGGCAAGTGCGGCGACGCCCTATTTCCCAAGCGGCCCCATGACGATCGTGGACCTGGGTCCTTATCCCGGCAGCTTCCTGAGGTTTCTACGGCGGCTGGTTCCAGACCAGCCGTCTCGTTTGGTCGGCGTCGGTCTGATGGCCTCCGATGAGTTTCGCCGGGCCATGAAGGAGAGTTGCGGAGCCGAAATTCTGGATGTAAATCTTGATCCTAGCAACGACCGTTTGCGCGCGAAAAATTATCCCACTCGCATCCCTCTGGAGGACCGGAGTGTCCAGTTTGCTTTTGCCCTGGAAGTCGTGGAACATTTGATGTCTCCGATGCACTTGCTGAGGGAAGCCTTTCGGATTCTGGCTCCGCGCGGACACTTGCTGATCACGACTCCAAATGTCTCGCGAATCGGGAATGTCATTAAGCTTCTTAGCGGGCGGTCCAACTTTGATCGCCTGATATCGGACCTTGACAGGGCGGCCGAAGAATGGCCGCCGCACTTTCGTGAATACACCCTGCAGGAAGTGAGGGATCTATTGAAGGATGCCGGATTTGAGAGCGCCATGGCGCGGCAGTTTCATGGTCGCCACTCCCGCTATCACGTCCGCTCACCCGCTCGCGGGCTCAGTGACCTTGCCAAGTGGCCCTTTTACGCCGTTCCCCACCTCCGCGATAATCTCCTGGTAGTGGGACGCAAACCGGGCTAGTCGCCGGTTGCCAGTCGCCTGGCAGTCTCAACTCAGCGAGATTTCGTTGTGCGTATTAATCGGATTAATCGGACCAACGCGGGTTGAATGTTGGGGCGAGGACGATCGGTGCAGACGTCGGTCCGCTTCATCTGGCGGCTGGCGACCGGCGGCTTGCATCTGAACTCGTGCCGGCGGGACTTGAGATGTCTCGACCGATCCAATTCTTGACCGTCTGGATCAGATGGTCCACCTCCTCGCTCGG
>JBPCNK010000194.1:0-15137 GCA_051001345.1 Acidobacteriota bacterium | reverse complement strand
ACGTTTCGTGCCGCGAACATCAGTGCCGGGAACATCAGTGCCGCGAACGAAGAGAGCGGTGACCATCGAGTTCTTGCCACGTGTGTCAATATCACCACTCTCTTCGTTCGTGGCACTGACACTTCCGACGCTTTCGTCAACCAGCGCACAGAGCAGGCTTCAGGCTCCAGGCTCCAGGGACTGTGGATCTCGAATTGCCGATTTCCGACATCCAGCCCCTGAAGCCTGAAGCCTGCGTTAGCGCTTCGGTTTAACCTTGGTGAACGTCACTCCCAGTGCATCGAACGAAGCGACCTCGCCGTCTGCGCCCAGCTGAAAAACAACCATTTCGTCTTCGAGAACGTCTCCCCTCGTCCGGTAGGCGTTGTAGTGGTAGTGCTCGAGCGGCACCTTGAAACTGCTCCACTGCAGCACCAGAGAGTCCTTCTCAAGCGCAATGTTGGCCGTTCCGTACCCGGAGTCTTCATAGGTCCCCGTATAGGCTGCCAAATCGCGGGACGGCTTCGTGTTTTTGTGTCGCTTGGCGTCGCGCTCGTCTTTTTGCTTCTTTGCCTCGGCCTCGCTCCGCTCAACCTGCTCTTGCAGCACCCTGGTCCACTGCGTTGATGGCAATCCCAGGACCAAATCGACAATGCTGTTGTTGACAGCCGCGTCCATCTGCGTGTTTCCGCGGTTGCTGAGGAATACAATCCCGAGCTTCTCGCTTGGAATCAGCGTAATCAATGCAGAAAAGCCGTCGATTCGTCCACCGTGGGAGACCATCAGACGGCCGTGATAGTCCTGCAAGCGCCAGCCCATGCCGTAACTCATCAGGTTGGTGTGCGGGTTGGTTGCACGCAGGGGTCCTTCGATGCGCACAACCGTTTGCGGAGTTCGCGTTTCGCGCAGGCTTGCTTGCGACACGATCTGTTTGCCTGCAAACAACCCGTCTGCCAACTGCATGCGCACCCACTTGCTCAAGTCCCGCGTCGATGCATTGATCGAGCCGGCGGGCCCGACGTTGTCGATATTCCGCCAGGAGACAACCTTGAGATTGGCGTCTCTGGGCTTAATATGGGGCGAAGCATGATCGGGCGCCTGCTGTGCCTCCGTGACGCTGAAGTTCGCGCCGGTCATGCCGAGAGGTTCGAAGATGCGTGTCCGTGTGAAGTTCTCCCACGTAGTCCCCGCCGCCGCGCCGACCGCCTGACCAGCGGTCAGAAACATGATGTTCTGGTACTGGTATTGCGCCCGAAACGGACGGCTGAGTTTGACCCGACCGATCCTTGCGACGATCTCCTCGCGACTCCAGGGCGAGGCGTACCACAGCATATCGTTGCGGCTCAGACCGGTGCGGTGGCTGACCAGGTCGCGCATCGTGACATTGTCGTCGGCCAGTGGATCGGACAGGCGGAAACTCGCAAGATGTTTGCGCACTGGGTCGTCCCAGTTCATCTTCCCCTCGTCGACCAGAATGGCCATTGCGGCGCTGACGAATGCCTTGGTGGTTGAGCCGATCGCAAAGATCGTGTCGACAGTGACGGGCGCCGGCTTGCCCAGTTCCTTGACGCCGAAACCCTGGATATAGACGACCTCGTCTCCCTGCACGATGGCCACGCCGGCTCCCGGGACTCCCCATGCTGTCAGGGCCTGCTGTACAATCCGGTCGGCGGCCGCCGCATCGAGTGTGCCGGCCAGCCCCGGGCAGGATAAGATCAGACAGACGGCAAGAGCAAAAGCCAGGAGGCGGATCCTTGTCGGTGTTGTCATGCGTTTTCTCCGTGAGACAGTGGCGGTGCCGTTTCAGTGCCGCGAACGAAGAGAGCGAGCGGTGGTCATCGAGTTGGCGGCAGGTGGGACAATATCACCACTTTCTGCGTTCGTGGCACTGACAAGTGGCAACTTGTTGCGTGAACAATTCGCAAATGGCTTAGCCGAGAGGGGGAACGAAGATGAAGCCGAAGTGGGCTGTCCTTTCTGTTCTTTTCCTGTTTGCCGGACTGCAGGCGCAGCCGGCGGCGCCCGCTGCGGCGCAACAGGCCGTCCTGGTGTCCAGCAAGGGAACGATCGTCATCGAACTGTTGGCCGATAAGGCGCCGCGGCACGTCGAGCACTTTTCTAAGCTTGTCTCGAGCGGCGCGATGAACGGGCGCACCTTTCACCGTGTCATCGCAAACGGAATCATCCAGGGTGGCGACCCATTGACGCGCGACCCTGCCAAGACGTCGCAGTACGGAACGGGCGGGCTGCGCAAACTGAAAGCGGAATTGAGCGATCTTCCGTTTCAGGCCGGAAGCGTCGCCGGTGTCTTGATCCCGGGAGATCGTGACAGCGCCGGAGACCAGTTTTTCATCTGCGTAACCGATCAGCTTCAGTTTGCCGGCCAGTACACCTTGTTCGGGCGAGTGACCGAGGGCCTGGACGTTGTCGAAGAAATCTCATTGCTGGAGACCGATGCCAATCAGCAGCCCAAGGAACGCGTCCCGATCACGGAAGCCCGATTGCGGCCGCATCAACCGCCTCCTGCTCCCGCGTTTTCGGATGTTCCAGTTGCAGACCTGGCATTGTGGAAGGTACGCATAGCCACCAGTGTTGGAGAGATCGTCCTGGCGCTGCATCCAGACCGGGCCCCCGAAACGGTTCGTCATTTTTTGCGGCTGTGCGAAGCAGGCGTCTATGAGTCGACCGCCTTTCATCGCATCGTGCCCGGGTTTGTCATCCAGACCGGTCACGCTCCGACACGGAGCCGGTCTCTGACGCCGCGGCAGCGGCGGCTTGTCGGTCCGGTCAAAGCGGAGTTCAACGATCTCGAACATGGGAAGGGCACCGTTTCGATGGCGCGGGGCGCCGGCCCTGACAGCGCCGAGGATTCTTTCTTTATTAGTCTTGGGCGGCAGCCGTCTCTGGACCGCCAGTACATCGCGTTTGCGACGGTGGTCGAAGGCCTCGATGTGGTCGATCGAATCGCGGCCGCCGAGAGAAAGCCGGACAGCGAAGAGCCCGCCACGCGCATCGAGATCTCCGGCGTCAAGATCGAAGAAAAGTAAAATCAGGCTTCAGGCTTCAGGCTTCAGGGAATTGTGGATTGCGGATTGAACGACGCTGCATGGTTGAGTCGCTGAACCATAATCATCAGCCCCTGAAGCCTGAAGCCTGAAGCCTGACCCCTGCTTTTCAAAGCATTGCCAACGCCTGCTCCCGTGACACCAGTCCGGCCGGTCCAATCCGCAGCGCAGCGGCCGCATTCCCCAGGCGCGCGCATTGCGGCAGATCCCATCCGGACAAAATCCCCGCCAGAAATCCTGCGATGAACGTATCGCCGGCGCCCGTCGTGTCGACAACCTTCGTCTCAAACGCGGGCGCCGACCAGTGCTGCGCCCCCGATCGCACGTAGCATCCTCCGGGGCCCAGCTTGATGACAACGGTCCCGACACCGCGCGACAGGAAGAATTCGGCCATCTTATCGACCTCGGACCGTCCGGAAATCGCGCGCGCTTCATCCAGATTGGGCAGGAAGAAATCGACAAACGGCAGGCAGGGTTCAATCAAGCTCAGCCAGCGGCCCTTGCCGTCCCAACTGACATCCATGGAGGTCAAGCAATCGAGCTGGCGCGCTCTTTCCAACAGGCGTGCCGCCGGCGCTCCATCCAACCGCGGCAGTAAGAAAGTTGCGCACAGATGAAAAATCGCGGGCACTCTGCCGGTCAGCTTCTGAAAATTGAAATCACTCTCGCAAAGGCGCGCATTGGCGCCGAAAGCATGCAGTCCGCTGCGCTCGCCTCGCGAGTTGATGATTGCCGTGGTCGTGGAAGTCGGCAGCTCCGTGTCCACGCTAACCTGGGAGATGTCGACCCGGTGCTTTCGAAGGTGGTCGATCAGAAACGCCCCCAAGGGGTCGGCGCCGACCCGGGCGACCAACGCCACGGGAACGCCCAGAGTTGCCAAAGCACAGCAGGTGTTGCCGCCGTTTCCGCCCGCAATCAGCCCAATGGTGTCTACGAAATCGACAACTCCAAACGGAGGCAGAGACTCGACCGGACGAGCGTTGATATCGACAACGAGGTTCCCGCCGCAAAGGACTCGCGGCGGTGGAAGCGCCCTTGGTTTGCCCCGTTTCACACCGATGTCCTGGCGACCGGCGACTGGCGACTGGCGACTGGACTCGCGACTCGCGACCCGCGACTGTTCACCAGCTCAACTGGGCAGGAAAAAACTCGGCGATCAGATCGTCATAGTAAGGTTTGATTTTTTTGACGTCCGGCCGCTCAGCGCTTTTCGAGTACAGATCGTAAGGATTGAACTTGCGCACCCAGCCGAACATCTCCTGGTCCCGGTCATTCATCAGGTACTGGTATTCCCCCTCTTTGTGGCCCGGATAGAAGGAGTGATAGCGGACGATGTAGAGCGCCTCGTCGGGGAGATAGTCCTTGACGACCTGGTAGAGATACTCGTCATGGCCCCAGGAAAGATCGACGTGATCGAGGCCGCAATGCTCCTTGTAGACGCCGGTCTCGGTCTGGTATGCGGGAACTTGGGAGTCCGGATTCTCCGAAAAGAACTCCGGAAACACGATCTTTGAGGAATAGGCGCATCCGACTGGAAAGGTGTCCCCGACCACAGCCCACTGCGGCTCGCCGTACAGGCAAAGAATTTTGCCCAGGTCGTGGATCAGCCCGGTCAGGACAAACCAGCGGGGATGATTGTCCTGGCGGATCGCCTCGGATGTTTGCAGGCAGTGCTCGATCTGGGGCAGATCCGTATCCGGATCGCTGTCGTCAACCAGCGTGTTCAGGTACTCGAGCGCCTGCCAGATGCCCATCTGGCGCCGGTTCTTGGCGCCGTAGTCTTTCTTTTTTTGAGTAACGAATTCGCGCGTCTGGAGCTTGTGATTGAGCCGGTAGAATTCTTTGACGCAGTCGCGGGCTTCGGACCGGTAGTCACGAAACTCCTGTTCTTTTTTGTCGGGATTGACGGTGACAAACTGCGTAGTGGTTTCGTCGCTGCCCTCTTGAGGATAGCGCGCCTTCAAGAAATCTTCCCACTGGTCCAGGTTCTCCAGCGGCGCGCTGTTTAAATCCGTTCGACCGACCCTGGTCATCGTTGATCCTCTTCCTTAGTGTTTCTCTTTCTTGACTGGAGTGACGGTGACGCTGCGCACCCAGATCTTGCCGTGGTCGCCCTGAATCATGATCGGGCCGGCCTCTGCCTCATAGCTGTTGAGGGCTCCGCCGGTAATACCGTCGATGACGGCGTTGCCATGAACGGTTTGCCCGTTGAGAACGACCGTGACGCGGTTGCCCACTATGGTCGCCTCCATCGTCTGCCATTCACCGGCCGGTTTGCTGGCGTTGACGCGTGGGGCAACCCGGCTGTAGATGGCCATGTGCCCGTGGCTTTCCGGCGCTTTCCCGGCATCGTCGAGAACCTGCAGCTCATAACGGCCGCGCAGGTAGATGCCGCTGTTTGCAGGGGCAGCGGATGCGCTGCTTTTTTCCTGCAGTTTGTATTCGACGCGAATCTTGAAATCCTTGAACTGTTCTTTGGAAACAATGTTGTTGGCGTGATCGCTGTTGGTCATCACGCCATCGTCGACGCTCCAGCCCGACGGCCGGTCTGGAAACTGCAGCCCCCAATTGTCCATCGCCTTTCCGTCAAACAGTTCGATGGGCTTTCCAAAACCGTGTTTTGCGTTGGCGTTGTGGTGGCCCCATTTCGGCGGGCGCACTCCCACCCATGGGCTGGTTTGGGTTTGAGTTCCCATTGTCAGCGTGCCGACTAATTTGCCGTCAACGACGCGGGCGCGGTGCACCGGCTTGGGCGCGTCGGGACCCCGGTTGCCGGCGGGCGTAAAGACGAGTTCGCCATTGACGATCGAGATCTCGGCCAACGGAAGAACGCTGCCGCCCCGGTTGAGAAAGTTTCCGGACAGCACTCCGTTTTCCTGCTTGACCTCCAGCCAATAGGCGTATTGGCTGCCGCGGGGGGGAGCCGAGGGCATGATGTCCCATTTTCCAAGGAAAGCGGTTTCATCAGACGCCGGTAGAAAGGCCATGGCAACCAAGAGACAGAAGAAGAACACAAAAACGTTGCGCCCCGTCATGGATCCTCCGATTAGAATGAATGAAATTGTACAACATGATCCGCAACCGGCACTAAAGTAAATTGAGCCAACTCGAGCGTCCACCCGGTCCTCGCAATTATCCCGTCGTCGGCCAACTGTTGGCTGTCCGGCGCAATCCTCTTGGCTTTCTTCGCGCCGTGGCGGCCCGCTATGGCGACATCACTTACTTCAAGATGGGGCCACAGGAAGTGTTCCTTTTGAACCATCCTGATTTCATCAAAGACGTTCTCATCACCCATCATGCCCGTTTCATGAAGGGGCGCGGCCTGCAGTGGGCCAAGCGCTTTCTGGGCGAAGGCCTTCTGACCAGCGAAGGGCAGTTCCATCGCCGCCAGAGGCGGCTGTCGCAGCCCGCTTTCCACCGCCAGCGCATTTCTACTTATGGCGCGGTCATGGCCGACTACGGTGATCGAACGGCCGAGCGATGGCGGGACGGCCAGACGGTCGATATGTCCGAGGAAATGGCCCGTCTCACACTCGATGTGGTCGCCAAGACGTTGTTTGGAGCTGATGTCGACACTGAAGCGGCCGAGATCGGGTGGGCCTTGACGGAAGTCCTCGGTGGATTTCAAGGATTTATGTCCCCGTTTGCATCGGTGAAGGCCCGGCTGCCGCTTCCGTCTAACCGGCGCTTTGCCGAAGCGCGGCGGCGGCTGGACGGGACCATTTACCGCCTGATCGACGAACGGCGCGCATCCGGACAGGATCGCGGCGACTTGCTTTCGATGTTGCTGCTGGCTCAAGACGAGGAAGGCGACGGCCAGGGCATGAGCGACCTGCAGTTGCGCGATGAAGCGATGACGATCTTTCTAGCCGGTCACGAAACGACGGCCAACGCGCTGACGTGGACCTGGTATCTGCTGTCGCAGAATCCCGAAGTCGAGCGCCGGCTGCATGAAGAAGTCGACCAGGTACTGGGCGGCCGGGCCCCGGCGCTCGAGGATATTCCTCAGCTTCGCTATGTCGAGATGGTGCTGGCCGAATCGATGCGGCTGTATCCTCCGGCTTGGGTGTTGGGACGTATGGCCCTTGAGCCGCACGAGGTGGCTGGCTACACGGTGCCGGTGGGCGCCGTTGTGGTGATGAGCCAGTTTGTGATGCACCGCGACGCGCGCTTTTTTCCCGATCCGGAGCGAATGGATCCGCAGCGCTGGACTCCCGAGGCCCGCTACGAGCGCCCGCGCCATAGCTACTTCCCGTTCGGCGCCGGCCCGCGGCAATGCATGGGCGAATCGTTTGCGTGGATGGAGGGAATTTTGCTGCTGGCGACGCTGGCGCGAAAATGGAGAATGAAACTGGTCCCGGGCCATCCCGTCGTCCCGCAACCGCTGATCACCCTGCGTCCCCGCCACGGCATGCGCATGAAGTTGGAAAAGCGGTGACGCGGTACTGACGGCACCGACAGAGCCGCGAACGTCACTGCCACCATCAAGTGACCAGTAGCAGGAATACAAGTAAGGCTGCCATGCCAGCTCTTCCTTGTACTCTTGCCACCGATCACTTGCCCCTTGAAGGTGGCCCCGGCTTCCAGCCGGTGGTTTTCTTCGGGTTCGGCTAGCTGCAGACACCGGCTGGCACTGCCGGACCCGTCGCCGTTGACAACCCTGCGGCCCCCAGATACTATGATTTTTCTTTCCACCGGCCGAAGTGGCGGAATTGGCAGACGCGCTAGGTTCAGGGTCTAGTGGGCGCAAGCTCGTGGGGGTTCGAGTCCCCCCTTCGGCACCAACCTCCGGAGGTAAATTAGCAGGAGGTGGCACCGGCCGCCAGTCCCGTGTGCTATTACCGATGACCAACAGAAAACTCGCACTCGCGCAAGCGGCTTTGGGTGTGGCCGGGCTCGCTTGGCTCGTTTTTCTCCTGCCGCGCACTGGCTTCTTCTGGTGGTTTGCCGCCAACGCGGCCTACGCTGTGCTCGCGCTGATCGCGGCGGCGGTGCTCAGGTGCGGCCATCGATTTGGAGGTCGAATGCTTGCCGTCATCGGCGCGTTCGTTTTTATCGGGGCCAACGGAAGCGCCGCGATAATTGCTTGCGATGCCGGCGGGGCCTGCGGAACCATTATCTCAGTCGCCGGTATGATTACCGTGCTACAGATCGCGGTGATCAAACTATCTGTTGGATAGGTGGCGAGCGGTCGCCGCGGGAACGTCGTTTTGATTTGCCCTTTCGCTCGGCGCGGCTCGTCGGCTGCAGAATGGTGTCATGTGGTCAAGAGAACGATCTTTAGCGCGCGTTTTGATTGACTGGGCGGTACCGCGGAGGTGGGACGGGCTTTCCTTGCTCGTGGGCTGCTTCGAGCCACGCTTTCTTGGCGAGCTCCAGTTCAGCGAGAGCTTTCTCAGGAGTCTCTCCGAATGCTGAACATGACTCCAGGACCGGGATGTCGGCGATGTACCCGCCATCCTCGTCGCTGAAGAAAATGTTGATGTGGTAGTCGGTCATTCGTCGCCCTCTAACTGGGGATTATGACGCTCAACCAGTCTGTTTCTGTCCCCACCCGCTCACTGCCAACTTCCTTGTATTTCTGCCACTGCTCACTTGCCCTTAAAAGCGCGGCCGGTGCCACTCCCCTGACCACTGACCCCTCACCCCTTAAGAAGGCGGCTCGTGCTATACTCCTGACCGGTCTATACATATGAATATTCTGCTGGTGCGCCCGAAGTCTGAGTTTTTTGACATGGTTCTGGGCATTCCGATTGGTCCGGCCCTTTTGGCTGCCGTGGCCGAGCGCGAAGGACACACTTGCCGGATTCTCGATCTGGCCGTGTGCGCCAGCCAGGAGAAATCTTGGCCGGTCCTTGAACAGGCGCTCGACGAACAGTCCTGGGACCTGGTGGGCATCACCTGCATGACGGTCGAGTATTCTGGCGCCAAACTGGCCGCCGACTTCACCAAGCAGCGCCACCCCGATCTTCCGATCGTTTTCGGAGGACAGCACGCCACCATCCAGTCGCGCGAAGTTCTAGCCGAACCGCACGCCGACTATGTCGTCATCGGTGAAGGGGAAGACACCTTCCGCGAGCTGCTCGAAGTCGTCGCCGGGACGCGCCGCCGCGAGCAGGTCGACGGACTGTGCTGGAAAAACGAAGGCCAGCCGGTCTTCAACATGCCGCGCGCGGCCATTTCGGACCTGGATTCGATACCGCTGCCGGCCTACCACCTGCTCGACATCCCGACGTATTTCGAAATCGGAACGGGCCGTTACGCGCCGCGCAGCAAGTATTGCCTGCAGATCTTTACTTCACGAGGCTGCCCGTGGAAGTGCATTTACTGCCACGACCTTTTCGGCAAGAAGTTTCGGGCGCGCAGCCCCGAGAACGTATTTTCGGAAATCGAGCTGCTCTACAACCAATACGGTGTCCGGGAACTCATGATCGAAGACGACATCTTCAATCTGGACCTGGCGCGGGCCAAGACGATCTGCGACCTGATCATCGCCAGCCCATTGAAGCTCCATATGCAATTCGAAAACGGTTTGCGGCTGGAGTGCTTCGACGAAGAACTGGTCCAGAAGCTGGCCCAGGCGGGCACGCACCATATTTCCATCGCCATCGAATCGGCCTCGCCGCGCGTGCAGAAGCTGATCAAAAAGAATCTCAAGCTGCACAAGCTTTCCGAAGTGCTGGGCTGGATGAAGAAGTATGGCATCTCGACGCTCGGATTTTTCATGATGGGATTTCCCTTTGAGACCGTTGAGGACATCGAGGAAACCATTCGCTTTGCCCGGCGCAGCGATCTGGACGAAGCTCTTTTCAGCATCGCCGTCCCGTACGCCGGAACGGACCTCAACAAGCTCGTCTACGAGGAAGGCAGCTACGATCCCAACCAGGCTTCGATGGGAGGCAAGGGGATCACGCTGATCAAAACCGAGCATTTCGATTTCGCCCGCTTGAAGAAGCTCCAGCGCAAGGCCTACTTTACCTTCTTTATGAGCCGCTACCGCTTCGTGAAGGCCGTCCCGCGCCTCATGCACTATTCCACAGCCAAGACGTATCTGAAGGCGATCGAGCGCAATTTCCTCGGGTACGGCGGCGGAGCAACTTCCCGAGTCAATTGATCCCCTCCGCCGGGCGCCACGGACCGTGCGATGTTTGAAGCTTCCTTTGTCAAACGCGTCCGCTGCTGGCTGCCGGACTGGCTCTACCGACGCCTGGATCCTTTTGAAACTGCGATCGATGATTTTGTGCGCGAGATCGCGCGCTCTTGTTCGGCCGGCGAGCGCATCCTGGATGCCGGCGCCGGCCAGGCGCGATTTGCCGCGCGCTTTGCCCATACGCGCTACACAGCCGTAGACCTCGCCACGGGGGATTCCGCCTGGGACTATTCCCGCATCACGGCTCGAGCTGATCTCGAACGGCTGCCTTTCCTGGCCGGAGTATTTGACCGCGCGCTTTGCATTGTGGTTCTCGAGCACACGCGCGAACCGGCCCGGGTACTGCAGGAACTGGAGCGGGTTCTGGTCTCCGGGGGACGCGTGTACCTGGTAGTCCCGCTACTGTGGGAAGTCCATCAGGCGCAGGACTATTTTCGATTTACCTCGCAGGGTGTCACCTGGCTGGCCCAATCGGCGGGCTTGGAAGTCGTCGACTTGCACCCGATCGGCGGGCTCTTCTGGGTGCTGTCGCGGCGCTCGATGGCGCTGCTGGCATTTTTTATGCGCGGGCTGCTCTGGCCTGTTTTTGTGCTGCTGGCGCCGTTTCTGGGATTGATCGTTCCCTTGCTGTTTTATTGGATGGATCGCTTCGACAAAAATCGGAACTATACTCTGGGCTATCGCGTCGAGTTGAAAAAGAATTGACAAGTGGAGTGGCCGGAACCACGATTAGCAACTGTTGCCGTATGCCGTATGCCGCGGGCCGTATGCCGGGTGTTAAGTAATAGAATGGGTACACAGAGCGAATGTGTTAAGAGCACAAAAAATAGCAAGCTCCTTCGTCGGCATACGGCATACGGCATACGGCATACGGCATACGGTTTTATGAGGTATTGAACGCTACCATGAAAACCTTCCGTCCTCTTTTTCTGATCGCCCTGGTGGCGGTATCCCTCGGCCTCGCGGTGCAGTGCCGCACCAAAGGCAAGCTGACCATTGCCGTTGTCCCCAAGGGGCAGGCTCATCTGTTCTTCCAGACCGTCCACGCCGGCGCTAACGCGGCCGGCGAAGAATTCGGTTTGGAGATTCTTTGGAACGGCCCGGCTGTCGAAACGGAATTCGCGCGGCAGATCTCCATCGTCGAGGACTTCATCAGCCGCCGCGTCGACGGGATCGCTCTGGCGCCCAGCCACGGCAAGTCGCTCGTTCCGATCGTCGAAAAGGCCGTGCGCGAAAATATTCCGGTCGTGATCTTCGACTCGGGCATCGAAACCGAACAGTACGTCTCCTACGTATCCACGGACAATTACAAAGGAGGAGTTCTGGCGGCCAAGCGAATGGGTGAGATCCTGGAGGGTCACGGCAAGATCGCGATCCTCGGCGTCATTCCGGGCAGCGTCTCGACGACTGAGCGCGAGAACGGGTTCAATGAAACCATGGCCAAGGACTTTCCTGGGGTTCAGATCGTCGCCTTCCAATATGGCATGGGCGAACAGGCCAAGTCGTTGTCGGTGGCCGAAGATATTCTGACGGCTAATCCGGAATTAAACGGGATCTTTGCCGCCAATGAATCCAGTTCCGTCGGCACCGTTCAGGCCGTCAAGCTGGCCGGCAGAGTCGGCAAAGTCAAAATCGTTGGATTTGATTCCTCTCCGACGCTCCTTGACGATCTGCGTGCGGGAGCCATCGACGGTCTGGTGCTGCAGAACCCGTTCAAGATGGGATACGAGTCGGTGCGGCAACTGCACCTGAAGCTCAGCGGCCAGGCGCCGGAGCGGCGCGTCGATACGGGCGCAACGCTTGTGACGCGCGCCAACCTCGAATCTAAGGAGATTCAGGATCTGGTTAATCCGCCGCTCGAGCGATATTTGAAATAGGGGTCAGGGGTCAGGCGTCAGGCTTCCGGATCCAGGGAATTGATGATTGTGAATTGGCGATTCATCGGTAAGTGCCTTTCAATCCGCAATCCGCAATTCCCTGAAGCCTGAAGCCTGGAGCCTGAAGCCTGAAGCGAAGCCTGAAGCCTGAAGCCTGCAGCCTGATTGAAATGCGCGGCATCAGCCGGCGCTTCCAGGAAACGATCGCCCTCGATCAGGTCGACTTCGATCTGCGTGCCGGGAGCCTGCATGGTCTGCTGGGAGAAAACGGCGCCGGCAAGTCGACACTCATGAAAATCCTGGCAGGAGCCGAGCGCCCCGACAGCGGAACTATTCGCCTGGCTAGCCGTCCTATGGAGTTGCGCGGCCCGGCCGACGCGCTGTCCAAGGGAATTGCGATGATCTTCCAGGAGCTGAACATGGCCCCGCACCTCAGTGTGGCCGAAAACATTTTCCTGGGAGACGAGCCGTCGCGTCTTGGCTGGATCCGCGCGGCAGGGCAGCGCCGGATGTGTGCGCAACTGCTCGAGCAACTCGGAATGGCCCTCGATCCAGATACGACGGTGGCCCGGCTGTCGCCAGGCCGTCGCCAGATGGTCGAAATCGCGCGCGCGGTCCACCGCGCCAGTCAGGTCCTGATTTTGGACGAGCCAACTTCCTATTTATCGATCGCCGAGTCGGAGGAACTGTTTCGGATTATCGCGTCGCTGCGGGATCGCGGAATTGGGATGATCTACATAACCCATCGCTTGGAGGAGGTCGAACGGCTTGCCGACGAAATTACCGTGCTGCGCGACGGCCGCCTGGTCTACTCCGAGCAACTGGCGCCGCGCGGCACTTCCAATCGCCTGAACATCCGGGAGGTCCTCCGCGCAATGGTCGGACGAGAGATCCAGGATTTTTATCCTTCGCACAAGAGTGCTCCTGGCGAAGTTCTCCTCGAAGTGCGCGATCTGTGCGACGACGACCTGCTGCACGATGTGTCGCTCGAAGTGCGCTCCGGAGAGATTGTCGGCCTGAGCGGACTGGTCGGATCGGGCCGCACCGAGTTTGCCGAAACGCTTTTCGGACTACGACCTCCACGCAGTGGAACGGTTTTGCTTGACGGACAACCGGTTCAAACCACCGGTCCGGTCGAGGCGATCCGGCAGGGCATGGCTTTCCTGACTGAAGATCGTAAGGACACTGGGATCCTGCCGACTCTATCGATCTACCAGAATCTAACGCTGCCGACGCTCGGCAGTTTCTGCCGTTCCATCTGGATTGACATCGCCCGCGAGATCCGCAGCGCCGGCGACGCCATGACGAGGGTTCGGGTCAAGGCGGACTCGCCGTTGCAGAGCATCGAACATCTGAGCGGCGGCAACCAGCAGAAGGTTTTGCTGGCGCGCTGGCTGCTGGCCGAGGCGCGGCTATGGATTCTCGATGAGCCGACACGGGGAATCGACGTGGCCGCCAAGGTCGACATCTACCGCAGCATTCAGAAAGTCGCCGAGAGGGGCAAAGGCATTTTGTTAATCTCTTCGGAGTTGCCAGAGATTCTTGGAATCTGCGACCGTGTACTGGTCTTTCGCCAAGGCCGCGTCGTCGCCTCCTTGCGGGTGGCCGACACCAACCAGGAGGAGCTGATTCGCTATGCAGCGGTCGGACCCTAACTACGAAGGACTAAGGACTAAGGACTAAGGACTAAGGACTAAGGACTAAGGACTAAGGACTAAGGACTAAGGACGAAGGACTAAGACGTACCTCGTGCTTCACAACTCGCGACTCGCAACTCGTAACTCGTAACTCGCGACTCGCAACTCGTAACTCGTAACTCGTAACTCGTACTTCGTACTTCGTCCTTTGTCTTTGTCCTTTGTCCTTTGTCCTTTGTACTTCGTCCTTTGTGATTCGTAGTTCGTATTTCGTAGTTAGTAATTCGTAGTTATTACTTCGTGGTGAAAATTCAAGTGCGCAACCTGATCAACCGATTTCTTCCCTATCTTTCACTAATAGTGTTGTTCGTCGTGCTGTCTGTGATTGCGCCCAATTTCCTGACGGCCGGCAACCTATCGTCGATTGTCCGGCAGTCGGCAGTCATCACGGTCATGGCGATCGGAATGACGATGATCATCATCGCCGGCGCGATTGATCTGTCGGTGGGATCCTTGATGGGGTTGGCTGCCATTTGTGGAACGATGGCCCTTTCGGGCGGATCAGGAGCCGGTGCTGCGATGCTGATATCGGTCGTGGCCGGAGTCGCATTGGGAACAGCCAACGGGTTGTTGACGACAGTCCTGAAGATTCCTTCGTTTATCGCCACCCTCGGAACCATGGGGATCTATCGTGGCCTGGCGCTCTACTGGACCAACGGGATTCCGATTACGGATCTGCCTCGCTCCTTTGGAACACTGGCCGAGGGCCGATTCCTGGCGATCCCACATCCCGCCTGGGTCCTGATTGTCCTGGCGGTGCTCGGGCATCTGGTGCTGACGCGAACGAAGATCGGCCGCTACTGTTTTGCGACCGGGAGCAACCGTCGCGCCGCCATCTACAGCGGCGTTCCCGTCGATCGCTATCTGGTGTTTCTCTTTGCCATCTCGGGCGGACTGGCCGGGCTGGCTGGAATGATCGAGTCCTCGCGGCTGATCACCGGCCAGCCTACCGCAGGACAGGGCTACGAGTTGCTGGTGATCGCAGCTGTTGTCATCGGAGGCGGCAGCTTGAGTGGCGGTGAAGGTTCCATACTCGGCACAATCGCCGGAGCCTTCACGATGGGACTTCTGAGCAACGGTTGCAATCTGCTCGGAATCTCGCCCTTCGTGCAGCAAATCCTCATCGGGACGATCATCGTGCTGGCGGTCAGCATCGACAACTACCACCGCCGGAAGAAGATTTAACCGGCAGCCTGACGTTCAAAAACGTTGCCACTGATTGCCCACTCGCTTACGCTCGGGGCTTAATCTTTCGCCCCTGCGGGGCTTGTCGAAACGACGAACGGAAACCCCAGGGCTTGCGCCCTGGGCTTTAATCTTTCGCCCCTGCGGGGCGACTTTCGTTTCGACTCCTGCGACGGCCCAACGG
>JBPCNK010000193.1:0-15069 GCA_051001345.1 Acidobacteriota bacterium | reverse complement strand
GATTCGAAGATATGTGGCGGTTGCTGAAGGGCAAACATCAATCTCCAAGGGCTGTGCCCAGTCACGGTCGGTGGCACGGACCCGCTCACGTCGCTCGCGGCAACGTTGATGGATGCCCCTTTGCAAGGCGCGGAGACCGTGACCGGTTCTGCTCCGAATAGGGTGTGAAAAATCATCGACGTGCAATGCGATGCAAGTTACAAGGAGGAGCCGAGGCCTGCAGGGATGTCAAAGTTCAGGCGATGAACCCCTCGGCGGGGTTCCAACAGCGGGCTAAGACGGGGCAGCCACTCCCGATTGGCCTCAGGAGTGTATTGGGGCGAGTTCAGCTCGACGCCGTTGATGGTGGGAATGTGAGCAGCAAAGAGGGCGGCATGGATCGCAGCCAGCCCTGGATTGGTGAGGTCCTGCAGAGCCAGAAGAAGCCGGCGCTTGAGGGCCCAAGCCGCAGCAACCAGGGAGAAGCTGTGTCCCTTGCAGGTTTTCACGGCAAAACCGCTCCACCCCTGCTGGACAGCTATTTCAAACGATTCGGCGCTGGTCAGCCCTTCGTCCAAAAGCACAGGCTTCAATCGGTTCACGCCGCGCCAATCAAACGCCTGGCGACCGATGTCGCGACTGGTGGGCTGTTCCAGGTACTGCACCGCATCGAACGCCTCCGAGTCCCCTGATCGGAGACGGTTCAGAAAATCGAGAACGCTATCGGCGCTCGGGTTGGCCTCGTTGCTGTCCAGCGACAATCGTGGGCCCTTTAGTCCCATGCGCCGGAGGGCTCGGTAAACCTCGACGGTTCTGGAAACATCGGCCGCATTGTCTTTACCGAGGAGCTTGAGTTTGAAGGATCGATACCCCCGCCGCACCTGAGGCGCCACGTCATCGACCAGAGAGTCGCGAGCCCCGACCACCCACCACGCATCGAGTTTCCGAACTGGACTTCGCAGAACGCTTTGGATGGCCCGGCATGCGCCCTCTTGGGGAAACCAGCCGTCTGCGGCGGGGACCGGATCGGGCTTCGAGTAGAACTCAAAGGCGGACTGGTTCAGGGCAAGCCCGGCAGCGTCGTGGATGGCGGCATCAAAAGGACTCGCGCACAGGATTCGCGCCAGAACGGGCGGGGCATCGACAAGACGGACGGCCTCATGCAGGCGAAGCCCCAGCTCCAACGGATGCTCCGGTTCTCCGCCACAGAGCGCGGGGAGCCGCTGCGCGAAATCCTGGCACAGCCCCTTCAGGACCGCGTCTTTCTCCTTGTGGGAACGGGTCGGGTCCGGCCAAGCCCAAAGGTCGCTGAGATAAATGGCGCCGCGGCCCACGGCCTCCCGCCCGGCTACGCTCACCCTGACCCGCACTCGGGCTTCGGTGACTTCCGAAATCAGGCCGCTGCTCAACTGGAGCGGCTTGACCAGGGAGCGATCCATGAAGTCCACGCGGGCTTCCAGGACTTTCACTTTTCGAATATTCTGAGAAGCTCGGGATAGGCGCAAACTCTGGGTAACCGCGACCAGGCCCGCAGAGGTTCTTACGAATTCCCGGCGCGTCTGTCCTTTGCAATGAAGATTTTCATCCGGAGTGGCGAATTTCGGATTCATGAGCGCGGTCTTCGGTTTTCTTCGTATCTGCTTCACTACTTTTTTAAAGGCTTCAGTAGTTCCTCGTCGGTCCATGGCTTGACGCGGTCGCGGGTGGCCTGTCGAACCTGGCTGACCGTTTCGACGTCGACGGCAGGAGCCCGATTTCCCCAGTTTTGCCGGATGTAGGTCAGGACAGTCGCGATCTGTTCGTCGTTCAGCTGCGCCTCCATCGGCGGCATCGTCATCTCTTTTCCGACTTTTCCATGCAGCACGATGCTGGCCAGTACCGGCTCGCGACCCAGCACCCATTTGGAATTGACGAGAGAGGCCTGCATTCCCTCTCCGTTGCCCAGGTGACAGTAGCCGCAGACCTGGTTGTACGTCTTTTCACCTTGCTTTACAAACGCCTGCTCTACGATCCCGGGCGCCCTTGCCTCCGTCTTGTTCTTCCAGTGCTTCGCGATGAGCCCGTTGATTCTGGAATCGCCGAAGTTCCGCATCGATACGAGCCGGGGCTGCGGCACATCCTGGGGATTGACCAGTCCGCGATCCACTGATTCCAGCAGCAGCCTGGCCCATTCCGTACGGCTGATCAGTGTGTCCAGGGCGGCGCTTCGAACCGGGGTATCCATTTTTGCGTACAGTTCCACGATCCTTTTGGCGATCTCGGGATCCTCGAACTGCCGCAGTGCTTCCAGAACTCGAACTTTCAAGCTCTGCGAAGAGGTCTTCGCCAGCACATCCAGAAAGGCGGGCACAGCCGAGGGGATCTGGCAATCGGCCAATGCCGCCATCAGTCTTTTCCGGTCTCCTTCAGCCACGGATTCGTCAGAAAGCTGCTGAACGGCCGCCTCAGCAACTGTCCTGTTACCAGTTCGCAGAGCCAAGCTCAGCACAGCGGAGCCGACGGGCTGGGCCAACAGGCGGGAAATTTGTTTTTCCAATGCCGTTGGAACCGTCTTTAAAGTTTCCCCCTGAAGGCCGTCGTCCATCCCTTTGGCCAGGATTTCGGCGTCTGCATCGGCCAATGCAAGCTCAAGCAGCCGGGCGCATGTTTCCAGATTGCGGTGGGCGACCTTCGGATCGAATTTCGTTTTCCATTCCGAATAGACGCCGAGATAATCACCGCTAAAGGTGTAATGGCTCTCTCCGCGCTCGGCTGCGTACCGCTGCCCGATCCGCGACGCTATGTGTTGCCGGAAGATCGGAGCCTTCCAAACCGCCGACTCTTTCAGCAACGCAAGCACCAGATCCCGGTCGGAAGCCGCCTTATCTTCAATCGCCCACCATAGCAGGAGCGGAATGTGCAGGTCATTGGCGTCATCAGCTCGAAGAAGCAGTCCCCGGATAATCGGGAAGGCATCGCGTGCCGGCAAGCGTTTGCAGGTGCTGGCCAGTTGGCTTCGAACTTCGGGATTCATTTCGGTATGCGCCATGGAAACTAGTTTGGCCTGGACTGCCGGCGAAACTTTTCTGCTGTCGCCCAGCAGGCGCACCGTCCAGCAACGCACGTACTGATCGGGGTGGTTGAGCAATTCCGAAGCAAAGGGCTCGCTGAAGCCGCCACTGACGTAGAGCGCCCAGAGCGCCTCCAAAGCCAGTTGCCCGCTATTCTGCCGAACCATCTGGTGAAGCCCGGGGACAACGGACTGGTCTCGGCGATCGGCCAGAACGCGGCGCGCCTCTCCTCGAAACCACTTGTTCTTGTGGGACAGGGTTGCGATGAGTTCTGCGCTGCTTAGTTTTCCAAGGTCAAACGGCTTGACCGGCACGGCCCCTTGAGCCTGGAGTCGATAGATTCGCCCGCCTGCCTTGTCCCAGTTGTCCTCGGGGCTGAGATGACTGAGGCGAATATCGTGCCAGTCTGCGATGTAAACCGTCCCGTCCGGACCGAGCTTGATGTCTACCGGCCGAAACCAACGGTTGTCGGTGAGCACGACCGCCTCGCTATCGACGGTCTTGAACGTTGAAGTATCCGGCAGGATCCGGCTGGCCTGCACGCGCCGGGTAAGAGACATCCCTGAAATAATCTGCCCCTCATACCCGGGCAGGGCTCCGCCTTCGTTAATCATCAGGATCGACGAGAAGCGTGGCTGGTAACCGGAATGAGCCATGTGCTGGAGGTAGCCGAAAGCGAAGGGATTGGTAAGGGGCCCATGCTTGGAAAAGCCCTTGATGTAATAGCCGCCCTGGGCGTAATGGAGCCCGCGCGTCGATCCGTAGTTTGTTCCCGAAAACAGCCGTCCCTTGCTGTCGAATTCAACGCTCCAGGTATTTCCGCCGCCCTCGGCGAAGAGCTCGAACTGCCGCGTCTCCGGGTAGTAGCGCCAGATGGCCTGTCCCAGAAATTTCACTCCCTTCACGTCTGCGGTGGTGGTGCTCCCCTGCGTGCCGTACAGCCAGCCGTCCGGCCCCCAGTGCAGGCTGTTGGCCACGGCGTGAGTATCCTCCAGACCGAAACCGGAAAGATGCACTTCCGGGTCTCCGTCCGGGACGTCGTCCCGATTGCGATCGGCATAGAACAGCAGATAAGGGGGATTCAACACCCAGACTCCTGCGCGGCCCACTGCCACGCTGGAAACCATATTCAGACCCGTGAGGAAATCTTTGTGGGATTCGAACTTCCCGTCGCCGTCTTTATCCTCGAGAATCGTGATCTTGTCGGCTCCACGGTCGTGATGCGGCGGTGGCGGAGGAACCTTGTCGAAGACGGCTCTCAGATAGCGATCGTACTTGACGACCTTCAGGCCGGCGGGAAAGGGGTACTGCAGGTATTGAACCACCCACAGCCGTCCCCGCTCGTCAAACTGGATGTTCAGAGGTTGGCGGATGATCGGTTCGCTGGCGACTGCGGCCATCTCCAGTCCAGTGACCACCTGGAAATGTCGAAGCGACTCTTCGATCGAGTAGGGCTTTTCAGCTCCCGCCCCATCGACCCCTTCTCCGGCCCCTTTGAAGTTCTTGGCGAACTCCTGCATGGAGGGAGTGAAGGGAGTTTCCTTTTGCGGCTTATTGTCCTGAGAAGCCACAAGGGCAAAAAATCCCAGAGTCGAAACCAGAAAAACGATCAATGCAGCTTTTTTCATGAACGAAACTCCTGCACTCGCGGGTTGGTGTGGCGTTTGAAAAGCAACTCCACGTCCCTTGGAAAGACTGGAGTCCCGGAAGGGTACCTAACTACGGGAGCGCAACGATTAGTGTAACGCAAATTTCCGCCTGCCGGTCGGCGAACTTCTGTTTCGGGAGCGATCATTTTTGAAAAGTCGGGCCGATTTTTAACCGGCTTCACCACAGAGGCACAGCGCGGCAAGGCCGCAACCGTATGCCGTATGCCGCAGGCCGTATGCCCGCTCCCTCACGGTCGCGGCTCTGTTGGTGCTCCGTCGCCGGCTCGCGGCTCGCGGCATACGGCATACGGTTGCGGCTATGGTTAGTCGTTGAGTTTCTCAGGGCTCGTGGTTACACTCACTTCGTGGCCCGCCTGAAGCCTGTTTTCGTGCTTCTGCAGTTCTCGTTTCTCTTGTCCGTTGCTGCCGCGCAGCCGCAGACTCTGCCCGGAACCAAGCCTCTGGAACTGCAGGGAGATCTCTCCTTTCAGATGCAGGAGCAGGTGGATGCTTTTTTGACGCGGAAGCTCGAGCGCTCGGCCATCGAGCGGCAGAGCCTTTGGAACCGGGATTACTCTTCGGCAGAAAAGTACATCGCGTCGGTCCAGTCGAATCGCTCCCGGTTTCGCCACGCCATCGGGGTCGTCGACCAGCGTCTGCCGGCCCGCGATCTCCACCTGGTTGCCACACTGAACACGGCCGCGCTGGTTGCCGAGACCGAAAGGCTTCGGATTTACGCCGTGCGTTGGCCGGTCTTTGACGGCGTCGATGGGGAAGGGCTTCTGCTGGAGCCAAAGGGAGCGGTCCGGGCTCAAATCGTCGCCATCCCTGACGCCGATTGGACGCCCGAGATGGCGGCTGGTCTTTCGGCAGATCTTGCACCGGCCTCTCAGTTTGCGCGGCGTCTGGCAGAGGCCGGTTGCCGCGTGCTGGTTCCTGTCGTAATGGATCGCGGCAACACCTGGTCGGGCAGTCCGCGCGTTCGAATGACCAATCAGAGCCATCGCGAATTCATCTACCGCCAGGCTTATTTTTTGGGCCGCCACCTCATCGGTTACGAAGTCCAGAAGATCCTGGCGGCAGTCGACTACTTCAAGCATGTGAGCAAGAGCGACGTCCCCGTGGGCGTGGCAGGATATGGAGAGGGCGGCCTGCTGGCCCTGTACAGCGCTGCTGTCGACCAACGGATTGACGCGGCGCTGGTGGGCGGCTATTTCCAGCAGCGCGAAAAAGTCTGGCAGGAGCCGGTTGAGCGAAACGTCTGGGGCCTGCTTCACGAATTTGGAGATGCGGAGATCGCCAGCCTGATACTTCCTCGCGCCCTCGTAATAGAGGCCTGCCGCGGCCCCGAGGTCCCAGGACCTCCGCCGCCCCGGGACGGCCGCCAGGACGCGGCTTCCGGCGTGCTGACTACCCCTGCGGTCCAGTCCGTCGAGGAAGAATTCAAACGGACCCAACAGCATTATGACCAATTGGGTCTCGGTTCCCGCCTCCGGCAGGCAGCCCTAGAAAACGGGAAGGGACCGCCCGGATCCGAGGCTGCGCTGGCGGCATTCCTGGAATTGCTCGGGCTGGACTTACGGCTTGCCGCGCTGCAGGACGGAATCCTGCAGGAGCGCAGGCCACGCTTTGATTCGTCTGAAAGGATGAAGCGCCAGTATCACCAGTTGGTCGACTATACCCAGCGGCTCATGCACCTGAGTCCGTTTCGGAGGGAGGAGTTCTGGTCCAAGGCGGATGCTTCATCAATAGAAACGTGGCGGCAGTCGACGCGAAGCTACCGGGAATACTTCTGGAAGGAAGTGATCGGCTGGTTGCCTGCCGCGGACCTGCCGCCAAATCCTCGCACCCGCCTCATCTATGACACACCAAAATGGAGAGGGTATGAGGTCGTCCTGGACGTCTGGCCGAGCGTCATCACGTATGGAATCCTCCTTGTGCCCAAAGACTTGAAAGTAGGAGAAAAGCGGCCCGTTGTCGTCGCCCAGCACGGCCGGGCTGGTCGTCCCCAGGATGTTTGCAGTCCATTCGAGGATACGCAGGCTTACCACTCGTTTGGCGCAAGGCTGGCGGATCGAGGATTTGTCGTATACGCCCCCCAGAATCTTTACATTGGAGAAGAAACATATCGCGTGCTCCAGCGCAAGGCCAATCCCCTGAAGTTGACGATATTTGCTCCCATGGTGCGCCAGCACGAGCAGTCGCTCGATTGGCTCGGCAGCCTACCGTTCGTCGACGCCGACAGGATCGGTTTTTACGGTTTGTCTTATGGCGGAAAGTCGGCCATGTTCATTCCTGCGGTGCTCGAGGGCTATGCCCTCTCCATCTGCTCGGGGGACTTCAACGAGGAAGTGTGGAAGCACGTGAGCATTGAAGCGCGCTACAGTTTCATGTTCACCAAAGAGCACGAGCATACGGAGTTCGATTTCGGCGAGAAATTCAATTATGCGGAACTGGCCAGCCTCATCGCTCCGCGGCCTTTCATGGTGGAACGGGGCCACCGCGACGGGGTGGCGCCAGATGAGTGGGTGGCTTACGAGTATGCCAAGGTCCGCCGCCGCTATGTGGCGTTGGGGATCGGCGACAGGACGGAGATCGAGTTTTTCAACGGCGTCCACGAGATCCATAAAGTTGGGACGTTCCGTTTTCTCCAAAAGCACCTGCGCTGGCCCGAGCCGTGAAAGGCGCTTACGATCTGACTGGTCGCGGGACGGACGGCGGCTGGCCGGCCCCATGATTCCCGCCAGCGGCCTCGTCAGATCTAGTTTGTCGATCCAGACGGCGTCTGTGGTACAATAGAGACGGTTTTGTAGCACATGAGGATAGGCATGCGAAGCCGAGAGCATAACAAGCCTGCGGCAAAGGTTTCCACCACTGGCGCAGTCAGCTCGGGTTCTGTGCACCGGACCGGTGTATCGCCAAAGGGCGAGAAGCTCAAAAACGTGCTGCTCATCGCCCAGCAGCGAGGCCTGTTTCGTGGAGCACGAACCAAAGTGGTGCGAGGTCGTATGCCTGAAGCGCTCGTTAGCAAAGCAAAAGCCCGCACGGGCATCCAGTCAGATACAGCCCTGCTTGAAGTCGCGTTGGCAAATCTAGCGGTCGCCGATGATTACCCCGAGTGGCTACTCTCCCGCCGAGGGACGGTCAGCCAGGACATAGATCTTGAGTTCTGATTTCGAGCGTACGCTGCGGCGGCTGAAGCCGGACAAGCAGCGGCAACAGTTAAAGCCGCGTAAAGAGTCAGAACTTGCCTTCCTTGGGGTGAGTGCTGGCCAGCCGAGGTCTCTGCTCTACGACACGACGGTGTACGTAGATACTCTTCAAGGACGTTTTCCTCGGCCCCAGCACGCAATGCTGCGAGCAGTAGATGCCTGGCATTCAACGGTAGCTGAAAGTGAATTGGCGTCGATTTGTGCTTTGCTGGATCCGGCGCACGCTGGAACTCGAGGTGTGATAAACGAAATTAAAGAAGTCATCGATCGAATGCCGTCCCATCGAACGATTGCTCCTGACCGAGAGACATGGCGCGATGCCGGCATCCTTACGGGCACTATCGCACGTCTTCAAGGAGTCGCTAAGGCTGACCGCCGCCGCATTCTGAACGACGCATTGATTTTCGCAACCGCTCGTAAGCACGGGCACGCGGTCTTAACGAGGAACATTGTTGATTTCGATTGGCTCCAGCAACTGGATCCGTCCGGGCGGGTCTTGTTCTACCGAGTGTGAGTCCGAACGCGTGACTTGGTACTCGTCGGCAAGTAATCAAGAGCTTGATTGGGGATTGAACAATAGGGGATTTGATTCTCGGTCTGAACAGACTGCCGAGGGCTGGTCAGCCACCGTGGTCTCGTAGAGGCCGCAATCAACGGTGCCGCGAGCGAAGCGACCGGGTCCATGCCTCCGGCTACGGCTGGCCAAACCACAACTTGCGATAATCAAAACGAGCGCCAGGGGATTTGATTGTCGGTCTAAACAGATTGCCGAGGGCTGGTCAGCCACCGTGCTCTCGTAGAGGCTGCAATCAAGGGTGCCGCGAGCGAAGCGACCGGGTCCATTCCTCCGGCTACGGCTGGCCAAACTACAACTTGCGACAATCAAAATGAGCGCTAGGGGATTTGATTGTCGGTCTAAACAGATTGCCGAGGGCTGGTCAGCCACCGTGCTCTCGTAGAGGCCGCAATCAACGGTGCCGCGAGCGAAGCGACCAGGTCCATGCCCCCGGCTCCGGCTGGCCAAACCACAACTTGCGACAATCAAAATGAGCGCTAGCGGACCCGCTCGCGATCGTTCGCGGCGCTGTTGATTGCGGCCAGCCTACGTTTCCTCCTCACCCAACCCTGTGCGAAACGTTTCGGCCGCGCACCAGACCGAGACGAGCGTGACGAGCGCCATTGCGACCAGGTAGGCGGCCACCGGCCATGGCTTGCCGCCGGACCACTGCAGCAACGCGGTGGCGACGAGCGGCGCCAAGCCGCCCGCAAGCGGAGAGGCAAGCTGGTATCCGAGCGAGGCGCCGCTGTAACGGACGCGCGTGCCGAACAGCTCGCAGAAGAAAGCCGCTTGCGGTCCATACATCGCGGCGTGCGCGACGAGTCCGAGCACGATGGCCAGTCCGATGAGCAGCGTGCTGCGCGTGTCCACAAGCCAGAAGAACGGAAACGCCAACAAGGCGAGGGACAGCGCCCCGCCGAGATACACCGGCCGCCGTCCGATGCGGTCCGACAGCGCGCCGAACAACGGGATGGCGACAAGTTGCACGGCCGAGCCGGCCAGGACGCCGCGCAGCGCCGTGCTCTTGGAGAGGCCGAGGTGCACCGTTGTGTAGCTGAGCACAAAGACCGTGAAGATGTAGAAGGAAGCGTTCTCGGCGAAGCGCGCGCCCATGGCGAGCAGAATGTTGCGCGGGTGCTGGCGAATGGCTTCAAGAATGGGCAGTCGCGGCGCGGGCTGGGCGGCTTTCGCCTTTGTGAAGAGCGGGCTTTCGATGATGCGCAGCCGGATGAACATGCCGACGGCCAGCAGTAGAATTCCCAGCAGAAACGGCACGCGCCAACCCCACGAGAGAAACTCTTTTTCCGGCAGCGCGGAGAAGTAGCTGAAGACGCCGTTGGCCAGCAGCAGGCCGACGGGCACGCCGGCTTGCACCCAACTGGCGTAAAAGCCGCGTCGCCCTGCGTGGCCGTGCTCGGCGGCCATGAGCACCGCGCCGCCCCATTCGCCGCCGATGCCGAGACCTTGCACGAAGCGCAGCGCGACGAGCAGCACGGGCGCCAGCACGCCGGCTTGCTCGTAGGTGGGCAACAGGCCAACGCAGAACGTGGCCACTCCCATGAGCATGAGCGTGGTGACGAGCATGGACTTGCGCCCAAGCCTGTCGCCGAAGTGGCCAAAGATGACTCCGCCGAGCGGCCGCGCGAAGAAGCCGACGGCATACGTGGCGAATGCGGCCATTGTGCCGGCGAGCGGCTCGATGTTTGGGAAGAAGAGCTTGTTGAACACCAGCGCCGCGGCCGTTCCGTAGAGGAAAAAATCGTACCACTCGATGGTCGTGCCAATGAAGCTGGCAAAGGCGACCTTTGCGACCGACGTGTCAGACGCTGCGGGCTTGGACGCGGGGATGCGCATCTATGACATTTTCACAGCGCGGCCGTCCGAGCCGCAACCAAAGTCCGAGCCGCAACCGGGAAGGCGCGCTGGCAGATTCTCATAGGGTCACAAATACCACAAATGGGTTCATCCGGTGGGAAGGCTGTCTAATTGATGTTGAACTAAACCGCTTCCACGCATGGCCCATTCTCGTGTCCGCTGCCCCTCGCAGCGCCACCCGACAGCCCACTCACCTTCTCCAACTCTTCCTACGCAGTTCTCCATCCGCCCGCCCTTTCGCCAACTTCAGCCATCCTGTTATTACAATCCCCATAATCTCGTATAATCTCGTTGCGGTTTAGTTCAACGGTTTCTTTCCGGAATCTCTCGGTACATCTCGCCGGAGTGAACCTCTCGGCCCGAGACTCCGGAAAGAAACTTGTGCGTTAGACCGTCTATTCAAATGGAGTAACAGATGTTGCGGAGAACCGCGCTTGCGGGAATTCTTGGCGTGACTATGGTGGTGGAGCTCTTCGCGATGCCCATTCCACCTCAGGTGAAGCAGTGCGTCGCGTTCATCTTTGGAAAACTACCGAACGGGAAGGTCAGCGCCGGCACCGGCTTCTTTGTCGGTGTCAAGGGCGCGGCCCACGCGGACCGCTACTACGTGTACCTCATCACGGCACGGCACGTGCTCCAGTTGCCAGACGGCAAGGGCTACTTGGCAGAAGTGTTCGTGCGGCTAAACAAGCGAGATGGGAGCTCCGACACTATCCGGATCCCAATGGTGCGCTCCGGTGACAAGCGAACCGTGTACTTCCCGCGAGATGACAGCACTGATCTGGCGGCCATTCCGATGGTACCGGACCAGAAAGTATACGAGTACCTGTACTTGCCCGACTCAATGATCGTCACCCGCGACATGTTCAAGAAGATAGGAGTCAGTGAAGGCTCAGACGTCTTCTTCACCGGGCTGTTTACTCCACACATCGGTGAGAAGAGGAACGATCCCATTGTCAGGTTCGGCAGGGTGGCCCTCGTCACTCCACAGCAGATTCAGTGGCAGGGTTCGAAGATCGACCTCTACTTGATGGAGACCGCGTCATTCGGCGGCAACAGTGGATCACCGGTGTTCTTCTATCTCGGTGCGGACCGCGTGCCTGGCTCGCTCGTTGTCGGGCAACCCGAACTGTATCTCGCCGGGGTCATGAAGGGTACTTTCAACGAACAGCATCCAATCGAGACAGCTGACCCACCGAAAAGCGTCGAGAGCCTTGGCATTGCCGCGGTTGTGCCGGCGTACCAGCTTCATGAATTGCTCTTCGGTCCCGAACTGAGTGCGCTGAGGAAGTGAAGCGCGGCCAAACCCGCGCTGCACCCGACCGGCGTAGGTGGTATTGTGAGCGCCGGCGGGTGAGCGCTGATCGTTGGCCTGCTCGTCCTTAGTCCGAAGTCTCGTCAATTCGGGCGTGGTGCGTCGCCCCCGAAGGATCTCTCAGCAAAATGCGTTTGTAAGATTGTGGAGATGGTTAAGCAAGAGTTACTCTCACAACTCGAAAACGCGAAGAACAACTACATTCTTGGTCTTGCCGCCCTTGCTTTGTTTGCTACTGAGGAGTCTTATCCCCTCCTTGAGAAATCATCTGCCAGTTTTGGTTCATACTCCCTGCCATTTGTCCAAGTTGCCAACTTGCTCAGAAAACAAGAGGACCAAGAGGTTGTCGTAAAAGAATTCATGAAAATGCTGCTGAGAGCATTGGTCAAAGAAACATTTGAACTCATCAGAGAGTACTGCGACACTTCCAAACAAGCATCATCTTTCACAAATCAGCCGTGCTATCAGTTCGCACGAATGATTAGGAATTGTCTTTCCCACAATTTCAAATTTGAATTCAACAAATACGATAAAGGATTGTTGCCTGTTTGTTGGAAAAGCAAGACCATCACAGTCGCAATGGATGGAAGTTATCTTGAACTTTATTTCTTTGGCTATGTTGATACTTGGGAACTTTTCGCCGAAATGCACGTTTTCGCCAAAGATATTTTAGTGTGATGCCTCAGGGCAAAGAGCGTAGGCTAACACCGCGTGCAGCGGACGTTGCTCCGCTACGCTTCGCAACGCGGCTGATGCCGGCCGTTATGCCGCTTGAACAACGCCGCTGAGACAGGAATCCGAATGTCCGAGAAAGAAGCCACAGCCCGCATCAAGATCAACAAGCTGCTCGAAGCGGCCGGCTGGCGTTTCTTCCAGGAAGGCAACGCGCCCGCCAACATTCGTCTTGAACCCAGCGTCACGATCAAGTCAACCGACCTGGACGCGCTCGGCGAAAATTTTGAGAAGACCGAAAAAGGATTCGTCGACTTCCTCCTCCTCGACGCCAAGGGCTTCCCATTGATCGTCCTCGAGGCTAAAGCCGAGGACAAGAATCCGCTCGCCGCCAAGGAGCAGTCCCGCAAATATGCCCGTTCTCAGAACTGCCGCTTTGTCATCCTCTCCAACGGCAACCTGCATTATTTCTGGGACCTCGAACGCGGCAACCCTTACGTCATCACCTCGTTTCCGACACCGGACTCAGTCATCGGCTACCAGAAGGTCACGCCAAATCCGCAGCGCCTTACCGCAGAGCAAGTGGGCGAAGACTACATCGTCCTCACGCAGCGCCCGAACTACCAGTCCGAGGCCGCGTGGCGGAATGAAGTGGAACGGCCCGGCTACATCCAAGCCAACAAGCTTCGCTTTCTCCGCCCCTATCAACTGAAGGCCATCCAAAGCCTTCAGGCCGCGATCGGGGAAGACAAGGACCGCTTCCTGTTCGAGATGGCGACCGGCACCGGCAAGACCCTGACCGCCGCCGCCGTCATCAAACTATTCCTCCGTTCCGGCAACGCACGGCGCGTGTTGTTCCTGGTGGATCGCCTCGAACTGGAGGACCAAGCCAGAAAGGCCTTCACCGCTGTGCTTTCCGCGGATTTCCAGACGAAGATATACAAGGAGAACCGTGACGACTGGCGCCGCGCGGAGATCGTCGTCACAACCGTGCAATCCCTGCTCTTCAACAACAAGTACCAGAGGCTCTTCTCGCCGACCGACTTCGACCTCGTCATCTCCGACGAAGCGCACCGCTCCATCGGCGGTAATGCCCGCGCCGTCTTTGACTACTTCATCGGTTACAAGCTCGGCCTGACCGCCACACCGCGCGACTACCTCCGCAGGTTCGACAGTTCCAGTCCGACCACCCGCGATCCGCGCGAGGCCGAGCGCCGCTTACTGCTGGACACCTACCGCACCTTCGGCTGCGAGAACAGCCAGCCGACTTTTCGCTATTCCTTGCTGGACGGCGTGAAGGAAGGCTACCTGATCAATCCCACGTTGGTGGACGCCCGCACCGAGATCACCACCAAGCTTCTATCCGAAAAGGGCTTCGTCGTCTCGTTCACGGACGAAACCGGCGAGGATCAGGAGCAAGCCTTCAAGCAACGCGAGTTTGAAAAGCTGTTCTTTGCGGACGCCACCAACCAGCTATTCTGCAAAACGTTCCTTGAGAACGCTCTGCGCGATCCGGTCAGCGGCGAAATCGGCAAGTCGATCGTCTTTGGGGTCAGTCAAAACCATGCCGCCAAGCTGGCGCAGACTCTCAATCAGATGGCCGACCGCATGTTTCCCGGCAAGTACCAGTCCGACTTCGCCGTGCAGGTCACCTCTCAGATTCCCGACGCCCAGCAGTTCAGCGTCAACTTCAGCAACAACAACCTGCTCGGCTCAGGCAACTTCCTGCCCGCCTACAAGACCAGCAAGGCGCGGGTTTGTGTGACGGTCGGCATGATGACCACGGGCTACGACTGCACCGACATTCTCAACCTCGGTCTCTTCCGTCCGATCTTTTCGCCCACCGACTTCATCCAGATCAAGGGACGCGGCACCCGCAAACACAACTTCCTGGAGCAGCTCTTCGACGACAGCCTCAGGGACGGCGTGCAGAACCCGTCGAAAACGGCCTTCAAACTCTTCGATTTCTTCGCCAACTGCGAATACTTCGAGGAGGAGTTCAACTACGACGAAGTGCTGAAGCTCCCTCCGCCCAAAGGAAAAGGAGGCGAGGGAGAGGGAGGCCCAGGCCCGGTGGTCCTAGGCGGCGCCTACGAGCACCTGGGCGCCGACATTCTCTCAATGATCAAGGAAGAGACGATCGGCTACGAGGGAATGAAGATCGATCACATGTTCTTCGAAAAGTTCGAAGACGCCGTGCGTGCCAATGACACCATCGCTTCCGCCATTGAGGCCGGGCAGTGGGACCGCGTGATCGACTACGTCAACCGCGAGGTCTTCGATAAGCCCGAGGAGTACTACACTCTCGACAAGCTGCGCAAAGCCGCCGCCGTGGACCGCCGCCTGACCCTGCGCGAGATCCTGGAGAAGATCTTCGGCCTCATCCCACGCTTCAAGTCCAAGGATGAACTGTTGGAAGAAGAGTTCGCCAAGTTCGTCGCCGACCACAAGCCCGAAGAGGCCGCGGCCATCCCGGCCATCAAGACCTACTTCAAGGCCTATGTCACAAGTGGCCGCGTACGCGACATCATCGAGAGCAGGCAGTTCACCGACCTTGCGACCAATCCGGTCTTTTCCACCCGTGACTTCAAAGCCGTACCGGAGAAGTACCGCGCCCTTATTCCCGAGTACGTCAAGGATTACGTCTCCTGGAACCAGTTCGCCACATAAAGGAGACCCATGCTCGACACTGACACCAAACGCCGCATCGACACCGCCCGCGACATCCTCGTGGGCAAGGTGCCCGACCCCAAGAGCC
>JBPCNK010000192.1:0-5723 GCA_051001345.1 Acidobacteriota bacterium | reverse complement strand
AGATTCTCTCCCGTCACGCGGACAAGGACTGGAGTCTGTGCGATGCCATCTCTTTTGCGGTTCTTGAGATCCGTGAGATCCGATCCGCGTTCAGCTTCGATCGGCACTTCCATCAATACGGCGGGTTCGAAATTCTGGGCGGATAGGGCCCATTCGGGGTGGCTATGGGAAAACTACTGCCGATTTTTAACCGGCCTCACCACAGAGGCACGCGGCCTAGCCGCAACCGTATGCCGTATGCCGTATGCCGCAGGCCCCCTCCCTCACGGTCGCGGCTCTGTTGGTGCTCCGTCGCCGGCCTGCGGCGTACGGCATACGGCATACGGTTGCGGCTGTGCCGCGCTGTGCCTTATTGATTGCGGATTTGGGGACAACGTCATCCAAAGACCAATCCGCAATTCCAAAGGGCTCACTTTTCCGTCATGGTCCACACTCCGTCCCAGTGTTCCGGCGGAGGCGAGATTGCAAACGCTTGGATGCGCTTGAGAAACAGCGCGGAGGGGCCGTCCTGCGGAACGAGCTTCAGGCAAGTTGTGAATTGCTTGGTCGCCTCGTCCCAGGCGCGTTGCCGGTAGGCCCGCAGCCCCTGCTCGAAATGACTCCGCATTTCGGCTAGCGCGGGTGCGAGCGTGCCCGTGCGGGCGAGCAACTCGAAAACGCGGATCGGTTCTGATTTCCCCACGACGCGGATGGAGTCCACTTCGCGCGTTTCGACGGCATCAGCGGCCAGACGCTGTGTCTCCTGACTGATGAGCATGCGCGTTCCATACAGCTTACTGGCGCCTTCCAACCGCGAGGCCAGGTTGACCGTATCGCCCATGACGGTGTATCCCATCGTGCGATCCGAGCCGATGTTGCCGACGACGACGTCTCCGGTTGCAATACCAATGCGGATTCCGACAACCGGGACATCTCTGCGCAATCCGATTAGTTCCGGCACCGTGCGCTGGAAGTCTTCGAGCTGGTCGAACTGTTCAAGCGCCGCTAGACAAGCCAGCCGGGCGTGCTCGGTTTCACTCACAAACGGCGGCCCCCAGAACGCCATGATCGAATCACCGATGTACTTATCGACGATCCCGCCGTGGCGGACAATGGGTTCGTCCATCCGAGTGAAGTAGTGATTGATGAGCTTGACCAGGCCGGCTGGCGTCAGCCGTTCGCTGATGGAAGTAAAGCCGGCTATATCGGAAAAGAACACGGTGACGACGCGGCGATCGGCCTCGAGGCTCGTGGCGCCGGCTGGTCCAATCAAGCCTTCGACAATTCTCGGATCGACGTATTTGCCGAACGTCGCCTTGATGCGCTCCTTGACCCGGAGTTCACCCACCATGCTGTTGAAGGATTCCGTCAACAGGCCGATTTCGTCGCTGGAGGTCACTGGAATCTCTGTCTCCAAATCGCCCTTCTGAATGGCTTGTGTCCCGGCCAGAAGACGGCGAATCGGCCGCACCAATCCACTCGTAATCAGGGCGGCCAGCAGCAAGCCGACGATGGCGGCTGCGATCGTAATCAGCAGATTCAGCTGTAGGATGCGCTGCTCGTCATTTGCAGCCTGAAGCGAAGAATCGTGGCTCAGCTTCTCCAGTTCCGTCCGGATGGCCCCGACGGCCTCGTCAAACTCACGCTGCTCGCGCTGCTCAACCTCCTCCAGCGCGCGAGCGCCATTCTCGTCGTTGCGCTCCAGCCGGTCCTCGATCTTCAGGACGAGGTCGTGGAGGTCCTGATGCTGGCGTTCCAGCCCGCGGAACAGCGGCTGAAGGCGTGTAAACTCCAGCCGCTCCTCCTGGCCGGTGGCCTGCTGGAGGCCCTGTTCGACCAGACGAGTGGCCGCATGCATCTCTTCGTCGACCTTCTGTCCGCGCGCTTCGAACAATTGTTTCTGCGCTTCAATGGCCGCTCGATCGCGTGCGCCGGCATACAGCAGGAGGATGCGCTGGTAGATGGCGTCTTGTTCGAGTTCCAGAAACGTGACACGCGATGACGCCTGCTCCAGCGGGATGTAGTACTCGGCGGTGGCGACCAGTTCGTCGCGGACTCTGCTGATGTTGCGGCTCGAGAGCGCCGCGACAACCACCAAAACGACTACCAGGCAGAGGGCGATGCTGAAGATTTTGAATGAGACGCGGTTGCGCATTTGGGTTACGAGCCCTTTGCTATGAAAGGAACGATGGCGGCGCCGCGCGTCAAGCGATTATTCATGGCGAACTTCGTTCCAATAATTGTTGTGGGCGATATCGTACTTACGCCTTAGCGCGGATTAAGCGGATTAACACGGATTAACACGGATTATTTGCTGATGAGTTCAACTCATACCCAAGCCGTTTAAGCCGCTTAATCCGCGTTAATCCGCGCTTCATTGTTGTGGGCCATTTTCTAATTGCCCTGAAGAACGATGATCAAAATTCAACGATCGTGGCAATTGATGGCATGAAAAGTATTCACCGCAGAGCAGTGGCCACCACTGAACTTTCTTTGCGTCCACTCTGCGTGCTCTGCACTACCAATTGGTGAAATCTTGTTTATTTGAGCAAGATTCTCGATCACGCTTTCTACCGGCCCGGGGCCTTCCGGTCGCGGGACTGCCGGGGCGGCGCCTCCCGCCCTGTTGCCTGGTTCATCTGGCGACTGGCGACCGGCGACTGGCGACTTTTTGCCTACGACCAACGCCTCAAAACCAGCGCGGTGTTATTGCCATCGCAGCCAAAGCAGTTGACCAGAGCATACTCTCCCTGGAAGGGCTGGGCGCCGGCCGAGAGCTTCAAGCCGCTTTCAGACTTTTGAAACCCAGTCGTCGGAGGAAGGGTCTGTCTCTTCAAAGCCAAGCCAGCCGTGACAGCCAGCAAGGCGCCGGAGGCTCCCAGGCACTCTCCAAAAGCGGCTTTGGGCGCGCACACGGGCACAGCAGAGAAACCGGCGCCAAAAACGTTCCGCAACGCGTTGACTTCCATCTGATCACCGAGTTTGCTTCCACTGGCGCTGGCGACGACACACCCGACTTGTTCCGGACCGATTCCGGAAGCGGCCAACGCCTGGCGGATCGCCGAAGCGGCGCCCTCAGCCCGTACGTCGTAGGCGTTGATATTGCGGGCGTCGTGGGCCGCGCCGAATCCAGACACTTCGACCAGCGGCGTGACGCCGCGCTCACGCGCTCGATCAACCGTCTCCAGCATCCACAGCGCCGAGCCCTCTCCGGCAATGGTCCCATCACGGTCCGAGGCAAATGGCGACAATCGTCCCGTCGACGAATGAAGGCCGGCCTTGACCAGGCTCAGATAAGATTCCTCGCAAAGTTCCTCGACGCCGCCAGCCAGCAGCGCACGCGCTTTCCCGAAGCGGAGGAACTCACAGGCATAATGAATCGCGTACAGTCCGGACGCCAACCCCGCAGAAATCGTCGAGTTGACCCCGCGTAATTTGTGTTTGATGGCGGCCTGTCCAGCGGGCGAATTGATGACCGTGTTGGGGAACTCCATCGGGTTGACCAGATTGGGTCCATCGGTCAGTCCGCTCCAGTCAAAGGACGTGATGCTGTGGACGCTGCCGAACATCGTGCCGCAGACTAAACCCATCTCGGCGTCGCCTTCGGCGCCCTCCGCTTGAACCAGCCCGGCGGCCTCAAGCGCCATGTGGGAAGCGACGCACAGTAGACGCGCGCTGCGGTCCAGGACACGTAGCCCCTTGTTTCCAAGCCAGCGCTGCGGAGAGAAATCACGGACCTCACCGGCAGGACTGTCCGGCTCGGTTTCGGCAAAAAGGGTCTTGGGAGCGATCCCGCAGCGGCCGTCGTAGAGGGCCTGTTCGAACTCCTCGCTGCCGGCGCCGATGGCGGCGATGATCCCGACGCCGCTGACGACGATGCGCTGGTTCACCGCGAAACCCTCGCCAGGCAGAGCGACGCGTTGTTGCCGCCGAAGGCGTACGCGTTGTTGAGAACAACGCGCGGGTCGACCTGCCGCGCCTGGTTGGGCACGTAATCCAGGTCGCACTCCGGATCGGGTTCCTCGTAGTTGATCGTCGGTGGAACCATTCCGGTATCGAGCGCCAGCGCGCACGCGGCCGCCTCGATGGCGCTGGCGGCGCCCATGGTATGCCCGATCATTGATTTGATCGAGCTCATCGGCACCTGGTTGGCGCGGTCGCCGAAGAGGCGGCGGGCAGCGATCGACTCGACGCGGTCGTTAGTGGCAGTACCGGTGCCATGGGCACTGATGTAGTCGACATCGTCGGGACCAAGGCCGCTTTCCTTAAGCGCCATTGACATGGCGCGGATGGCGCCGTCTCCCTGAGGGTGAGCTGCCGTCATGTGATGGGAGTCGCAGCTGACTCCGTAACCCAGAACTTCGGCGTAGATTTTTGCGCCGCGTGCGCGGGCAACCTCGAGCGGTTCAAGCACCAGAACCGCCGCGCCTTCTCCGGGGACCATTCCTTTGCGGTTCTTGTCAAAGGGCTGGCAGCGCTCCGGCGCGATGGCCCCTAGGCGCGCAAACCCCATGTAGGTGATGCGCGAAAACGGATCGGCGCCTCCGGCCAGCATCAGGTCGGCGCGCCCCGTGCGGATCAAATCGAATCCGTAACCGATGGCGTAGTTGCCCGCCGCGCAGGCTGTCGGAATCATCATGCAAGGGCCATGCAACTCGAATTCGATGGCTATGTTGCTGGGGATAACATTGCACGGATAGCGCGGTCCGATGTCGGCCGGGATCGACTCCAGGCCGCCCTCTTTGCGCAGGTCGTTATAACGTTCGACCAGTTGCGGCTCTCCCGAGGTTGTCCCCATCGACACACCGACGCGGTTGCGGTCATAGCCGGCCAGATCGACCCCCGAGTCTTCCAATGCCATGCGTGCAGCGGCGATAGCCAGTTGCGAACCGCGTCCCATCTGGTCGGGCTGACGACGCCGGACAAAACGCTCCGGCTGGAAGCCTTTGACCTCGGCGCCGAGGTGAACCGGGAACGCCGTGGTATCAAAGGAAGCCACCGGGGCGATGCCGGATGTCCCGGCCAGCAGGGCCTTCCAAAACAAATGGCGGCCTTCGCCGATCGGCGTCAGCAACCCGATTCCAGTCATGGCCACTCGCTGCATAGGCTAAGCCGTCTGGCTCTTGGCCGTGAGGTGGCGCATCACGGAGTCTACGGCGTCATCAACATTCTTGATCGTGTTGAATTCCTGTTCGGGAATGTCGATCTTGTAACGTTTGTCCAGTGCGACCATGACTTCAATCGCCATGAGCGAATCAACACCGAGATCCTCGACGAAGAGAGCCGTGTCGGTGATTTCATCGACCTCGCGCTCTGTGAGTTCGGCAATCAGGCGTTTGACTTCCCCTCGGACATGGTCTGCGGTCACGGTAACATCGGTCATTCTGCAGTCTCCTTGCTGGTTTAGTTCTCAAATCTGTTGAGATGTTGGCGATCGGATCTCATCATGGTCTTCCTATTTTAGTTAAGCAACCGTATGCCGTATGCCGCGGGCCGTATGCCGGCGACGATTCTCGATTACGCCGTCCCTGCCGGCCCGCTCCCTCACTGTCGCGGCTCTGTTGGTGCTCCGTCGCCGGCCTGCGGCCTGCGGCATACGGCATACGGCATACGGTCACGGCACCGCTCAGAATCTCATTGGCGCCGCAGTGGTGTGGGCCGACACGGTCGTTTTCAAACTCTCGTAACCGGCCAGAATTCCCGGCAGGTTCTCTTCTGCAACTTTTTCACCGCAGGCGATGAGC
>JBPCNK010000191.1:0-4499 GCA_051001345.1 Acidobacteriota bacterium | reverse complement strand
AATCCGCAATCCGCAATTCCCTAACCCCTAACCCCTAACCCCTAACAACACCATCGTCTCAATGTGGTACGTCTGCGGAAACAGGTCGGCGATGACGACATCTTCCAGTTGATAATGCGCGGCCAGGCTGCGCAAGTCTCGCGCCAGCGTAGAAGGATTGCACGATACATACACCAGATAACGCGGCGCCAGCTGGACGATCCGCTCGACTACAAACCTACCGAGACCGTCTCGAGGCGGGTCGACGCACAGCAGGTCCGGATGGCGATAGCGGCCTCCTTCCTGGCGCAGCCACGCTTCCACACTCGCGCAGAAGTACTGCGCATGGCTGGCGTCGTTTGCCGAGATGTTGAGGCGGCCCGCCTCGACCGCATCGGCGTTCTCCTCGACGGCGACAACCAGCGCGAAATGCCGCGCCAGCGGCAGTGTGAATAAGCCTGCCCCGGCGTACAGGTCGAGCGCCACGGAGCGCTGCGCGATGCCGCCGATCCAGGCCTCCATTTGCTGCAGCATGGCTTCAGCTACGACGGAATTGACTTGGAAGAAGCCGGTAACAGCCGCTTTGAACCGGTACGATGCCAGCTCAAACTGCAACTTGGTTTCTACCTGCCCGGCCCCGTCGGGCGGCAGCAACTGGACGATCTTGCCTGGTTCTCCTTCGAACTCAAAAGCAGCCAGCACTCGTTGTGCGTCCGAAAAAAGCGTGACGGCGTCGTAGGGCTCTCCGGGAAGCTCGGTCTGCAGCCGCGCGAGTACTTCGTTCATTGGCTCGTTCATCAGAGGACAGGCGTCAATTCGAATGCCGTCCTGGGAATGAAGCCGGAACATCCCGAGGCTTCCATCGGCCAGCCGGTGAAAGCGCTGGCGGTTACGATATCCAAAAGGCGGGCCCTCCAGGAATCGGATGGATGGCGCACTTTCGATCTTTTGCCTGGCCAGCAGTTCCGATAGGATGTCGACCCGAGACTGATTCTGGAGCGCTTTGGGAATGTGCTGCCACTGGCAGCCACCACACTGGCCGAAATACGGACAGGGCGCCATTGTCCGGTCAGGCGAAGCCTCCAGGATCTTGACGACGCGCCCCCGGCCGAAGTCCTTCTTTTCTTCGACGACCTCCGCCAGGATCCGTTCGCCCGGCAGCACTTCGTCGACGAAAAAAACTTTGCCGTCGCAGCGCGCCAGCCCGGCGCCTCCGTAGACAAGCTTTTCAATTTGCAATTCGATTTGCCGCAGGGCGCCGGCCTTTGGGTTGGAAGTTTCCATTCTCATGTGGCGCGGCCTTCCGGGCCGAAAAATATCCAGGCGTAAATCAAAGAAAAGGCAACCGGCCAGGCGGCCGGTGTCACCTTGACCGGCTCGCAGGCGTTTATTATAGTAGCGACTTGAGCCCGATGATCCAGGATCGATTGCCCGGTCAGTTCAACTGCACAACCAAGAACGACAAGGGTAAGCCTTGTCTCGGCCTTCTCAAGAAGTATTTTCCGTTTAAGGACTACTTCAACGAAACAGAGAATGGCCGCCTCCGCGACATCCAGAAAGAATTCGGAAAACAGCGCGACCTGATGCTGTACCGGTGTCAGGATTGCCAGACGCTCTATAAAACGTGATGCGGGGATTTGTGAAACTGGTTCGGTTGCTGGCGCTGGCGCTGGTTGCGGCTCTTGTCGCATCGTTGCCTGGCGTTGTCGTTCGGGGCTGGGGGACTAAGGGACACGAGTGGATCCACCATCGGGCCATCGATAATCTTTCCGATCCGTTGCGCCCGCTGTTTGAAAAGCATCGCGCATTTCTCGCACAGCACAGTGTCGACCCCGATAAGCGCCGTGAAACCGATCCTCAGGAAGCACCCAAACACTTCATCGATATCGACCGGTATGGAGTCTACCCGTTCAAGGACTTTAGCCTGGACTACGATGAAACGGTCAGGCGCTTCGGCGCTGACAAAGTAAAGAACAATGGGTTGGTTCTCTGGACCATCGCCGACTACTATCAACGATTAGTCGGCCAGATGAAAAGCGGAGACGCGGGTTGGCTCCAGACCGCCGTGGACCTCGGACACTATGTAGCTGATATACACCAGCCTTTTCACGCGGTAGAAAATTACAACGGCGAGCTCACCGGGCAGCACGGAATTCACTTTCGGTTCGAGTCAGAAATGGTCTATCGGAATTTGGAGAAAGTGCGCTTTCAACCCATGCAGGCCTTCCGGCAGGAGCAGACGCCGCTGGCGCTCAGTTACGATGTCGCCCTCGAGAGTTTCGTATGGGTCGACAACATTCTGCTCATCGAGCGGCAGATCGTCGCGGATCTTAAGCTGGACCGCCTCGGGCTTCCGAGGGATGCCAAGAATTTTCCGATCTATCCGGATGCCTATTATGAGCGCCTCTGGCAGCAGACTTCCCATATCATCGAAAAGCGGATGAACCAGGCCGCGTCTCGCCTGGCCAACCTCTGGTATGGAGCCTGGGTAGACGCCGGCAAACCCGAAAGCTTCTAAAAGCAGGGGTCAGGCTTCAGGGGTCAGGGGTCGTACTCGTTGACGTGCTCGTGCACGTAATCGGCCCGTGCCCTCCCGGGCACGGCTCTGACATGGGCGGCACGGCCTAAACTGTGGCAAAAGTTTTGAAAATCGGGTCTTATTTCCTCAGCGCCTCTAGAATTGCTTCGTTGGTGGGACGCACTTTGTAATCGATCTCGACGAACTTCCAGCGAACGATTCCTTTTTTGTCGATGACGTAGGTGGCCGGATGGGGCCAGCCGCGCCCGGATGGATTTAACAGACCGTAGCGATCGATGACCCGATGGCCCGCATCTTCCAGCAGTGGAAAATTCAGTGGTGCTGGCGAGATCTTGTTGATGCGTTCGACCGCCTTGCGAGAGTCTTCGGCGCTGTCTGGACTAACAGCCAGCAGTTCGACCTTTTTCTTGTGTTTGTCATCCAGTAACTCTTTCAGCTTCCCGAGCTGTTGCATGCAATGAGGTCACCAGTGTCCCCGGTAGAAAACGAGAACGACGTTTTTTCGTCCTCGAAACGAGGACAGCGTCGTTTCCTTTCCATGCATGTCCTTCAGCGTGAAATCGGGCGCTCTGGTCCCGACGGCAACGCGCCCGAGGTCGGTAGCGGGCAGCGCAGGTCGATCTTTTGGCCCAGGCTGAGCAAAGAGCGCGCCTGCCAGCACAACCCAGGCGAGTGAGAAAAGGCATCTCTTCATGACAGTTTCCTCCAGTCCCAAAACTCTGAAAAGTGTTCTTTGACCTTTTCATAATACTCCTGCAGGCCGGACGCCGCATCGATCCTCAACGCTTCGGTGGGCAGACCCAATAACCGATCCAGGACGTGACCGGCGCACAATTGGAGCCCTGCGACATCGTAGCCGCCTTCCAGTACGAATAGAATCTTACCCCGGCAGCAGCGCCGCGCGCAGTCGATCAGCACGCGCGAGATTTCAGAAAACCCCCGCTCGCTCACATTCATGCCTGCCAGCGGGTCGTGCCGGTACGCGTCGAAGCCGGCTGAAACCAGAATCAATTGGGGCTTGTATTGCTCGACGAGCTGGACGACCACATCCCGATAGAGCGGCACATACACGCTGTCTCCGCAGCCGGCCGGCAATGGGAAATTCAGCGTAAAGCCCCGTCCGGCACCCTCTCCAGTTTCAGAAAAATCGCCGGTTCCCGGGTAGAACGGAAACTGGTGGCTCGAAACGAACAGGACTGCGGGCGAGCCGTAGAAAGCGGCCTGCGTGCCGTTGCCGTGATGGACGTCATAGTCGACGACGGCGACTCGCGACAGGCCGTGCTGCAACGCAGCCTGCGCGGCGAGGGCAATGTTGTTGAAGAGGCAAAAGCCCATGACCCGGTTGGGCTCGGCATGGTGGCCGGGAGGGCGTACAAACGCGAATCCTCGTTGGAGTCGACCCGCGATGATCCGTTCGGCCATCTCGACTACCAGGCCTGCGCCGAGCCTTGCCACGTCATAGCTGTGTTCCGAGGTCGTCGTATCCGGGTCAAGGCGAACCGCGCTTTTGCCGGAGGTCCCGGCGACGGTTGCAATGTGGGAGGGCGTGTGGACTCGCGCCAGGTCGTCGTGGGAGGCTGCTCGGGCTGCAATACGATCCAGTTGACCAGAGTGTGGATATCGCTCGATCATTTCGAGCAGTCCGAGAATCCGCTCGCTGCGTTCGGGATGGCCGGCGCCGGTGTGATGATCGGCAAAGCGCGCATCGATCCCGTATCCAACCCGCATGGAGATCACTCTATCTTTTGTAGGCTCCAGGCTCCAGGCTCCAGGCTCCAGGCGTCAGGGGTCAGGGTCGGAAGTGTCAGTGCCGCCGCAGTTCAGTGCCGCGACCAAAGGGAGCGGGTCCCCGCCGGAATTGCCGTCACACCGATCCAGATGGCCGCACGGACACGGCCCCTTCGGTTCCGGCAATGGACTGCGGCGGCGCCCCGCAATAATCGACCCTGTTTCCCCCCCGTCTCATTCTGGGTGGTGAATG
>JBPCNK010000190.1:0-6832 GCA_051001345.1 Acidobacteriota bacterium | reverse complement strand
CCATTGCTCTCTGGCCACCGTCCTGCGGTGGGAGGACATCAAAACTCCAGAGCTCCTTTCCCTTGTTGAACACAAAGATCTGCACGATGCCCGAATCTGCAACAATCTGGTTCTGTGGTCCAGGCCAAGCCGTTCGAGCCGAAACGTAATAGACATGGGTCAGAGGCAGAGAGACCAGCGCCGCGACGCCGAAGAGGAGCAGCAGAAGGCGCAAAGCTCGTGCAACCCGGCGGGGCATGAAAGGAGTCTAACAAGCTCACCGTCTCACCCCTGCAACGTCCCACCGACCTCCGCCTCCACCGCAAACCCGCGCCGCCGCCAGTGACGATGCACGCAACCGTTCATTACCCGCCCGAACGCCAGCCCAGTCCGGCGGGCGCGACCGTACCGATGCTCTTGACTTGGACCTGCGCGCGAAACGCTCTCTCGCGGGGAGGTGGCAGGTACAATCTTTGTCGTATACGATTGCGGCGTGCAGCGGTTGACGGCATATCTGCTTTGCGCTTGCTTTGCTCTGATGGGCACTGGGGCGCTTAAGTATTTACACAATCTTGCACACGCGCAAGCGGCTCAGCCTTCGCTTGCGACCCCGGTCGGCGCTCCTGGCGCAGCGGATTCGCCGCGCGCCCCGAAGTCTGATCACGAGCGCGACTGTCCGCTTCATCTGCTGCTGAGCAGCGCCCTAGTGGCGCCGGCCGCGATAGATGCGGCTCCCACCGCTACGGTCGCAGTTGATTCTCTGACTGTCAGGGCCAGCGAGCCTGTGGACAGTCGTCTGCCGCCGCGCGTCGATTGCCGCGGTCCTCCGATCTGCTGAATCGTTTTACGCCTCGCTATTGCGAGGCGCTGTGTCGTTGCGCCCGGGCTGCGCCATGCGCGCCACTCGACAGGTTGATTCTTTCAGGACGATTCGGCAGGAGGACATCTCAAATGTATCCACGCATGGGCCAATCGCTGGCCGCGCTCGCGCTTTGCGGGCTCGCGACAGCGTGCCATTCCGCTTCCAATTCCAGTTCACCGATTCACCGCGCGGTGTACGCCATGGTCCAGGAGGGCCAGCTCGCATCGCAAGAGAATCCTGCTACGCAGCCGACCACCCAACCGGCCGAGGGACAGGGGCAGTCCGCTCTGGATCGTGCAGTCGCCGACTTGCCAACCCCTGCGCCCGATGCCCGGCAGCGCGACCTCGCCTCGGCCAAGGCGGGCCCCGCCAACATCCGACTCATCGACGTTTCGCTCGATGTGCTCGCAGCAGGTGGCGGGTCAACCGCAAAGGATTCAGAGTTGCAGAACTTGCAGGGCGGCGGCCACGACCCGCGCAAGAACGGCTTCACGCTACAGAACGTCGAGCTTTCTTTCGCAGGTGCAGTGGACCCCTACGTCGTGGGTGAAGCCCACCTCGTCTTCTTCATCGATCCGATCGTCGGTGAGTCCTTTTTCGAACTGGAAGAAGCGTTTCTGACCACGCAACAGCTTCCGCACGGCCTTCAGGTGGAGGCCGGCCAGTTCTTCACTGAATTCGGCCGTCTGAATCCACGCCACCCTCACCAGTGGGAATGGATGGACCAACCGATCATCAACACGCGCCTCTTCGGGCCAGATGGAACGCGCGGCGCAGGCGTGCGCGTCGGCTGGCTGGCCCCGCTGCCGTGGTTCTCGGAGTTTCATTTAGGCATCCAGAACGCGAACGGGGAAACGATGGCCAGTTTCCTCGCCACCGGTGAGTTCTTCGAAGAGCGTCCTGTCGGGGGGAGGCCGTTCATAGAGGACGACGCTGATGCATTCAGCGCCCTGGTCTATCTCCTTCGCTGGGAGAATGGCTTCGACCTGGGCGACGAATGGAGCGCCGCCGTAGGAGTGTCGAGCCTGTACGGTCCCAATGCCACAGGGCCGGACGGCAACACGGCGATCTACGGCGCTGATCTGGTCATGAAGTGGCGGCCGACCCGCAACGAGCGCGGCTGGCCCTACTTCCTGTGGCAGTCGGAAGTGATGTATCGGGATTATCGCGCCGACGATGCAGAGTTGGATGGCATCCCGATAGCTGGCGCCATATTGGAAGATTGGGGCTTGTACACGCAACTCCTCTACGGCTGGACAAGAGGTTGGCGCGGAGGAGTTCGATTGGATTACGCCTCGGGCAGCGGCGAAAGCGCGTGCGACAGCGAGAACGATCCGTTCCGCGATGACCGGTATCGCGTCTCGCCGCTGGTTGAGTGGCTGCCCTCGGAGTTCTCGCGCGTCCGGCTGCAATACAACTACGACCACACCGAGCATCTTGAAGATGAAGATGCTCACTCCATCTGGCTCGGATTCGAGTACCTGGTCGGTGCGCATGCGGCGCACCGCTACTGATCCTGTTTCCCGGAGTACAACCATGCTTACACATCCAACGAATCGAGCCGGCGTGCTGGCGTGCCTGATTTCCCTTCTGGCGCTTGTGTCCACGCCACTGCGTGGCTCCGCCGAGGACGCACAGCCGCTGAAAGTTTGTGCAACCATCCCCGACCTGGGCAGCCTCGCCCGCGAGATCGGCGGCGATCAGGTGGCCGTGACCGTTTTCTGCAAGCCCAGTGAAGACCCGCATTTCGTGGAGGCGAAACCCTCCTTCATGAAAGCGTTGAGCCAGGCGGACCTTTTCATCGTGGTAGGGATGGAACTCGAGGTCGGCTATGCCCCGGTGCTTCTCACCGGAGCACGCAACGGTCGAGTGCTTGTCAACAGTCCGGGATACGTTGATGCCTCGCAGGTCATCGACGCGCTGGACGTGCCCACTGGAACGATCGACCGATCGCTCGGTGATGTGCACAGCTTCGGCAATCCGCACTACATGCTCGACCCGCTCAACGGTCTGAAGGTCGCCGCGTTGCTGCGCGACAGGATGACCAAGTTGCGCCCGGAGAAGGCCGACTATTTCAAGGCCCGTTACGATGACTTCCGCAAGCGTCTTGGCAACACGATGGTCGGCGAAAAGCTGGCGGAGAAATACGAGTTAGAGAAGCTCGCGTTGCTCGCAGAGCACGGCCGGCTCGGCGAGTTCCTGAAGGAGCAGGGCGAAGACAATCTCCTGGGCGGCTGGCTGAGCGCGATGCTCGCACGCCGCGGGACGAAGTATGCCGACGAGCACGCTTTGTGGGTGTATTTCGCGCGCCGCTTCGGTCTGGAGAACATCGGTCACATGGAGCCGGTGCCCGGCATCCAGCCAACGACCAAGCAGCTCGGCATGTTGATCGACAAGATGCGCGCAGAGCGCATCCCGCTGATCCTGCATACGCCGTATTACGACATCAAGCATGCGCGCTTCGTCGCGGATAAGACCGGCGCGAAGGTCGTGACGCTTGCCAACCAAGTCGGCGCTATCCCGGGAACCGATGACTACATCTCCATGATCGACGTCAATGTTCGCCTGGTCGCCGGCGCGCTGGAGGGCAAGTGATGGACGACGCGTCCCGCAAAACCATTGCGCCTGAACGCGAGCTGCTTCTTCGAGCGATCGGCTTGTCAGCGTCATACGGCCACCGTGTGGTTCTGAAGAATGTGAACCTCGACGTGCGCGAGGGCGACTTCTGGTTCTTTCTCGGTCCCAACGGGCAGGGCAAGACCACTTTGCTTCGTTGCCTGCTGGGAATGCTTCGGCCCGCGGGCGGCGAGATGTGGGCCAATCCCAGTCTTGCCGGACGGGATTGGATCGGCTTCGTGCCTCAGCGCTGCGATCTGAACCCGACGCTTCCCACGACGGTGCGCGAGTTTGTCCTGCTGGGTTTGGTGGGGATTCGTTGCAATCATGCGGAGCGGACCGATCGTCTTCATTGGGCGCTGCAAAAGGTCGGACTGGCCTCCAAGCTGGGCGCAGACTTCTGGTCCCTTTCCGGTGGCCAGCGCCAACGCGCTCTTGTCGCGCGGGCTCTCGTGCGGCGGCCGCGGCTGCTCGTGTTGGATGAGCCGACGAACGGCCTGGACCTGACAACCGAGGAAGCGCTCTTGGCGTTCCTTTCCGACCTGAACGAGGCTGACAAGATCACCATCTTGTTTGTTACGCACGACCTCGCCGTGGCCGCGCGGCACGGAACTCACTTCGCCCTGTTTAACGACGGCGGCGTGATCACCGGTCCGGGCGAGCTCGTGTTGCAGGGCGACAACCTCGAACGCACCTATGGGTTGCCCGTTGACATCAGTCGCAGCGCCGCCGGAATCGCCACCGTACACCTGGGCGCAAGGCAGGTCGTCGCATGATTCAGAACTTCTTGTCCTCATGGGAGCTGTTCCACAACACCTATTTGGCTGGGTGGCTGATCGGATTGGCGCTGTCGTTGGTTGGCGTGCTCGTGGTGGCGCGAGATCAGATTTTCATCGGTGCCGCCGTTTCTCAGGCATCCGCACTCGGCGTCGCCCTGGCGATGTTCGCAGCGAGTGTCATCGGCGGCGCCTGGGGAGCGCGGCTTGACTCGGATTCGGCGCTCTCGGGCATGGCGGTGCTCTTCTCGGTGACGGCGGCGTTGCTGACAAGCTTCGCTGGCAAAAGCGCTCGTGAAAGTCACGAGGCCATCACGGGCTGGGTCTTCCTCGTGTCGGCGAGCGTGTCGGTCCTTGTCGTTTCGCATAGCCCGCACGGATTGGAAGAGATCCAGCACCTCATATCCTCCAGCATCATCGGGGCCACCGACGCGGACGTCTGGCTGTTCGCCGCCTTGGCCGCCGCGACAATTCTCCTGCTTGCGAAGTTCAATCGGCGGATTCTGTTGTTGGCGACCGATCCGGTCATGGCGGATGCAGTTGGGATGCGAACGCTGTGGTGGGATGCGGCCATCGCGGCTTGGCTGGGCCTGTGCATCGGCCTCTCGATCCGCGTCTCGGGGATGCTTTTCACTTTTGGTTTTCTGGTGTTGCCTGCATTGGTTGCGAAGAACCTGTGTCGTGAGATCCGTCCAATGTTCGTGGTCGCGCCCGTGGTCGCGCTGACCGCGGCCGTTGCGGGCTTTGTTCTCGCGAACGAGTACGACTTTCCTCCGGGCCAGATGTCGGTCTCGCTTCTGGCGGGGCTGCTTCCCTTGGCGTGGCTCATCCGAGCCTCCGTGAAGTTGCTGGTGCGAAAGCCTTGACCCGCGTGGATCGGGTCGGCTCCGTGTTGCCTGTCATGCTCCCACTGATACCGGAGGTTAATCCTCGTCGAATAGAAGACGCCGAGGACCTACCGCCTCGGTGTTTTTGCTTATTTGGCAATTTCCCGACCGTTTTGGACGCCTTCCTGGGTCTCTCAAAGGGAGCGGGACCAAGATCAGCAGGATCAACACCCCAGTTGTTCAACCAGAAGACCCCGGAAGTATCCGGTCACTTCAGAGACATTTCGTTCGGGACTAGCGCGGGAACAGCCAGAGCAATGCGGAGCCACGCCCAGGTGCGATGAAGCCGCAACCCCGACGCCTTGTCGCGCAGCGTCTGATGCCCGCCGTCATCAACATGACCGCGAGCCCTGCAGCCGCCACCGCCAAAGCCACGGTGAGCCAGATCTGCACATCCCAGAGGAACTCGTCGTCACCTGTCACTTCAACGGTCCCGTCAAGCCAAACCGTGCTTTCGACGGTTCGTCCATCAAGTGGCCAAGCCGTCAGGTAAACGCACTCCTCGTAAACCCAAATGTCGCCGCTGGCGCCCATATCAAAGTACACCTCGCGCTCCTCGTAGGTCCCCTGCTCGCCGCCTTCTTCGTCATACGGCTCACCTGGCTCCCCCGTGATGCTGCTTGCCACCAAAGTCTTGACGTGATCAGCGGTCCATGCAGCTCCCACAGGTGGGGCAAGCGGCGCCTCCGCGACTCGGATGGCATGGGCCAGGAGCTCGCGTTCCTGATCGGAGAGGGTCTGAAGCTCGGCGAACGTTGACGCGATCAACTTCGACTCATCGACGCTCAGACTATTCGGTGCGGAGGTGTCTGCCGTGGTCCCGGCCACGCTTGGCCCGACGAGGAAAGAGGAGCCGGCGGCGTCGAGGGCCGCGACGACGGCGTGCAAGCCATTCACCAGAAGCCCGATCGACCCGAACACGATGCTGCAAATCGCAAGCGCAGCCACGATGCCGGGTCTCCGGGAATGATCAACGCCGGCATACTGGAGCGTGACAGCGTGAAGCGGCGGCGGCATTGATGGGGGCGGTCCAGCAGTCATTTAGGTTTTTAGCTCAAGGCAGAGCGGCCATGATACTTCCGCCGCGCATCTGTACACGCTCGCGGAGGACGGCATAAGTCTCATCGGCGGCTCCTGCCGCTGAGGACACATGCCACTGAACCTGCCTGAACAGCTCACACCGGATGACCGCCGCCGCCAGATCGCCCAGATCCTGGCGGGTGGGCTGCTGCGCTTCCGCCGCCGGATTCCCCGCCCGAAAACCGCCCCTTTGGCCCCACAAACGCCCCCTCCTGAATCCGTCTGCCCGGGACTTGATGAGTCGGGCGGAATGAGGCTCCATGGGCCCACACGTGCCGCTGGTTAGGCACGACGGAGACCAAGAGACCCATGCCCAAGCCAAGCGATCCACCACCCCCTCCAGCACTCGACATCGATAAGGAACTGAAGGCGCTGCAGCGCCTCACCACTGGCGAGCTATGCGAGCGGTACTTGGAACTGTTCGGCCAGCCCGTGCGGACGCGCCACCGCACCTACCTCATCCGCAAGATCGCCTGGCGCATTCAGGCGCTTGCTGAGGGTGACTTGTCAGAGCGAGCGCTTCGCCGCGCTGCTGAACTGGCCAACGACGCCGACGTGCGGGTGATGCCACCCCGCGCCGCCAGCAGGACGCTTTGTGGGGCGGTGAGCGGTCAGCGCGTCGTACCCCTGCC
>JBPCNK010000189.1:0-7640 GCA_051001345.1 Acidobacteriota bacterium | reverse complement strand
ATGCCAACCTACTTCGGCCGCGATTATGACCGTTCCCTGGCACAAGTCCGCCGAGCCCTGGACCTGGAACCGAATTTCTTTCTTGCGCACTACGTTCTCGGTATGAATTACGTCGAGAAGGGCGAGTTCGACAAAGGCATTGCGGCGTTTGAACGATGCTACCAGTTGGAGAAGCAACCCTGGATGCTGGCTGGTGTCGGATTTGGATATGCGCGGGCAGGAAAAAGGCAGATGGCTCTGCAGGTAATCTCTGAATTGGAGAACTGGTCCAAGATCCGGCACGTATCGGCCGGTGACATCGCGCTTGTCTACGTCGCCCTCGGAGACAAAGAGCGGGCGCTCGAGTGGCTGGAGAAAGCCTACCAGGGTCGATCGCAATATATGCTGTTCCTCAAGATGGGGCCGATGTGGGACAGCCTGCGCGCTGATCCCCGCTTTCAGGATCTGGTGCGGCGCGTCGGGTTTGATCGGTAAGAGCAGGGCAAAACCGTATGCCGTATGCCGTATGCCGGAAAGCGTTACGTTGGAGACCGTAAATTCCCAACGGATACGGCGGCATACGGCTCGCGGCATACGGCATACGGTTTACAATCCCAAAGCGCCGGGCGGCGGAAAGCCGTGCTGGCTGCGGCCGACCGGACCATCGTGCAACTTCGATGTCTTGTACAGTTCGAATCGGCCGTCGACGGCGCTCGAGGCACAGCGTTGGCGCAGTGACTTCATGTCCTCTTCGCTCATCGGAATAAACTTTCGCGCGATGTCCAGGTTCTGGCGCAGCACCTTCATGGAGTCAATCCCGGAGACAACGGCTGCCACCGGAAGGCTCAGCGCATAGCGCAGCGCTTCGGAAGGGCTGACAACTCCCCGGGCAACCGGCTCCCCTTTGCCTCCCATGCTCTTCATTCCCAGCGCCGCAATGCCTTGACGATTCAATTCAGGCAACACCTGTTGCTCAAAACTCCGGAACGATCCGTCAAAGCAGTTCAGCGGGAGCTGGCAACTGTCAAACGGGTACCGCCGTTCCAGCATCTTCAAATGAACGGCCGGATCCTTATGGCCCGTAAATCCGATGAAGCGGACTTTGCCCAGCCGGCGCGCCTCTTCGAGCGCCTCGATGACACCGCCGGCGGCAAAATGCAAATCCGGGTCGTTGTCGTAGATCACTTCGTGGACCTGCCAAAGATCCAGGTGATCGGTTCGCAGGCGACGCAACGATTGGTCCAGCTGCTTCATGGCCTCGGCACGACCGCGGCCGTGCGTGCAGACTTTGGTCATCAGGAACACCTGGTCGCGCCGATCCTGCAGCGCTTTGCCCATCCACTCTTCGCTGCGGCCGTCGTGATACTCCCAGGCGTTGTCCATGAAGGTGACGCCCGTTTCGATGGCTTCATGAACGATACGGATCGCCTCGCGTTCATCTTTGGCGTCCCCTAGATGGTAACCACCTAACGCCAGCGCGGACACTTCCACGTCCGATCGGCCAAACTTGCGCAGCGGAATTTCACTCATCGGCAGACCTCCTCGGGCGACATTGACACCACTGCGATCCATACTACTATTTTCAAGTGCAATCTAGAGTTGGCTTTTACGCCAACGGGAGACGATAAATGCAAGGTCCGGCAAGAGGGATTCTAGCGGGATTGGGTGCCTGGAAATTGGGTGGCGGATGTTTCTCGACGGTGCTCGTCTTCATTCTGCTATTCTGGCTGTTGGGATACGTCAACTGCTAGAATCTCCCCATGAAACTGGAAGGCATCGACCATGTCGCTCTGACAGTCAGTGACGTGGATCGGTCGGTTGCCTGGTATCGGGAAGTGCTCGGCCTGGAGCGGCGCTTCGATGAGGCCTGGGGCAATCATCCGGCCTTTATTGGCATCGGCACGACCGCCTTGGCGCTGTTTCCCGCCACAGCCGCCCAATCCAAACAGACCCGCGGCCGCGATCGCATTTCGATGCGCCACCTAGCGTTTCGCGCCGATCGCACCAACTTCGAGCAAGCCCAAGCCGAATTAAACCGCCACGGAGTGTCCTTTACATTCCAGGATCACGAGATCTCTCACTCGATTTATTTTCTCGATCCGGACGGCCACGAAATCGAAATCACCACGTACGAAATCAGGGGTTAGGATTCAGGATTCAGGGGTCAGGGGTGGTTAGGGGTTAGGGATTTGCCGGTTGCGAGTTACGGACAACATTAACGGTGCCGCGAACGACGTGAGCGGGTCCTTGCCACCGGATGCAGGCTGGCGATTGATCAAGTCCCGCGTACCAGCAGCCCATGAGCGGAACTGGGAGCCTGAAGCCTGGAGCCTGAAGCCTGTCCGGTGGCACGGACCCGCTCGCGTCGCTCGCGGCACCGTTAATGTTGCTGGGTGACTCACAACTTGCAACTCCCTGAAGCCTGGAGCCTGCTCCGGTGGCACCGACCCGCTCGCGGTCGCCCGCGGCACCGGCGACTGGCGACCGGCGACTGGCGACTGCTACTTAATCCCCACCACCATCGAATCTGGTCCCACCAGGTGCTCGACTCGTGTCTGGCTGAAGCCCGCCTGGCGCATCCAGCCGCTGCAATCAGCGCCGGTGTAATCGAAGCCGCCGGGGGTCTCGATGAGCATGTTCAGGCTCATCAGTAATCCAAATGCGTTGTGCCTGCGCTCATCGTCGATCAAGGCTTCGTAGACGACCAGCGCGCCGCCGACTGGAAGAGCCTCGAACGCTTTCCGTAGCAGCTTCATTTTCTCTTCCAGGTTCCAATCGTGCAGGATATGCCCCATCACAAGAACGTCGACTTTCGGAAGAGGGTCCTTGAAAAAGTCGCCCGCATGGAAACGCAGGCGATCGCCGACGCCGTGGACGGCGGCGTATTTTTCAAATATTGGTTGGAGCACCGGCAAGTCAAACCCTCCGCCGGACAGGTGCTTGTGGCGCAATGCGACTTGGACTGCCAAGCCCCCCTGCGCCGCGCCGATATCGATGAAGGTTTTGTATTTCTCCCAGGGAAATTTCTCGGCGATCGTCATCGCGGCGCCCAGGCTGATCCCCGTCATGGCGCTGGCGAATTGTTCGAGCCGGGCCGGGTCGGAGTAAAGCGTCTCGAAGAGATTGGTTCCGCCTTTGATTTCGTTCTGGGGTTGGCCGGTACGTAGCGCTTCGGTCAGCGACGCCCAAAATGGGAACAACCTCCGGCCGGCCATTTCCAGCATGCCCCCGACATAAGTCGGCTTGTCTCGAACCAGAAACAGCGCAGTTTCCTCCGTGTTCGAGTAGCGGCCTTCGTTGCGCTCAAGTACTCCAAGCGCCACAAGTGCGTCGAAAAAATCGCCAGCGCTTCGCGCGTGCAGCCCGAGGCGCCGGCGCAATGCTTCTGCATCCAGTGCCCCGCCGGACAACTCGCTGAAGAGCCCCAGTTCGACGGCGCTCAGAAAAGTTTTCGATCCCCAGTAACCCAACCCGAGTTGCATAATTCGCTCGGGTGTCGGTCCTGTTTTTGCGGCATGACTTTCCACGGCTTTACCCTCCTCGAAACAAGAAGATCCATAAAGAGCATTCACCCCGGGTGAAATCTTGAGCCTGGGAGCGCGCGCGTCTCGCGCGCATCGAACCGACCGCCACATTCTGCGGGCGGGACGCCCGCGTTCCCAGGAGCGTATTCTCAGCGAATTGCGGATTGAAACACAACCGATGAATCTCTTCCCTGCTCCCTGACGCCTGAAGCCTTCTCCGGTGGGGGCTATGCCCTGGGCTTTAATCCTTCGCCCCTGCGGGGCGACTTTCGTTTCGACTCCTGCGACGGCCCAATGGTTCTCACCGCTCCGATGCGGAGGACGAGTGACGTGCCCCCGAAGGGAGCAAATAATAGAGCCCATGGCGAGAGCCCTGGGTTTAGGGTTCGTCGCCTCCATGAGCCCCAGAGGGGCTAAAGAACTTGGATGGTTTCGATTTTTTCACACGTCCCTTGTGCGCTTTTTCATGACTCAACTGTGGCACTGCTAACTAACTCGCGACCCGCGACTCGCGACTCGCGACTCGTTTCCACGCCAGCACGGTCATCCAACCGGCGACAATCAGAAGGCCCACCGCTTCGCGCGCTTCTTCGACTCCGTAGCTGATCATATCGATCGACTCAAACATTCCACCCAGGGATTGCAGTGTGACGCGCGGAAGAATCGTCAGCGCCCAGACCAGCGCGGCCGCCGCAATCACGGCAGGCACAATCCAGTGGAGCCTGCCTGCCAGCGCCGCCATGCACGCCAGCGCCGCCGCGCCGTAGATCAGTCCCCAGCCAATCGGATCGGGATCGTTGTACTGAACGGCCGCGGAAAGCAGGAAGCAGATGGTCATCAGAATATTGGCGAAGCGCATTTGTCCACCTCAGTCCTAAAAAAGCCCACCGGCCAGGCGGCCGGCTCCACTTTCAAGAGGCAAGTGGTTAGTAGCAAGAATACAAGGAAGAACTGATGACCACTGACCACTGGCCACTGGCCACTGGCCCCTGCCCTTCACGGCCGCGGTTCCGATGTCATCGTCGTCTGCACCGGGCCCAGGTACTTGTCGTACCAATCCAGGATCTCGCGAACCACGTCCTGCATGCGCGGAGGAACGTGTCCGGATTCGAATAAGACATGCCGCTTATCTTTTTCGGGAGCACCCAGTTGACGAAACATCGGGAGCTGACTGGTTTCCAACGGGTAGTCGAAATCAAAGCGCCCGTTGACCATCAGGACCGGCGTTGTGGCGCGCGGACAAAAATTGAACGGATCCGCTTCGGGCAGCCACTTGTAGGAATCTAGCCCACCGGCAAGCAGCACGCTGGCCTTGAACCGTTTTTCAATGGCTGTCATCACCGGTCCCCAACCTGCGCCCCAACTGACTCCGAAATACGCCAGTTTGCCTTTGTCAACATCTGGTCTGGTTTCCAGGTAATCGACGGTTCTCCCCAAGTCCTTTGCGCATTGAATCATCCTGTCGCGTACTGCGGCGTCGCCTCGGGGTTCAGGATTCTCCCGGCGCTCATACATTCCCTTGTAGATTGGGAAAACGACGGCCCGGCCGCTTCGAATCAGAAAGACCAGCTGCCGCATCGTCAGCTGCTCGTCGCTGGACTGCAGAAACCGCGCGCTTCCGGGCGGGAAATGAACCACGGTCTGGTAGGGCGGTCGCGCGTTGCGCGGCAAAAAGATGTGCGCAATGACGCGCTCGTTTCCATAGGCTGCGCCATACGTAACTTTTTCGTGGCGCCAGTGCGAGGAGTTGTCATCAACTGCTTCGACTTTCGCCTCCAGCGGTCTCCGATCGTAGGAGTAAAGGCCGGCATAAATGCGGTAGACGTCATCTCCGACCGGCTTCTCTCGCAAATAATCCCGGGTGATAACCGGCTCGACCGGCGCCTCGAGCGCAGCTGACAAAGGAGTCGTGTAGCGCACGCAACGAAAGCCGTTCAACTCGCTGCGTTCAAATGGGAACTCGCCGTCTGTGTCTGTAAAGCGATAGCTTGGATCACTCCAGGCGCCGCCCAGAAGATACCGGCGGTCCCGAACCGCTGTGGAGCACCACTCCCGAACGTTTCCGGCCATGTCACTCGTACCGTAGCGTCCAAGGCCAGAATAGCTGCCGGCTAGCGCCGGTCCCTGTCCGTTGAAATTGCTGGCCTGGAGAATATCGGAGAAAAGTCCCGAGGCGGTCGCGTGCTTCCAGTGATAGGCCGTTGGGAGGCTCTTGCCTGCGAATTCCGCGTAGGCGGCTGCCTCAAACCAACTGACACCGCCTACTGGGAAATCCACACGGCCTTCCGGATAGCTCCCCAACTCCCACCCGGCAGGTCCTGGGCGGCCTGTACTGTCGCGAAATACTTCCATAGCCTGCTCCCAAGTCAACCTCTGTCCCTTCTTTAAAAACTCATGCTTCCAGTACTGGCGTTTCCGGTAACCTCCTTGACTGACGAATTCCTGAAATTGGCGGTTGGTGACCTCGAGTCGGTCAATCCAAAAATCTTCCAGCGCCAGGGGCGGCGCTCCGTTCAGGCGGATCGTTCCTCCCAGCGCGCGAACCATGCCAGGGGGAATTCGTTCCTTGGGGTCAAGCTTAATTAAGAGCGGCATCGGACCGCCAGCGGCCACTTCGACGGTTTGAAAGCCGTCGCGCGAGAACTTCCACCGGAAATACCCAAAAGGTATGTGCTGGTTCTCAATCGGGCTCTTGCCAACCTGCACCCACTCCTGCTCGGGCGCAGTGTACTGCTTGAAGTGAATATCGGCGCCCGGCGGATCTGTTTTCATCGAGGCGCCGAACATGAAGTTTCGGCGCAAGCGCTGCAACTGGGGATCGGCCGGCACCCTTCCTTCTATCCGCCGCGCCACCTGGAAAGCCTCGACGGGCCGGTCACTCTCCAGTAGTCGCTCGAGTTCGACCAGCTCGCTGCGGACATGGCTCTCGCGCGAAAAACGCCACCAGAGCCACCCGGCCGAAGCGGCCGCTGCCAGGAGCAGGAGCGCTGTGAGGCCCGCCACCCATGGCCGTCGCAACAACCCTTGCGCTCCCGAAGCACGGCCTTCCGCCTTCCGCTCGGCAGCGGTAAGATCGGCTTGGAGATCGGCGCCGGATGGATAGCGGTTCCCGGGTTTTTTTTCGAGGCATCGCCGCAGGACGCGTTCGAGTTCAACCGGAAAATCCGGGCGCAGGCTGCTCACCGCGACCGGTTCGTCTCGCAGGATCGCCGCCACCGTCGACATCTGCGTGTCTCGCGCAAAGGGTGATTGTCCCGCCAGCATTTCGTACAGGACCGTTCCGAACGAAAAGATGTCGCTACGCGCGTCAACCGGTTTGCCTTCGGCCTGCTCCGGTGACATATAGGCAACCGTGCCAAGCACGGCGCCTCGCTCGGTGCGAAACGCGGCAGTTACCGTCGGAGAGAAATCGGCGACCTCGGAAACCGCAAGCTTGGCCAGTCCGAAGTCCAGAACCTTGACTTGATCGGACGAAGTGACAAAAACATTGCCGGGTTTGATGTCGCGGTGAACAAGCCCGCCCGAATGAGCGGCAGCCAGCGCGCCGGCAATCTGGAGGCTGTAGCGCAGCGCCGTTGCCAGGTCCAAGCGACCTGCCGTCAGCCGTTGCGCCAGTGTCTGGCCTTCCAGGTACTCCATGACGAGGTAGTCGACCTGTCCGCTCTGCCCGACGTCGTGAAGTGTGCAGATGTTTGGATGATTGAGGCTGGAAACAACGCGGGCCTCTCGTTCAAAGCGCTGGCGGTGTTCCGGGTCAACCGACAGATCGGAGCGAAGGACTTTGACGGCAACGGCGCGCTGCAATCGAGTGTCCAGGGCTCGGTAGACTTCGCCCATGCCGCCCGCTCCGACGTGCTCGACAATCTCGTAGGGCCCCAGGTGTGTGCCGCGTTGCAGCGTCATAGAGTGCTGCTCATTTATAAACTTTCCTTGGTGATTTCGCAAACAGGTGGTGGCGCCGGCCGCCAGGCCGGTGTGGTTTCAAGTGGCACGTGTCAGTGCGGTGGAATTTTCAGTGCCGGTAGAGTAGGAAGGAGAGCGAGGCTAGCAGTAGCCCGACTCACCTTCCCCTCCTCGAACCGGAGATGCAGATTTCCCGCGTCCGGCTCTCCAACAAGCTCTCGCCTAGGGCTTGCG
>JBPCNK010000188.1:0-31919 GCA_051001345.1 Acidobacteriota bacterium | reverse complement strand
GCCTCTAATTGCCCACTGACCACTGACCACTGACCACTGGCCACTGACCACTGCATCACGGCTTGCGGTCTCCGTTGATCTCCTTTAGTAAGGTATCAATCGCCACTTCGAGCTGGCGGTCGCGGCCGGCCAGGTTGTCCTCGGGAGTGTTCTCCACCAGGATGTCCGGACGCACGCCATAGTTCTCCATGTTGGTGCGTTTTTGATCGGCCAGAAACACTCCGACGCCCGGCGTTCGGACCGTCGATCCGTCAATCAGCGAATAGCTGCCGGTGCCGATGACGGCGCCCATCGTGGGCGTGCCGATGACCTTGCCCAGTCCGAGCGCGCGGAACCCGGCCGGAAACATTTCGGCGTTGGAGGCCGAGCGCCAGTTCTGCAGCACGACCTTCGGACCGAAGAAGCCCGAGAACGGGCGCGCCGACGCTTCGGTGCCGCGCGGCTGCCAGACCTGGTACTGGCGCTGCACCAGGATGCCCAGCAATTCCTGGTCGATATTGCCGCCGCCATTCCAACGCTGATCGATGACGAGCGCCTCCTTACCGCGGTTCTCGCGCAGCTCCTTTTCAAACCGGCGCAGCGACGGCTGGTTCATCGCCTGGATGTGCAGGTATCCGATACGGCCACCGGAAGCCTTCTCGACCATCTCGCGACGCTGCTTGACCCAGCGTTCGTAACGCAACTGGCTGAAGGTGCTGGTCGGCTCGATGCGTGTCGTCCAGGCGCCCTGCTCCGATGGCGTCTTGTTGAAAGTCACCTCGACCTTGCGATTAAGGCGATAGCTGAGCAGCGGCCAAAAGTTGTCGCCGGCGCGCACGGGCTTGCCGTTGATGGCGATCAGATAATCGCCCGCGCTGACGCGCACCCAATCTTTATCGGCCGGACCCTCCTCGTAGATGTGCGCGACCTTGTAGCGGCCTGCTTGCGTGTCGGGCTCGAGATCGATGCCGAGATGGCCCGTCGCGACGCCGCGGCGACCCTGCCCTTGCCCTCCACCACCGGGCGCCGCGCCGGTGTGCGACGCGTTCAACTCGCCGATCATTTCGTTGACGATGTTGAGTAGTTCCTGCCGGTCTCCGACGTGTTCGACCAGCGGACGGTACTTGGCGCGCATGGCATCCCAGTCGCGTTCGTGCATCTTCGTATCGTAGAAGCGGTACTTCATCGTGCGCCAGGCATCGTCGAACATCTGCGACCACTCGGCCGGATTGTCGACGCGCACGCGCGCCGTGAAGCTGACCGTGCGGCGTGCCGCATCCGATCCCGGGCCGCGCGGCGAGCCGGTCGCCCCGCCCGCGCCGCCGCCGGAGCCGCCTGCTGCGCCGGGCATCGAGACGGAATAGACGCCCGTGCCTTCGCGATAGAAAAGCGCGCGCCCATCGCGCGAGAATCGCAGCGTGCTGATGCCGCCGCCGAATCCGAACCCTCCGCCCGGAGGGCCTGGTTCATCGTCGTCTCCGCGCGCCGATCCGGAGACGATCCGGTTCAGCCGCCGGCCGTCCTCCTGAATCGAATAGATCACGGGCGTCGAGCGCTGGCCGGCCGGTTCGCTGACCGTAAAGACAATCGTTTTGCTGTCGGGGGCGATCGCATATGTGAAAGTCGGAAAGGGCATGCGCGTGACCTGGCGCGTCCGCCGTTTCAGGCCGGTCCATTCAATCTGGATCTCCCGCGGCGGTTGCGCGGCCGCGCCGCCGCGCCGGCCCTCGCGCCCCAATCCTTCGCGCCCGGCGCCTTCACCCTCGACCTCCGACTCGGGCCGGTCTTCGGGATCGTCCGGATCGCGCTCGAGGCGCTCCAGCGTGATGGAATAAATCTGTGCCGACTGGTTGGCGAAGTTGGAGCCTTCGCTGCGGACAAAATAGAGCTTGAGGCCGTCGGGCGTGAAGCGCGGATTGCTGTCGTTGTAGGAATCGAACGTGACCTTGCGTTCTTGGCCGCCCGTCGACGGAATCAGATAGATGTCGGAAGTGCGCATGTGGTCCGGCTTCGAGTAGGCGATCCACTTTCCATCAGGCGACCAGACGGGAGCGCCAATCGAACCGAACGTCGACGACGCCAGATCGAGCGTCTGTTTGGATTCGACATTGACCTTGCGCAGCTTGGCGTCCGAGGAGGCAAAGGCGATCTCCTTGGAATCCTGCGACCAGGCAAACGAGAGTTTGAGCGCATCCAGATCGGTCAGCTTGGCCGGCTCGCCTGCTGCGTCTGCGCCGATCGTGTAGATCTCTTCGCGTCCGCTCCGATCCGACACAAACGCGATGCTCTTGCCGTCGGGAGAATAAACCACTTCGCGATCGCGCCACGGGCTCTCGGTGAGCTGATTGAGGTCGCCGCCGGCTTCAACCGGCGCTGTGAAAACCTCGCCGTGGATTGAAAACGCTATGCGCCTGCCCGCAGGGTGCAGGTCATAGTCGTCAACCTGCGAGTTGAAATCGCGCACGTCGGTAGAGTTCTCCTGCGTCTCGGCGGAAATATCCAGCCGGATCGGCGTCACCTTGCGGCTGGCCAGATCGAGCTTCCAAATACCGAAGTCGTGCTCGAAGACAACCGTCTTGCGGTCAGAGCTGATGGCCGGCCAGCGCACGTCTCCCGACTTGAACGTCGTGATCTGCTCGGCCTTGCCGGCCTTTTCGCTGACGCGCCAGATGTTGGTCAGCCCGCCCTCCTCGCGGTCGCTGACAAAGTAAATGTAGCCGTCGCCGCCCCACATCGGCCAGGAATCCATGCCATCGAAATCAGTCAGGTCTGTGAACGTTCGGCTGGCGATGTCCATGACGGTGACGTCGGTCTGGTAGGACCCGCGGTAGTACTTGCGCCAATAGGACTGCGAGCGCCGGTTGACCGCCATCTTGCGGCCGTCCGGCGAATAGCCCGCATAGACGCCGAAGTCCGGTCCGGCGTCGCGCGGCATTCCGCCCTCGATGGCGATGGTGTAGAGGCGTCCCATGAAATGCTCGCCTCGATTGCCGGCAAACAGCACCGCGCTCGAATCGGATGTCCAGTCCAGCACGGAATCGTCGCTTGAATGAAACGTCAGCTGGCGCGCCGTGCCGCCGGCGGCCGGGACGATGTAGACGTCCAGGTTGCCGTTGCGTTCACTGGAAAAGGCGATCCACTTGCCGTCGGGAGAAAAGCGCGGATAGACATCGCGAGCCTTGTGGACGGTGATGCGCTGCAGGTTGCGGCCGTCTTCATCGGCCGTCCAGATGTCGGCCAGATAAGTAAACGCGATCCGGCCCTGATGATAGTCGGGGTAACGCACCAGCTTCGCTTCCCGGCCAAAGGCCAGGCTCGAGGCCAGCAACAGAAAAAGGGAAAACCAGCAGCTTCGCTTCATGGCGATCTCCTTCGAGGGGTGGAGTGACAGTATCAAAAGCCGCCGGTCTTAACAACATTACCAAGCCACGACTGACCGAGCCACGAGCGTAAGCTAGTGGGCAATCAATGGCGGTGATTCACAGAAGCAAAAACCAAGATGGCTAAACGGTTCTTGCGTCGAGATTAGTTGCGCGGATTAATCGGATTAATCGGATTAACACGAATTAATTGCTACAAGATTGGCGCTGGTGGGTGCAGGATTAAATCCAATCCCACCTAATCCGTTTAATCCGCGTCAATCCGCGTTATTTACTGTGAATGGCAGGATATCGCTTACGTTACGGCGTGATTTGTGGTTCTGGTGGATGGGCCCGCTACCCTTTACGGTCGCGGGCCCTGCGGGGCTCCGGCTATCGTCGCGGCCGGCGCTTGGTCTTGCGGTCCAGAACATATCCGCCGGCTCCGCCGGCTCCGGCGCCAATCAACGCGCCCTTCTTGCCGCCAATCAGAGCACCGGTGGCGGCGCCCGCTACGGCGGTGGCGCCGATCACTTTGGCCGAGGATTTCTTGCTGGTGGCGCTACGCTGATATTTTCGCTTGCTCTTTTTGTGTCAGACATAGCCGCCGGCTCCACCGGCCAGCGCGCCTACGGCAGCGCCTTTGCCGCCTTTGGTCAACCCGCCTACCACCGCTCCGGCAGCGGCCACGCCGCCGATTTTCTTCCACTTGTCCTTGTTGATCTCCTGCGCGCTGACCGCCGGGGCCAGCAACGTGAGGACCAGAATTGATGCCAGGACCAGAACCACAAATCTTGAAAGAGTTCGCATTCGAGTACCCTCCTCAGCTTCCACATTTCTTAATGCAATCCGCGTTCCGTAACCGGGTGGTGTGCCTAAGTAGTTGTGCCAGCAGGCAAAAAGGGGATACGCCACTGCTTGAAGTCTTACCCGGGGCTCCAGTCAGCAAGGGATTTTTGGGCAGCGTAGCCTGGTTTGGAAGGCAAATTTCCCTGCCTGAACCAGAAGGGCTGACGTAAACTTCTCCCAAGGATTTTTGGCGATTCTGGGGAGGTCGACAATGCAGCATTCCAAGGGGTGTCTCTTGTTTGCGAGGCGTAGCGCCGCTTCGGCCGCGCTACTGTTGCTGCTGACCGTAACGGGACTGGCTCAGCCCCAGGCCGCCAAGCGTCCGATGAGCTTTATAGACGTCATCGAGATGCGGACGACCGGCGATTCGGCGCCCAGTCCGGACGGCCGTCGATTGCTTTACACGTTGACGTCCACCGATTGGAAGGCAGGCAAGAAATTCAGCGACATCTATCTGGTGCAAATCGACCAGGGGGCGGCCAGCACGCGCCAGATGACGTATACCCGCGCCAAGAACGAGTCCTCGCCCCGATGGTCCCGAGACGGAAAGTTTTTCGTTTTCACGTCCAACCGCGAAGCTCCGGCGTCGTCGGAGACCGAGAATCAACTTTACCTGATGCGAGCAGACGGCGGCGAAGCCCAGCGCATCACCGACGCTAAAGACGGCGTGGGGAGTTTTGCCTTCAGCCGCGATGGCAAGTGGCTGGCCTTTTCGGCCGGCAAAAGAGAGGAGCAGCAGATCTGGGTCTTGCCCGTGGCTTCCATCGAAACTGAAAAGCCCCAAGCACTGACCCGCCACTCGTCGGCGGTCTCCTCATGGAAATTTTCACCCGACAGCCGCCGCATTTATTTTCTGGCGCCCGACGCCGACGACAAGGACAATCGCCTCCGCAAGGAGAAGAAATTCGATGTCAGGATTCGCAACGAGGAGTCGGCGCAGAATCATCTCTGGTCGATCGACCTGGAGAGCCGTCAGGAAAAACAGCTCTCGTCGGGTACCGAGTATAGCGTCAGCGACGTGACCGTCTCGAAAGACTCCAAGTGGATCGGATTCCGCGGCACACCCAACAATCGCTACATGCGCACGGTCACCGAAACCAACATCTACGGCGACCTGTACCTGCTCGCGGTCCAAAACGGCGATATCGAAAGGCTGACCAATAACGTCGACATCGGCGAAAGCGTGGTGCATTTTTCTCTCGACAGCAACTGGATTGCTTTTTCGGCCTCCGACAACTTCACATACTTTCGAAATGCGCGGGTCTATCTCCGCCGAGCATCCGATAAGGCGGCAGCGTGGAAAAAGCTGGGGGATGGGTTCGACGGTGACGTCAGTGTCGGCTTCTGGTCGGACGACGCCAGGACGATTTACTTCAACGAAGGAATCGGAGCAGCCAGCCAGGCCTTCTCGCTGTCAACCGACAGCGGGCGGGTGACCCAACTGACCCGCGAAAAGGCGGCCCTCAGCCTTTCGCGCGACGAGGACAGCGGGACACTGCTGCTGCAGTACTCCGATTCGGAAAATCCGACCAACTACTTTGTGGCGCCATCCATCGACCGAGTTGCCGATCGCAAGTCCTGGCGGCAGTTGACCGATTCCAATCCGCAAGTTCGCCAGATTGCGCTGGGCGAAACCGAAGCCATCCAGTGGAAGTCGACGGACGGGAAAATGGTCGAAGGCGTACTGGTCAAGCCCGTGGGCTATGAACCAGGCAAACGCTATCCGTTGGTCGTGCAGATCCATGGCGGACCGGCCGGCGTTGTCACGCTCAGTTTCAACGCGAGTTCCGGTTATTACTCGCACGTTTATGCCGGGGCCGGTTATGTCTGCCTGTTGCCCAACTACCGCGGCTCGGTCAACTACGGCGAAAAGTTCAAGATGCAGATTTCGCGCGACTACTTCCGCCAGGGCTATGACGACATCATGGCGGGAGTCGACCATCTGATCACCACCGGCCTGGTCGACGCTGACAAAATGGGCGTCATGGGCTGGAGCGCCGGGGGCCACTGGTCCAACTGGATTTTGACGCACACCAATCGTTTTAAGGCGATCTCGTCGGGCGCCGGGGCGGTCAATTGGATTTCGATGTACGCGCAAAGCGATATCCAGCGCAACCGCGAGTTCTACTACGGCGGCGCGCCGTACGATAATTTCGAGCACTACTGGGACGTCTCGCCCCTCAAATACATCAAGAACGCCCGCACCCCCACGCTGATCCACGTCGTCGACGGTGATCCGCGCGTGCCACGGCCGCAAAGCGAAGAGCTCCATATGGCTTTGCGGAAGCTGAATGTGCCAACCGAGCTGTTTGTCTACCCGGGCAACACCCACGGCATCACCGAGGTGCGCAATCAGATGGTCAAAATGGTGTCCGAGTTCCAGTGGTTTGAAAAATGGATCCGCGGCCGCACGGACTGGTTCCAGTGGAAGGATCTGCTGCAGACTTTGGAAGAGGAGAAGCCCGCTAGTCGCGAGTCGCCAGTCGCGAGTCGCCAGTAAGTCGCCGCCCAGTCGCCCAGTCGCCAGTCGCCAGTCGGCAGCAAAGACAGTCGTCGATTCAGCAGAGAGTAAGTTCACAGATCTTAACAACTACGCGCTGCGGACCGTCAGCCGATGTGAACTAGACGCCTTCGGGCAGCAATTCGAACCCTTCTTTTCGCGCAGCTTCGCGCAGGCGTAGATCCAGGCACACAAAGCCGGCGCGGGACGGAGCTTCACCGCACCACGCCAAGGCGCTTGCCAATTGCAAAGCGTCGCCAGCACGAAGCACGTGGACTCGAATCAGCCGCTGTGCCCGCGACCGTACTTCCGAAGTCGGCAAGACTTCGAAGCAGCCCGCCTGTAATAATTCGAGCGCGTTGAAAGCGAGACGTTCCGCTTTGGAATTGAAGTTGCCCTCGCGCGTGGCGCGAGCGAGGGCGCTGGGGCATTCAACAGGCGTGCCCCACCACAGCACAATTTCCTGATCTTCGCGGAGCAACGCCTGAAGTGGAGCGCTGAGTGGCTCGTCGACGAGCAGTGGAACGAGCGCGGAAGTGTCCCAAAATCTCAATTACTTTCCTCGCGCTCCCGAAGCAGCGCCTTGCGCACAGCGCCGCGTCGGTCGCGCGCTCGAGGCAGACCGCGAAAAGTTTTTCCGAGTGACTGGCTCGGCCGTTTCAGAATCCCAGACTGAACCAGATTTTCAATCGAACGCGAAGAGCTGTCTAGTGCCGATACGGGAACAATCAGTGCGATGGCATGTCCTCGTTCAGTCACGAGAACTTCCTGTCCGGCCTTCACTTTGGCGAGATATTCGGAAAGCGAGGCTTTCAGTTGTGCAATCCCGGTTCGTTCCATACATGACCATAATGGTCACCTCGATCCGGATTGTCAAGTCACGACCGGGCCGGTCCTAGCGCTGCAATCCCAAATCCACAATCCGAAATCTAATCCCCAATCCCCAATCCCCAATCCCCAATCCCCAATCCCCAATCCCCAATTTTCTAATGAGCCGCAAATTCGGATTGTGGATTGCCCCAATCCCCAATTGGCTACAGTGTCTCGTTTCTGATATAACGTCAGAAAACCCAGGAGCCGCCATGCGCATTCGAATCGTCCTCCCAATCCTGATCATTTTATGTAGCACCGTGGGCGCCGATAACTGGCCGCAGTGGCGCGGGCCGGCTCTCAATGGCGTCAGCCAGGAAAAGAATCTGCCGTTGCGTTGGACCACCGAAGAAAACGTGACGTGGAAGCTTGCCATGCCGGCCTGGAGCGGCTCGACACCGATCCTATGGGGGGATCGAATTTTCCTCAACGTTGCCGAAGGCGATACCCTCTCTTTGTGGTGCGTGGATCGTAAGAATGCGGCCGTCCTTTGGAAGAGACCGCTGGGCGGCGGCAACGTCAAAATGCGCAAACAGAACATGTCGTCGCCTTCGCCCGTTACCGACGGACGCGGCGTCTGGGTGATGACGGGGACCGGCTCGCTCAAAGGATTTGACTTCGAGGGAAATGAACTCTGGGCCCGCGATATTCAGAAAGACTATGGAGCGTTTGGACTGAACTGGGGTTATGCGTCTTCTCCGCTGCTTTTTGAAGACGCGCTATTTGTCCAGGTTCTGCACGGGATGAAGACCGACGATCCCTCCTATATTCTGCGCATTGACAAGAAGACCGGTAAGACGGTCTGGCGCCAGGAGCGGCCCACAGCGGCGATCATGGAGTCTCCGGACTCCTACGCAACGCCGGGCTTGCTACGCTACGGCCGCAATGTCGAAATTGTCATTCTCGGAGGCGACGTACTCACGGGGCACGACGCGGCGACCGGCAAAGAATTATGGCGCCTCGACGGACTCAACCCGAAAAACGAACCCTACTTCCGGATCGTTTCCTCGCCGATTATTTCCAACGACTTCATATACGCCCAGGGAAGAGTGCGGCCGGTGGTAGCGCTGAAGGCCGGCGGGCGGGGCGATCTGTCCAATTCCCGTGTCTGGTCGTGGAACGACGGCACGGACGTGCCGACGCCGGTGACCGACGGGCAGTATTTTTACATCATCAACGACAAGGGGATTGCCTTTTGCCTGGATGCGAAGACCGGCGCCGAGATTTATGGACAGCAGCGCCTCAAACCGGGAACCTATAGCGCATCACCCGTGCTGGCCGATGGAAAGATCTACATAACCAATGAGGAAGGCCTGACGACCGTGCTGAAGGCCGGCCCGACGTTTGAGATCCTGGCGGAGAATGCGCTCAACGACTACTGCCTCAGCTCGCCGGCGATTTCCGACGGACAGTTGTTCCTGCGGACGACTGGGTTTCTCTACTGTATCGGCCCGCGCCAACGTACGTCGTCAAAAGGCGATTGAGCAACTGACCCGCTTGCTTACGCGCGCGGCGCCGCCCTATCCGCCAGCATTTCGAAGGGTGGGACAGGCTTCCAGCCTGTCGGCTTTTGGGTGGGTCGGTTCTAGGACAAGCGACCACGTCCACGAGCACGTGCACGAGCACGAGCACGTCCACGACCACGCCAACGAGCACGGTCACGCCCTGACCCTGACCACTGACCCCTGACCCCTGAATCCTGACCCCTGCTTCACTGCGGCCGCGGCGGCGGGCCCGCCGGGATATACGGTTTGTAAACCTGGCCGCGGGTCTTCTCGCGGAACTCGGCCTGGATCGCTTCGCGTTTTGCGGAATCCTGGAATAGATCGATGGCCGTGGTCGCCAGCGTCTTGGCAGCGTAGATCATACCCTTGTGCCCGATCGACATTCCTCCGCAGGCCACCACCGGCCACGCATGCCATGGCGCCTTCTGAGGCGCCGTCGTCGCCGAAAAATGGAGCGTCGGGACAATCCAGCTGATGTCGCCGACATCGGTTGATCCTCCCTCCGGATCCGGCCGCGGCTCTTCGAGCGGCTTGAGGGCGGTTGCCAGCCCGCTGGCTTCCACGCCGGTGGCGCGCTGGATGGCGCGCGCGAATTCCTGTTCTTCGGGCGTGAATTGGATATCGCCCAGCGCCTTCATATTTTCATGCAGCAGGCGCGCCCCGGCCATGTTGACGAGCATCTCGTAATCGCCGCCCTGGACAGTCAGCGTCGATTCGACGCCTGCAACCATTGCCGCGCCGCGGGCGATCTCGCGCGCACGCTCGAGGATCTGTTCGACGCCCGTCCGTTTGGAATCGCGCACCCAGCACCAGAGCCGCGCGTATTCGGGCACGACGTTGGGAACGTCGCCGGCCTTGGCGATCACGTAATGAATGCGGACGCTCGGGCGGACGTGCTCGCGCAGCATGTTGAGGCCGTGCGTCATCGCCTCCAAACCGTCGACGGCGCTGCGTCCGTTCCAAGGGTCGTAGGCGGCGTGCGCGGCTTTCCCTTTGAATTCGACGACAAAATCGATGATCGCCTGCGTGCTCTGCGTGTCGGCGCTGATTTCATCGTCAGGATGCCAGGCCAGGCAGACATCGACATCTTTGAATAGTCCCTCACGCGCCATGTAGATTTTTCCGCCGACAGCTTCTTCGGCGGGGGTTCCGTAGAAACGGATCGTGCCGGCTATTTTTCCAGCCGCGATCAGTTCCTTGATGGCGACGGCAGCGCCGAGGCTGGCCGCTCCAAACAGGTTATGGCCGCAGCCGTGGCCGCCGGCGCCTTCCTGATAGGCCTCCTTGACGGTCTGGGCCTTCTGCGAAATCCCCGGCAGCGCATCGTACTCGCCCAGGATGGCGATGACGGGGCGACCCTGGCCGAAACTTGCGACGAAGGCCGTCGGCATTCCGGCCACACCCCGCTCTACGCGGAATCCCTGCTGCTCGGCGTAGTCGGCCAGCAGTTTCGACGATTTTGTTTCCAGCAGCGCCGTTTCGGCAAAGGCCCAGACCTGATCGCTCAGGCGCACCAGTTCAGCGCTGTGCCGATCGACGGACGCGACGGCGGCCAGCTTGTCGGCGGGCGCGGCGGATAACAGAGTGGCTAGAAGAAGAATAGGAGTGATCATTCTGATTTGAGCTCCGTATTAGGAATTGTTTTCACCACAGAGACACAGAGGACACAGAGAAAGCACAGAGAAAAACTCTTCAGGGCGCGAGGATTCCGATTCATGCATCTAACCCCTCTGTGCTTTCTCTGTGTCCTCTGTGTCTCTGTGGTGAATAGAATTACGAATTAACCACTAACTCGGCTTGAAATACAGCACTAAACCCGCGCCGACTGACGCCAGCAAAAATCCGACGTACAGCAACGGATGGAGCGCCTGTTTGGGCGGATGCAGCCACATCGAAACCAGGACGTTAACCAGCGGAGCGCCACCGAATACCAAGGGCATTACGTAGGTTGGCAAACCACCGTTGCGAAACGCCCAAATAATGCAGACCGCTCCAAGGGCGCCCAGCGCCCCGGCCAGAGTCGCCGTGATGACGCCTTCGCGGTTAAAACCCTTTAACTGGCCCTGCGCAGTCAGCGCGGCAGCCGGCACCAGGACACCAATTAGAAAGTAAGCGAAACCAACGCACAACAATGCACGTAACGGACTGCCGAGTTGCACCTGGCCGCGGTGCAATGTCGGACCATACATTCCCCACGAGATCACTGCGCCGAGGACAAATAGTAACCAGACCATAGCACCCCCAATCGCAGGCAGGATATCCCAAAAAGTCGCGAGTCGCCATTAAGTCGCCAGTCGCCAGTCGCCAGACGAATCCGGGGAATTCGCCACCCGGGATGAGAATGGGGTGAGCCAGCGTAGATTCTTGCGAAGTGCCGTCGCAGTTCAGTGCCGCGACCGAAGGGAGCGGGTCTGGGCGGACATTTGCAGCCGCATGAAGGCAACCACGGAGGGGACCGGCCCCCTTTGGTCGCGGCACTGAATATTCCTGGCAGTCGAAACAACCTCCTGGTCGATTCTCAGTTCGATTAGGCAGACAAAGCATGCCGCGTTGGGTAAAAGCTTAGAATTAAGTCGGCTGGCGATTGGCGACTCGCGACTAGAATGAAATCCGCAAACCCAACTGAACCTGGCGCGATGAGGTCACCGTCGTGCGAATGCGGCCCAGCGACGCCAGCGGTGCTTCGCCGTCGGCGTTGCCGGCAAAAGCCAGAAGAGCGGGAACGCCGAAGTTTGGACGGTTGAAAAGATTGAACGCCTCGATACGCAACTGGATCGTCGAGCGGTCTCCCAGTAGCGCCCAATGCGTATTCTTGATCCCAGCCAGATCGAAGGTGCGCAGGTTGGGACCGATCAGCGCGCCGCGTCCCAGATTTCCGAGCGTTCCGGCCGGCTGCAGAACGAAAGCCGTGGGATCAAAGTAGCGGTCGGGGCCTCCCCGCACGGCGTCCTGGTGGGTGCGGCCAAGCGCCATACTGGGGCGGTCAAATCCGAGTCCGGGCCCAAGCGACGGCGACCACTGCGAACGCGACCGGTTGCGCTGGACGAAAAGCGTCAGCGGGCTGCCGCTGCGCGCGTGCGAGATTGCGGCCAGTTGCCAGCCATCCAGAATTGTCCGCGCGGGTCCGGCCAGATCGCGGGCCCAGGGAATCTCCCAGAGAAAATTGACCACCCAGTTGTGCTTGGCGTGATAGTCGGCCAGGCCCTTGTTGTAGCTGAATCCGGGAAATTCGGGAAACCACGAAGTCGTTCCGTTGGTGCCGTCGGAAAAAAACGTCGAGGCCTGGGTCGTATCAATGTTGCGGGAGAAGGTGTAGGAAGACTGGAAATTAAGTCCCTGCTTCCAGCGCTTGCGCACTTCTAGAATCATTGCGTTGTACCAGGAATTGCCGTCGCTGCTTTTCAGCTCGATGGTGGAGAAAGCGGTGTTCGGCCGCGGTGCGTTGGCCGCCGGAAAGACCAGTGTGCCGTCGGTCTGGCGTTGCGGAACCGGTGTGTTGACGTCACCGCTGCGCAGCAGGTGCGTGCCGCGCGAACCGGCGTAGCCGACCGTCAGCAGCGTGTCCAGCCACAGCTCGCGCTGCAGATTCAGGTTCCAGACCTGAACGTTGGGATTCTTGATGTCCCACTGAACCGGCCGGATCGAATTGCCGACGCCGCGCTCAAACGGCGGGTTCGGAAAGGTGGGGGCTGCGATGATAATTCGCGGCGTGGCCGGCGGATTGGTCACAGTGACGATCAGGTTCTGCTGGTTGTTGGTATTGAAGAACAGACCGTATCCGCCGCGCAGCGACATCTTGCCGTCGCCCAACAGGTCCCAGGCGAAGCCGAAGCGCGGCGAGAAATTTTTCAGTGTCGGATTTTGAAACAGCGGTCCCACCGTCGGCGCCGGATCGCTCAAGCGGATGAGCGCCGAGTCGCGGCCGTAGATATCGACCGGCATCGTGGTGAATTCGTAGCGCAGACCATAGTCGAGAGTCACGCGCGGGTGGGCGCGGAACTTATCCTGGGCGTAGAAGCCGAACAACGTAAAACGCCAGTAGCGATCCAGCGCTCCGGTGGGCGTCAATCCCAAAAATCTCTGCGCGCGATTCGCCAGAAAGTCGGCGAGCGAGGCAAATGTGTAAACGCCCAGCGAGAAGGTCGGATTGACCATGTTGTCCTGGTAGCGCTCGACGAGCACCCCGGCCTTGAACAGATGCCGCCCGCGCGTGTGCACAAGGCCATGTTCGAAGCCGAAGACGTTCTGGACCAATTGCACATTGACGGAGGTCTGGGGCCCGAAACGGGGCATCCCGCCGATGTCGATGTTTCCCAGTTTGTCGCGCCCCGGCACGAAGGGCTGCAGAGGCGAAGCCAGATTGGCTTGAACATCCTGCCCGATGCGCGTGCGGCTGAAGCCGCCCCGGAACGTATTGAACGTTTGCGCAGACAGAATGTGCCGGTACTCGGCCGTCAGGAAGTGGTTGCGCGAAAGAAACGACCGGGGGAACTGGGGGTAATCGGTTGGCAGAAACTGGTCGGCGTCATCGATGGTGTACCGGGCGAAAAACTGGTCGGCTGCGCGAACGTTCTGATCGAAGCGCGCCTGGAAAAAATTCTGGGTCAGGCGCTGCTTGAATCCAAAGAAGTAGGCCGCCAGGCCGCCGCCGAGGTTGTTGCCGTTGGGCAGCGGAAATGCATCCAGATAAGGCCGCACGGCCGGATTGACCGGACCGCTGCGTGACGCGGTATCGGGCACGATCGTCGAGATGGTCCGGCCTTTGCGCTCCTGCAGTGACTCGTAGCCGAGAAAATAAAAGGTGCGGTCCTGCCGCAACGGACCGCCCACGGTGCCGCCAAACTGATTGCGCTTGAACTCAGGCTTGGCGCCGTCGAAGAAATCACGCGCGTCCAGATTGTCGTTGCGATGAAACAAAAACAGGCTGCCGTGCAGATCGTTGGTCCCTGCCTTAGTGATCACATTGATCTGGCCGCCGGAATTGCGTCCGAACTCGGCGCTGTAGGCATTCGACTCGACGCGAAATTCGCGGATTGTTTCCATCCCGAGCGCCGTTCCCGCGGCGCTGCCGGCCGGACCATTGGTGAAGTCGTTTTGCGGCGTACCGTCGAGCAGGTACACGTTAGAGCGCGGATCCTGCCCATTGATGGAGATCCCCAGACCGTGGGCGACCACAGATCCGCCGTCGCGGTGAGGATAGGAAATGACGCCGGGCTGGAGCAGCGCCAGATCCGTATAGTTTCTGCCGTTGAGGGGCAGCTCGCGAATGGCGCCCTCGCTGACGAGATAACTCAGTTCGGGCGATTGCGTGTTGACCAGGGCCGCTTGTCCGATGACGGTGACTTCCTGATCGACGCCACCCACTTGCATCGTCAGGGGAATGTCAGCCGTCTCGCCCACGACGACCTGGATTCCTGTTTGGACGACCGGACGAAAGCCCGGCAGCTCGGCGCGGATTTCGTAGGCGCCCACGGGAAGGGCGGGAAAGCGAAAGTGCCCGGTATCGCCGCTGACGGCGTTGCGGGTCCGGCCCGATTCAGTGTGACGCGCCGTGAGCTGGACGCCAGGCAACGCGCCGCCGCTGCCGTCCCGAACCAGGCCGCTGATGCTGCTGGTTGTCTGGGCCGCAACGGCGGCGCAGGTTGTGACCAGTACGATTATGGCAATACCGAGCTTGGTTCGAATGACGGGCTCCTCTCTTTAGTCGCGAGTCGCGGGTCGCGAGAAAGTCACGGGTGACTCTTGCGACCCTGCTTCTATTTACGAGGAAGTATTATGTTCCGTTTCGGTTAAACTGTGCCCAGCTTATGAAAAACCTTCAGGAGCGCCCGCCGCGGCGCGTGCCGACCGTGTGGCTCGTGCTGGCCGTTGCCCTTCTGTACGTCCTGCATCAGGACTTCTGGCTTTGGCGCTCGGCCCGCCCGCTGGTCCTCGGATTTGTGCCGATCGGGCTCTTCTACCACGCCTGTTTTGCGGTAGCTGCAGCCCTGCTGATGTGGCTGCTGGTTCGCTTTGCCTGGCCCGGCCACCTGGAAGAAGAGGTCGAGGGAAGTGGCTCCGGCAAGGAGGGGAACCGTTGATCCCGGCAATTTTCGTTTTCGCGTATCTGGCCGTTGTCCTCTACATCGGCATCTTCGCATTCCGGCGCTCGACGGGACGGGCCAAGGCTGAAGACTACTTCCTGGCGAGCCGTTCGCTGGGACCATTTGTTTTTTTGCTTTCGTTGTTTGGAACCAACATGACGGCCTTCGCGATCCTCGGATCGTCCGGCCACGCCTTCTCCAATGGGATCGTCACGTTCGGTTTGATGGCATCCTCGTCGGCCTTGATCATTCCCCTGACCATCCTTCTAATCGGCACCCGAGTCTGGGCTCTGGGCAAGAAGCACGGATTTATGACACCCGTTCAATTGTTCCGGGACCGTTGGGAATGCGGGCACATCGGAACGCTGATTTTCGCCGTGCAGGCGGTACTGCTGGTCCCGTACATCATCATCGGAGTGATGGGAGGCGGTACGACGCTCTCGGCCATCAGTGGCGGGCTCGTGCCGTTCTGGCTGGGCGGCGCCATCGTCGCGATGGTGGTCATGAGCTACGTATTTTTCGGAGGCATGCGCGGCACCGCCTGGGTCAACGCGTTTCAAACGGTGCTGTTTCTGTGCTTTGGCGCGATCGCCGTCGTTGTCATCGGCGCCGGGATGGGGGGCTTCTCGCAGGTGATGGAACGAATAGCGGCCGCCCCGGCGCTGGCGCCGCTGCTGACGCGCGAGCGCATCTCGCCGTACTACTTTTTCAGCTACACGTTCATACCGCTTTCGGCCATCGCATTTCCGCATATCTGTATTTTCTGCCTGACGGCCCGGCGTATGAACCAGTTCAAGAAGACGGTCATCTTCTATCCGCTTTGCATCATGGCGATCTGGCTGCCTTGCGTGTTTCTTGGAGTCACCGCCAACCAGGTTAAAGATGTTCCGGCAATCCAGGCGAAGCTTCAAGCGCGCCGGGCGCTGGTCACACAGGGTCCGACGCTGGCGCCCGAGCAACGCGACGAACTGCGCGAGAAGGCCGCCGGCGACGATGTCATTCTGGTGTTGCTCAAACGCTACGCGCCGCTGTGGCTGGCTGGTCTGCTGGGCGCCGGGATCATGGCGGCCGTGATGGCGAGCGATTCACAGATCCTGGCATTGTCGACGATGTTTACCGAGGATATCTTCGCCTACTACGGGGGAAAGGCGCGCTTTGGCGAAACGGTGCAGGTTATGACCGGACGCGTCTTTGTCATCATCCTGACGGTCTTTGCGTACGTCGTGGCGCTGCAGGCGCCCGAGACAATTTTCGAGCTGGCCATCCAGTATGCGTTTTCGGGATATGCGGCCTTGTCGCCGCTGCTGGTTGCGGCGTTGTTCTGGCGGGGCAGCACGCGCTGGGGCGCTTTTGCCGTGACGCTGTGGACTGCTGTGGCGGTTGTGGCCGTGGCGGCCTTCCAGCACATCGTGCCGGCGCCCGCGCCGGGCCCGCCTGTTGCCGTCTGGTCGCTGGGAGGTCTCGATGTTCTTTCGCGGACTCCAGGGGGGACGGCCGTTTTTGGATTCATGCCGGTGGTCCCGATGGTGCTCATGTCGGCGCTGTTGATGATTGTTGTTTCAGCCCTGACGCGCAAGCCGTCGCCGGCGACGCTGGAAAAATATTTTCGGCGTCAGGTTGTGCAAGTCGACCCCGCCCAGAGGCGCGTCGCGTAGCCGCAACCGTATGCCGTATGCCGTATGCCGCAGGCCGGGCCGGCAGATTGGGGCGTAATCGAGAATCGTCGCGAAATGCAAAGGTTTTCGAGAGTCAGTACTACAAAGAATACAGAGGAACACAAAGGGATTTGATGCATGAATCGGAATTCTCGCGATCCCGAAAAGCGCCTGCGGCATACGGCATACGGCCTGCGGCATACGGTTTCTACCGGCAATGCTGGCGCCCTTGAATCGGAATTACCCAAAGCAATACAACTTCCCATCCAGAGTCCCCACCACTACGCGGCCTCCGGCAATGGCCGGAGATGCCGAGATCGGCGCGGCGGCATCGAACTCCCACAGTTTCTTTCCCGTTCCAAGATCCAGCACGTAGAAACGATTGTCATTGGATCCGACATACACCCGTCCTCCGGCCACCGCCGGCGAAGACTCCACGCGTGCTCGCGTCGCAAACGTCCAGAGGCTTCGCCCGGTCCGCGCATCCAGACAGTGGACCATTTTGTCGCGACCGCCCAGAACGACTTTGCCGGACGCCACGGCGGCCGATGAATAAAAGGGAAACTGCCTGCGCGGATCCTGGAAGCGCCAAGCGACCTTCCGCGAGCGCAAATTGACCGCGAGCACTTCATTGTTGAACGTTCCGAAATAAGCAAACTGTCCGGACAACGCAGGCGAAGCACCCGTGTACGCATCGGAAGAAACCGCAAAGACCTGCTTGCCATCGGAAATGCGGACAGCTCGAAAGACTTCGTCGCATCCGGAGATGTAGGCCATGCCGTCGGCCACACCCGCAGCGCAGTGGACCGGTCCATCGACCTTGAATTTCCAGAGCAGCTTTCCGCTGCGCGCCGCCAAGCAGTAGAGGTGCTCGTCGTAGGAGCCGACGAGGACGCGATCGCCGCTGACAACCGGCGAGGACTTGATCTCGCTGGCGGTGGCGTGACTCCACAGTTTCTTGCCGCTGGCCGCATCGACGGCGTGCAAGACCCCCGAGAGATCGCCGATGTAGACGACTCCTGCGGCGACTGCCGGCGACGACTCGCCGATGCCGTCTCGGGATCCTGTCGCATACTTCCAGCGCAGCGCACCCGTCTGAAGATCGAGCGCCAGCAGGTCGCCCGACTGCGTTCCCACATAGACAACGCCTGCGGAGACAGCCGCCGAGGACTCTATGGGCGAACCCGCTTCGTACGTCCAGACAACCTTCAGCGTCACAGGCGGCGACAAGGCTGCAACACCGGTCAATTGAGCGTTGCCGCGAAATTGGGGCCAGTCGGAAGTGGCGCGGCCGTCCTGCCCGCGGCTTTGTTGACCGAATGACTGCGCCGCAAGGCTCAAGCAAGCGGCAAACAGAAGGCCGCAGGCCCACCACCGCAACGATCGCTTCAGAAAACGCATTCGTAAATCTCCAGGGCTCCGGCTGCGTCGAACGGTCTCGGATTGAAACGGGCGGTCCACTGCTCGGCAGCCTGGCGGGCCAGCGCGGGCAGATCTTCCTTGGGAACCGCCGGCGCCCGAGAGGGAAAGTTACCGGCGGCGGCTAATTGTTCCAGTCTCCGGGCAAGGGTTTCTGTTGGGTCATTTGTGGCGGAGATTGGCCGCTCGCTTACGCGCGCGGCTCTGTAACTCTCCAGCTCGACGTATTGCTGCGCGGCCGCGGCCCGATTCCAACGGACAACGCTCGGCAGCAGCAACGCGATGGCTACGCCATGCGTCGTGTCGTAGCGGGCCGTCAGGGGATTGGCGCAGGCATGCGTAGCGCCGAGCATCGAGTTCTCAATGGCGATTCCTGCAAAGTGCGCTCCCAGCTGCATTGCGCCGCGCGCCTCCAGATCGTCGGGGCTTTGGAGGACTCGTTCGAAGTTGGACTCCAGCAGCCGCCAGGCGTGGCGTGAAAAGGGTTCCGAAAACGGGCTGCGGCGGGTCGATGTAAATGTCTCGACGGCGTGCGCTATGGCGTCAAAACCGGTTGCAGCGGTCACCTCGGCAGGCTGCGACAGCGTAAGGACCGGATCGAGCAGCGCGACCTGAAAGGCCGCCTTCGGATCACCACAGGCCATCTTGACGTGGGTCTTGGCGTGGGAGATCAGCGCGTAACTTTGCGCCTCGCTTCCCGTACCCGACGTAGTGGGAATTCCGATCATCGGCAGCAGCGGGCGTTGCGCCTTGCCGTAACCTTCATAGTCCTGGATGTGGCCGCCGTTGGTCAGAACGAAATTGATGGCGCGCGCGCAGTCCATCGAACTGCCTCCGCCGAGGCCGATAATCGAATCGACGGCCAGCAGCGCTGCAAAGGCGCGGCCCGATTCGATCATGTCGCTGTCGGGATTGGAATGAAAATCCTGAAAGTGGAAACCTTCCGCGCCGGCCTTGGAGAGCAGTTCGCCAACCTGGTCGACATAGCCGCAGGCGGCTACGCCGCGGTCGGCCACGACAAGCGAGCGGCGGAATCCAAACTGGCGGGCGATCGGCTCAAGCTGGGCAACGACGCCGGGACCAAACAGGACGCGCGTGTGGCAGTGAAATTCGGCGGGTTCCATCACGTCGATGACGGAAATGAATTGCTGGCGCTGACGAGATGGTTTTTACCGCAGAGACGCAGCGCGGCATTGCCGCAACCGTATGCCGTATGCCGTATGCCGTATACCGCAGGCCGGCGACGGAGCGCCAACAGAGCCGCGGCCGGAAGGCTGCGGGCCGGTAAAAAGGAAGCGGGATCGAAAATCTTGCTGAGACAAGACTTCGCCAACTGGTAATGCAGAGGACGCAGAGAAGGCGCAGAGCTAAAGAAGGTCAGGTGAGATTGAAATGTTCGATTCAAGGCAATATTCATCCGTGCTTTCTCTGCGCGTCCTCTGCGGTGAAAGCCATCTTGGTCCAGGCTACTATTTCTCCGTAAGAAACAAACAGTTCATTGGGGAGGCTTGCGCCTTCGCGCTGTCCACGTCGCGTCTCCCAGATCTCCGAACGTGACGGTGCCTTTCATGGAATCGCCGTCGATGGCTCCCGAATACGTCACCACGATGTCGGCGTCCTCGTACTTCACCTTGAGCACAAATCGGATTTGGTTTTCCTCGACCGTTCCCTCAAGGATCGCCTCTCCGAACACACCGGTGTAGGTTCCCGTCAGCTTCTGTCCTTCCTGCTTGAAGACAAAAACCGGGTTGGCGGTTCCCATCCCCGTCTCGACGGCAAAATCCCAGCCGCCCGTAACGTCGGCCGCGAGTGCGGGGGTGCCTTGGGCGAGGGCTAAAATCAATAGAACTGGTATCAGTATTCGCATCAAGTGCTCCTCACGCATAAGGCTCCAGGCTCCAGGCTCCAGGGAATTGGGGATTGAAGGCCCGGCTTGAGCGAGCAGTAGAATCAATAGGGTCGGCATTCGCATTAAGGTCTCCTGCGCAGGGCCGCTCCCTTACGGTCGCGGCACCGCTTTCTCCTGCAACGCAAACAACTCATTGCGGCTGTTGAGAAACAAAACGCCGTTGGCCGGAACGGGGGTCGAATAGACCGCGCTGCCCAGATTGCTTTCGGCCAGAACCTTCTTTTCTTTGCCGGCCTGAAGAACCACGACGTCACCGTCCTCGTCGCCAACGTAGACCTTGCCGTCGGCAACCAACGGCGAACCCCATACGGCCGCAAAGAGATCGTGCACCCAGTAGACCTGGCCGGTCTTGGCGTCCAGGCAATGCACAAAGCCGCTGAAGTCGGGATAGTAGATCAGGCCGTCGTAAATCGCGGCCGTCGAGACGGAGCGGCGGATCTTGTCGTAGTGCCATACGCGGCCCGTTTCGGTGATGTCGCCGCGCTTGGTGCCGTCGATGCAGTAGAGGTGGCCGACTCCTTCGCCGTGCTCGGGATCCTGGCCGTTGGCGATATAGATCAATCCGTTGTAGACAACCGCAGTGCTGATCAGCTCGTTGCGCGTCTTGGGCCAGACGGACTGTTTCGGATTGGTATCGAATTCCCAGAGTTTTTTTCCGGTCAGCGCTTCGTAACCGCGGATCCATCCATCGCCTTGTCCCATCATGACCTGATCGACGTCCCCGATGCGGGCCACCGTTGGAGACGACCATTGGCCATGCAGGATGCGTTCGCCGACGGAGTTGTCTTCCCAGGCAAGTTTCCCGGTCTTCTTGTTGATCGCGATGATGCTGGGGGCCCGCGGCGACGGGATATTGACGTGGCTCTCATCCTGGCCGTTGGAGGTGCTGACGTAAATCAAGTCTCCGAACGAGACGGGCGAGGCGTTGGCCATGTTGTGCGGGAAAGATCCCACCTCCTCCATCATGTCAAATTTCCAGATGATGTCGCCGTCGAACTCCCCTGTGAATTTCTCGCTCTTGAACTCCCCGTCGTTTTCGCCATCGCGAAAACCACGTGTGTCGACACACAGGACCTCGCACCGGTTGGTGACGTAGTAGAGCCGCTCGCCCTCGACCAGCGGGGAAGAGCAGACCCCCTGAAACGGCCAGTCGTTGACGCGGCCGGCCGGCAGTTTTTCGTGCGTGAGCTGCCAGAGGAATTCTCCGTTGTCTTCGCGAAAAGCCATGAGCACGCCGCGATCGCCCGTCTGTTTAGGGTCGCGCAGAACTTCATTGTTGGTTCCGACAAACACCGTGCCGCCGGACACAACCGGGTTACCGTAGGTCTGCGATCCCAGGGCCGCCACCCACTTGATGTTTTTCTTGGTGGCCACGTCCCAACTGATCGGCAGTCCTTTCATCGCCGATACCATGTTGCGGTCGGCCGTGCCGCCCCACATCGGCCAGTCACCGCCCGGGTCCGAAGCGGCGACCGGAATCGGAGACGCCGGCACAATCGCCGCGGCAATTGCAGCGACTGATAGGAAAAAAACCGCAGGCCAGAGGCCGGTGCTACGGATCTTTTTGTCTTGTCTCATCGATTAGGAGTCACTTTCAAATTGTCGAAAAAAATCTCGAAGGTCGCATCGGCGTAAATACCGGGGCTGCCTTGGCGGTTGCCGATCGGATCGACCCGTTCGATCTGCCACGCAGCCGGTTCCGCCTCGCCCACTGGCCAGGCTTTTCCGCGGGCGCGAACTTTCCCACCCGCCTCGTTGTCCACTCGGAGCTTGAGCCGATACCATGTGTCGGCCTTCCACGCAAAAGGAACTTCGACGGTGCGCTTGGTCTCGGGTTGCCACGACTCCAATTCCATGCGCTGATGGTTGCCAAAGAGCACGAGCCCGTAGCGCTGGGCCACGACTCCGGCGTCGCCCATCTGGCGGCGCCTTTCGATGGCGCGAACGTCGCCTTCGATCGTGTAGCCGCTCAGGGCGGGGCCAAAATAGGAGCGCGCGCGCTTGGTCGCGGCGTTGTCGGCCAGTTTGACCAGGACTTTGTTTCCTTCGAGGTCGCGGATCGCATACTTGGGCCCAGCGTTAATCCAATGCGTGGGCACCGTGTCGGACGTATCGAAGGTGAATTCCCATGGCAGCTTCGGAACAACACGCACGCGCGCCGTTCCGGAAACAGATCCCACGGTAGCCTTCACCAGACCGGCCTGAGCCGAGATGTCGGCTGCGGGCGTAAAACGGCCACCCTCGATGGTTCCGCGCAGTTGTTCCAGAGACCATGTGGCAGCCTCCTCGCGCAAGAAGAAGCCGTTGTCATTGAACAGACGGGCGCGGAGCGCGACGGCTTGGCCCGGTTCCAGAACCAGCTCGGTGGGAATAACTTGAATGTGTGTCGGCACCTCATTGCCGGTTCTGGCAGAACCGTTCATCCCACGTCCGACATCGCCAGCAGGCTTCTTGCCGATGCAATAAAGCGCTTCGGTTGTCACTAGAAAGACTCTTCCCTGGGAGACCGCAACGGAAGCAATGATGGCTTCGGGCGCCGTATCCGTCCCCATCTGATCTTCATCGAGAATCTGGCAACTTTCCGCGCCGGGTCTGAGAATAAAGAATCTTCCGTTCTCCGATCCGACATAGAGTTTGCCGTCGGCCAGCACCAGCGACGACTTCTGGATCGTGCCCAGATTGAGCGTCCACAATTGCTTTCCGGATGCAAAGTCGAACGCGAAAAGATTGGCGCCGTTATCGACCTGGTAGATCCGATCGCCGTCGATCACGGGAGACGAAAAGCCGCCCTGAAACCCCGTTTTGGCCCACTTGACCTTGTCCTTGCCGATGTCTCCCTGGGCGGTCGCATCGATGGCTGCCAGCAATCCCATCTCGCTGCTGTCGAGGTTTTCCTCACTGTGGGACACAATGGCTGTCGTGTCTTTGAGAACCACGCCCGTGTTCAAACCGCGCTTGCTGATCACGTATTTCCAGACGGGCTGGCCGGTTTTCGTCTTCAGCGCGTGGATGGTGCCGTCACCGCCGCCGGCGATCAGCAAACTCTTGCCGTTGATGTCTCCAATGATTGGCGGCGAGTACGTTGTATCGAACGGCCGCCCGCCCGGCGAACTGACCCAGACGGTCGCGCCGGTCCTCTTGTCAAAAGCCATGAAGCGGTGGGCGGCGCGCGCCTGATCGCCCCAACCGGTGGTGACACCGCTGACGATGACCAGTCCCCCGTCGACGATTGGGGAGACGGTCCGCCCGCCGTGAGTCGTCACCAGTCCAAAATCTTCGGCCAGCGAACGTTCCCACAACAGTTTTCCAGCGCTGGAAAGGCCGAGAAGTGTCCCGCCAACTCCGAAGACATAAACGTTGCCGTTGAACGTGTCCACAACGGGCGAAGCCCACCCGATGCGATGCGGCGGAACATCGCTCATGTAGACGTTGAAGGCGTATTCCCAAAGTAGTTTGCCAGTGTCGGCGTTCAGGCACACGACGCGTTCCTGCAGCGTTTCTTCCGATCCTTTCGAGTTCTGTAGGTACAGATGGTTGCCAAAAACGACTGGCGTGGAACGCGCGCCGAAAGGCGCTTTCCAGGACAGGTTCGCGCCCGAGGGTGACCATCGCTCCGGCAAGCCCTTTTCGCCGGACGTGCCATTTCGCGCCGGGCCGCGCCAGTCAGGCCAGTCGGCTGCCGCAACCGCGCCGGCCAACCCTGTAGTCGCCGCCAGCACCAGGACTACAAGGCGTTTTCCAAAAAAGTGGTTGCTCATTGATCCATCCGTAGATACGAACTGTGAGCCCTTAAGTTTCTCATACTACGGGGAAATAGAGGTTGTAGAATGTTCCAACGCGGTAGGCAGCAGGCAGAAGGCAGAAGGCAGAAGGCAGTGGGCGGTGCCGCGGTGAACGCACACTGCCCGCTACCTACTGCCCGCTGCCTACTGGAACCAAACCATGCCAATCCAACTTCTGAAAATATCACTCGCCCTAATTCTATTGCCCTTCGTGGGACAACAGACGTCCAACGAAGATTTGCTGGTGGCCGCCCGAAAAGGCGATCTGGCGGCGGTTCGGGCGCTGCTTGAGCGCGGTGCCGATGTCAATGCGAAGACCGCTTACGGCGCCACGCCCCTTTCCTACGCTTCCGACAAAGGCCACGTGGAAATAGTCCTGCTGTTGCTCGAACGAGGCGCCGATCCCAACGCCAAGGACACATTCTATGGTGCGACTCCGATCTCCTGGGCAGCGGGCAACAAACACGCGGAGATTGTTCGGCTGTTGTTGAAACATGGCGCCAAGGGAGCAGCCGATGCGCTGATGACGGGCGTTCGGCAGGGCCACGAGAGCCTCGTTCAGGCAGTGCTTGACCAGGGCGGGCTTTCGGCCGATGCGCTCACGCCGGCGCTTGCCGCGGCCATGCGCGCCAATCGCAACGAAATTGCGGAACTGCTCCGCAAGGCCGGGGCGCAGCCGCCAAAACCGGATTTTGTGGGCGATGCAGCGACTCTGCAAAGTTACGCGGGCACCTACCGCAGCGCTACTGGAGACCTGATTTTTGCGGTCAGAGATGGAAAGCTCGCAGGCGGACCGCCCGGTCAGAACACGACCATGGGCGCCACCGACAAGGTTACATTTTTTCCGCTGGAGTTCCCCAATATCACCATCACGTTTGAGATGGAGGGCGAGAAGGTCGCGGGAATCAAGGTAAAGAGTGGAGACACAATCACGCAGTACAAGCGTGTGGAAGACAAAAAATGAAGAGAACCAAATCCCCGGGCCTGCCAGAGAAGCAACCAACAACGGTGCCGCGAGCGACCGCGAGCGGGTCCGTGTCTCGCAGTAGAAGCCGACGAAACTCGCCGCGCCTGCCAGGAGAAGCATCCATTGACAATGCCGCAAGCGCTTTTCGCTGCGGTTTGTTTCTTTTGCTGTTGCCTGTGCTTGTCCAGGCCCAGAACTGGCCTTCGTTTCGCGGGCCGAATGCGTCGGGAGTCGCCGAGGCTTCCAATCCTCCCGTGCAGTGGGACGCCACCAAGTCCACCAACATTCTGTGGAAAGTCCCGATTCCCGGGTTGGCGCACTCCAGTCCGATTGTCTGGAACGATCGCGTTTTCGTGACGACTGCGATCAGCAGCGATCCGAAATCGGTATTTCGTCCCGGGCTCTACGGCGACGTCACGTCGGCCGAGGATACGACGGCTCACATCTGGAGGGTCTATTGCCTGGACAAAAACAGCGGCAAGATCCTGTGGCAGCGCGATTCGTTCCAGGGCGTTCCGAAAATCAAGCGGCACATCAAAGCCAGCCATGCCTCGTCGACGCCCGCGACTGACGGAAAGTACGTGGTGGCGTTTTTCGGATCCGAAGGACTCTACTGCTATGACGTCGATGGCAAGCTTGTCTGGAAGAAGGATCTCGGCGTGCTGGATGCCGGCTGGTTCTATGATCCGGACTATCAATGGGGGACGGCCAGCTCGCCTGTCATCTTCAAGAACCTCGTCATCGTGCAGTGCGACGTTCAAAAGGATTCCTTCGTTGCGGCCTATGACATCAAGACCGGCAAGGAAGTCTGGCGCACCCCGCGCCAGGAGATTCCATCGTGGGGGACTCCCACCGTCTACGAAGGCAAGACGCGAGCGGAGTTGATCACAAACGCGACGAAATCCATCCGCGGCTACGACCCGCTGACCGGGAAGGAACTTTGGAAGCTGTCGGGCAATTCGGAGATTACCGCGCCGACGCCGTTTGCGGCGCACGATCTGATTTTTGTCGCGGCGGGTTATCGTCCCGTTCAGCCCATCTACGCGATTCGTCCCGGAGCAGAAGGAGACATCACGCTCAAGGAAGGGCAGACCTCCAACGAGCACATCGCCTGGAGCCTCAAGCGCGGCGGCCCTTACATGCCGACGCCGATCGTCGTGGGCGATCACCTTTTTACCTGCGCAAACAACGGCGTGCTGGCATGCTACAACGCCAAGACCGGCGAGAAGATCTACCAGGAGCGCATCGCGGGCCGGGGCGGCTCGTTTAGCGCCTCACCGGTTGCCGCCGCCGGCCGCATCTATCTGGCCAGCGAAGACGGCGACGTCTTTGTAGTCAAGGCCGGAGCGACCTACGAGTTACTGGCCACCAATCCGATGGGCGAAGTCTCCATGGCCACGCCGGCGATTTCAGGGGACCAGATTTTTGTAAGGACGCAGCATCATTTGTTTGGAATTGGCGGCGCTCGATAGCGCTTGCCGTTGACTAAATACCGTATGCCGTATGCCGCAGGCCGGCGACGGAGCACCAACAGAGCCGCGACCGTGAGGGAGCGGGTGCGGCATACGGCATACGGCATACGGTTGCGATTATGCCGTCTCTGCGGTGAATACAATTCAGGTTAATAGGAGATTCTTAATGCCTCGTAATTCTTGGCTCGTATTTCTTGCCATCATGACAGCTGCCGGCACCGCACTGGCCGGACCGGCAGACTGGCCGCAATGGCGCGGGCCCGCAAGCCAGGGCATTTCACAGGAAACCAAGCTTCCGGCGGAGTGGAGCGCAACGAAAAACATCGCCTGGAAGACGCCTCTGCCCGGCCGGGGACATTCGTCGCCCATCGTCTGGGGGAAAAAACTATTTCTAACGACATCGATTGAAGGCGACGTTGTTCCGGGCGCCGCCGCCGTCAAACATGTTTTCTACGACAAGGAATTCCTTCACCCCGACAGCACTGGCGCCACGCGCCACCAGACGCTCAAAGTCCTGTGCCTCGATGCAGAGACCGGGAAAGTCCTGTGGGACAAAACGGCATTTGAGGGAACCGTCTACGATAACCGCCACAAGAAAAATACATACGCTTCGCCGACACCGGTGACCGACGGGCGGCGCGTCTTCGCGTTTTTCGAATCGGAGGGACTGTACTGCTACGACTTTGACGGCAAACTGCTCTGGAAGAAATCGCTTGGCGGAATGGGCAAAGCCGGCATGGGACCGGGCACGTCCCCGGTGCTGTATCGGGACCTGGTCATTCTTCAATGCGACCTGGGAATGGGCGATGGTTCCTTTATCGCCGCCGTCGAGAAGAAGAACGGCAAGGAAGCCTGGAGAACGCCGCGCAAAGTTCAATCGAGTTGGACCACACCGATTGTGGTCGAGGGCAGTTCTCGGGACGAACTGATCACAAGCGGCAACGAATTTATCATTGCCTACGATCCGGCCAGCGGCAAAGAACTGTGGCGCAGCAAGGGAGTTGGCAGCAACGCCATACCGACGCCCGTGGCCGGCCATGATCTGGTCATCCTTTCGGCCGGATACCCGGTCAAGCGCGTCATCGCTGTCCGTCTAGGCGGGGCGGGAGATTTGACCGGCACGGCCAAAATCGCGTGGACGTATGACAAAGGAACCGCCTATGTTCCCTCGCCGATCCTCTACGGCGATTACCTGTACCTGACAACCGACACGGGCATCCTGACCTGTCTGGACGCGCGCACGGGGGCAGTCCGCTATGAGGGCGGGCGCGTGCCGGTGCCGGCGACCTTTACGGCTTCGCCGGTCGCGTTTGGCGGAAAGATTCTTCTGACGAGCGAAGACGGTGACACCTTCGTCGTTCAAGCCGGCCCGCAGCACTCCGTCATCGCGACCAACACGGTGGGGGAACCGGTCTACGCTTCGCCGGCCATCGCCGGCGGCAAGATCTTCATCCGGGGCGAAAAGAATTTGTACTGCATTCAAGTGGCAACTGACAAGTAGCAGGAATACAAGTAGGACGTAGCCTGGGAGGCACCGCCGATGTCAGTACGGGTAATCGATGCCGGTCACGAGCACGTCAATGAGCACGACCACGTCCTGATCCCCGCTGCGATGGTCTATGACTGAATGATTGAAAAGAAAAGCAAAAGCAGTCACGAATTACACGAATGAAACGAATTAACTCGAAATCCGCTGATCGGGATTTGCTGTCTGGTTCAAAAGGGGCGGTGCCAACCTGGTACGATGGACCTAGGAGCGTTCGGGTCATTCGGGTTCATTCGTGTAATTCGTGACTGCTTTTGCTTTTTCCTTGCAACGAGCGCCCCTAGAAAATCAATTTCAACCCGAATTGAATGCGCCGCGGGCTTTGGGCGGACACGATGCGGCCGAATGTGGGCGAGCCGAGAAAATTGTCCGGCAAATCCAGATTCGGGTGGTTGAACAAGTTGAAGGACTCGGCCCGCAGTTGCAGCGTCAGGTTCTCGCCCAGCGCCGTGTCTTTGATCAGGGACAGATTCACGTTCTGAAATCCGTCTCCGTCCAGGATGTTGCGGCCGGAATTTCCAAAATTTCCGCGCGCGGGAAACGTGAAGGCCGATGTGTCAAACCAGCGGCCCGGCTGCGGATTTGACAAAGTGCCGGCGCCGGTGCGGTGGGGACGATCATTGGCGCCGAAACCCAGACTGGAGCGGCCCGTGTTGCTGTTGTCGATTTCCGGCAGCAGCGCGACGGTAAACGGGCGGCCGGTCTGCAATGTGACGATCCCCCAGGTCTGCCAACCGCCTAGCAGCGAAGAGATCCAGCCGTCATCTCCCAGCCGTGCGTGACCCTTGCCGATTGGAAGTTCGTAGGAAAAGCTGGCAGAGAAACGCTGCCGCACGTCAAAATTCGACCGGCCTCGTTCGGCCGCCACATTGAAGCTGTCCTGCGGAAAGTTCGGATCGCCCGCGCTGGAAAAAAAGTGCGACGCGTCGTCGAGCGACTTCGACCAGGTGTAGGACGAAAGGACTGAAAGGCCGGTATCGAGACTCTGCTGAAAGCGCAGCTGCAGGCTGTGATAGCTGGAATTGCCGCGCGACTCCAGCAAATTGATATCGTCAAACTGGGGCACCGGCCGCGGATTGAACTGCTGCGCGCTGGGGCGCGGCTGGTTGATGTCGCGCGCCGTCAGCAGCTTGGTCCCGCGCGATCCCACGTAGCCTGCCTCCAGGATACGGTTACGGCCGAGCTGCTGCTGGACCGTCCAGTTCCAGTGCTGCATGAAGGCCGTCTTGAGATCCCGTTGAATGGCCAGGGCCGTGTCCGGCAACGGAAACGGGAACGCCCGCGGGAACGGGTCGGACAGGGTCAGCGGAAGTCCGGGCAGCGAGAAAAACAAACTGAAGTCGAAGTACGGGACATTGAAGTAGAGCGCCTCGCTGGGCGCAAGCGGCGCCTGATCGTAGTAGACGCCGTAGCCCGCGCGCACGACCGTCGACTGGCTCCCGTGCGGCGTCCAGGCCAGGCCGATCCTGGGCGCCCAGTTGTTGCGGTCGCTGCGGTGGCCCGCCCGGGGCATCCCGGCGCTGCCTGCCGCAAGCAGGGACCGGGTTGCTGGGTCGTAGAGATTTGTGCGGTTGAACGCATCGACGGACGGAGAGTTGTATTCGTAGCGCAGGCCGGCCGACACCGTCAAATTGGACCGCATTCTGTAATGGTCGTGGACGTAGGCGTTATAGCTTTCGGTGCGCAGATGCTGGTGGTTGTCGACGCGCGCGCCTCCGGTAATTAGAGGGAACCCGATCAGCAGGTCCGCCAGCGCGTTGGTTGTAATCGGCACCTGGTCGGAAAAGGTCAGGAAACCCCGTGACTGCACATCGCGGAAAGCATTCTGCTGCGTGGCTCGAACGTCCACGCCGAACTTGACCAGATGATTGCCGCGCGCAAGCGACGCCGTGTCGAGAAACTGAAACGTGTTGGTCACGCTGTGTTGCGGATTGTTGAACTCATCGCCGAGCGGCGAGTATCCCGAGACGGTAATAAAACTGAGACCAAAGTCGCGCTGGTTCGTGGACAACTCCGGCAGCCCGACGGAACGATTGAGACTGCGGCCCAGATTTTCGTGGAAGGAGCCGGCCGCGACGCGGTTGAAAGCAAAGCGCGCCTCATTGAGGAGCGACGGGGACAGGACATGTGTTTCGCTGACCATGACGTTCTGTCCGCGGCGCGGGATATTGGTCCCATAACCGGGAACGGTCGCGAATGCCGGTCCCGAAAAAGGATCGTACAGATCGCGATCGCCGAAGCTGTACCGCACCGCCAGGTCGGAGCTCTCACCGATGGAGTGATCGATGCGCGCATCGAAGTGGTCATTGCGATCGCGCAGCAGCGGCGAAGACACGAAATTTTGAAACGGCTCCGCCCGATTGGGCAGAGGGTACAAGGCCGCAATCGCGCCGCCGACGGGGTGAATCCTGTTGGCCGTAATCCGGCCGCCGGGAAACGGCTGCTGGGTGAATGGATCGATCGGCCTGCGAAAAAGGCTGGCTGAAAAATCGCCCGCCCGCTCGGCGGCGGTCGGAACATTGCTGAGACGCGTGATGCCTTCGCGCACCCGCGTGCCCTCGTAATCGGCAAAGAAAAACGTCCGGTTTGCCTCCAGCGGCCCGCCCAGCGACGCTCCAAACTGGTTGCGGCGGTAGCGCGGCGCCGGCCCCGCGCCCGGAGCAAAAAAATTGCGCGCATCCAGCGCATCGTGGCGCAGGAACTCGTAGGCGGCGCCGTGGAACGCATTGCCTCCGGACTTGAGGACGACGTTGACCTGGGCGCCGGCGCTGCGTCCAAACGACGCGTCATAGGAGCTGGTCAGTATTTCAAATTCGTTGATGGCGTCGACTGGCGGGTTGACCGCGAACGTGTTCAACTTGGGGTCCAGATTGTAGACGCCGTCGAGCAGAAAACTATTGGAGTTTTCGCGCGCTCCGTTGACGTTGAACGCGAAGTCTCCCCGGACCGAACCGGCCGAGCCTGGCGCTGCCGGCGCCGCCCCGGGCGCCAGCAAACTCAACTGCAGGAAGTTGCGTCCATCCAGGGGAAGACCTGTGATCTGGCGGGTCTCGATGACGGTTCCCAAGGCAGCCGACTCGCGGCGCAGCGTGGAGCGCGGCGCCGTGACAACCACCTCGTCGGATGGTGCGCCCACTTCCAGCCGCAGATTGAGCCGCAGCTCCTGGTGAACGTGCAGGCCGATCTTCTCGACTGCTTTCTTGTAACCGTCCAACTCGGCCGTCAGCTGGTAGCGGCCCGGCGACAAAAGCGACACGCTATACCCACCCGCTTCGTTGCTGGTTGTACGGCGTTCTTCGGCCGTCGAGTCGTTGGTCAGGGTAATGGTGGCGCCAGCTAGACCGTTGCCGGCAGGACCGCTTACGGTCCCGCGAATCGAGGCGCGGTGGGTCTGGGACAAAAGCGCCGGCGACGACAGCGCGATGATTGCGAACCAGGCGAAAAGCAACTTCGATAATTTCATGTCAACCATCCTCAAGACTATCGGCGCATCATATCAGGCGGTATTATGACTTCATGAAGGAAAAAATCCGCAAGACCGACGAGGAGTGGAAGCGCGAGCTGACGCCCGAACAGTACGCAATTGCTCGAAAAAAGGGAACCGAACGCGCCTTTACCGGCCAATACCATGCCACCAAGGAGGCAGGAATTTACCGCTGTGCCTGCTGCAGCAATGAGCTGTTTGATTCCACAACGAAATTCGATTCCGGGACCGGCTGGCCGAGCTTCTGGCAACCGATCGAACCAGAGAGCGTGGCCGACGAAACCGACAACAGCGTGTTGATGAGCCGGACCGAAGTGGTATGCAGCCGCTGCGATGCGCACCTGGGCCACGTCTTCGATGACGGCCCGGCGCCGACGGGCTTGCGTTATTGCATCAATTCAGCCAGTTTGAAATTTCAGTGCCGGTAGAGTAGGAAGGAGAGCGAGGCTAGCAGTAGCCCGACTCACCTTCCCCTCCTCGAACCGGAGATGCAGATTTCCCGCGTCCGGCTCTCCAACAAGCTCTCGCCTAGGGCTTGCG